>CAZQTT010000051.1:0-19333 GCA_964596255.1 uncultured archaeon
CCCATCAGTTACTATTAGCTTAACTATTTGTCCACTTTTAGGGGTGCACCTCAAAAACTATTTAATTGTTCAGCAACTAACTAATGATCAGTTGGGGAATTCACTTGGGGGTTTGTTATGTGGGATTATAAGAAAAGGTCCGGTTATGAGATAATGATGGGTATCTTAGAAGCTTCTATGAACGGCGCCAACAAAACCAAAATCGTCTATTCTGCGTACTTAAATTTCAAACAGGCTAAACAATACATTAAACATTTAGTGGATGCTGAATTGCTTAGCGAGAAGAATACGAACGGAAAAATAATTTATCAGACAACAGAAAAAGGTAAGAAGGTACTCTCCAAATACAAAGACCTTGAAAATGTGATAGAGCTGTAGCTTGAAGTAAAATTATACCAAAAGCCCTATTACTTAATTTAAATCCTTAATTTAGTAACTTACTATAGTTACCTATCACTTTAAATAGATGAAGGAAGAGTGTAACATCAAATAATAAAGGAAAAAGGCCGGGAAAAATTAGATCTTCAGAAAGCTACCACGATACAACTTGCAGTTAGTAGCTTGTAGCTTCGTTCAATACGCTTTATGCTCTCCAGTGTATCTTTGAGTTCTAATCTAACTGTGTGGTTTATTCAGCGGAGAGGATGTCACCCCCTGGGAGGTGAATTATATTATCAGTCACAGTTGGACTGATTTGGACTGATTTGTGAATAATGGATAGTACAGGTTGGAGTTGGTCCTTTGGCCACGGTTCAAAAATAAAAATGAGAATAAAAAGATTGAGAATTTTGCAGTTTAGTTAGCTGCAGGCCACATTTGTATTAGCTGTTGTTATTACCTTGGGAACTGACTGAATTGTGACTGAAGTGAACCCTTGAGGTGCAGCCAAAGTTCCGCAAAAAACCTATAAATAACTTTAAAAGTAAAAAACCGCTTGTTACCTTCGCGGCGTTTTCGAATTCGCTCAGAGCATCTTACCGCTAAGTTCACTGTTTCTTTTCCGAAATTCTTCCTTTTTAGATTTCTCTAAGGTGAAGGACATATCTTACTATTTACAATTTTGCCAGTAAGGTATCGATTATTCTTGTTGCCCCTAGAGGTATCTTCAGAGGAACATTTATTATCTATTAAATGTGGAAATAAAATAGATTTAAACGTTTGATAGGTGTAAAGCATCATATGGTCTCAGACAGTAACAGGAAAAAAAAAGAAATACTTTTCTATCCTTCAAGAAATTCTAAAAGAAAGATTAATTACTTGCCTTCTAAAAACACTCATCTAAAAAACGGAATTGGGGAGTTATGAAGGATTCTATTGAATTAAGAAGGAGAAATATTAAAATTCTGTACCTGTTTACTGGAATCTTTATAATTTCTCTCATTTTTGCTCTAACGGGTTCCTGGGCTGGCATTCATCATATTGTTGGGCTAAATAGCTATTTTATTGGTATTCCTGCTCTATTTATTCTGGTTTTTATCATATCTTCCCTAATAGTGCTCTTCATCTCGATGTGGCCAATATCGCCCGATATTGAGTTCGCCCAAGTGGATGAAGCAAAAGATGTGAAACAGGAAAAGGAAAAAGAAAAGGAAAAAGAAATTCTCCAGGAAGAAAAGACCCTTAAACAAAAAGAAAAAGATAGTCTCACTAGTTTAAAACCCGATATTGAGGTTAAGAAAGAGGATAAGTTTGAATTTAGAGAAAATGAGTTCCTGGAAAGTTCCGCTTATCAGTACCTGTTTGACTATGTCAAGAGAATGATTGAAGAAAACGATATCCATATCTACTGGGAAAAAATTGATTTAGAAGACCTGCTGGTTGGTTACAACAAAAATAAGAGCGCTGGCGATGAGAACCTCGTGGAAGGTAACTCAAAAAAATCGGGGCTTAGTCAACTGAGGTTATTCCTGGCAAAAAAGAGATTCTACTTCTCAGAAAAAGAATTTAAAGTTTTAGTGAAAAAAGAGCTGATTAGACAAACCTACGCAGATTTCAAGAATTATGTACTCTCCAGAAATCCTCAAAAACTTGATGACTACATTTTGTATTTCATGGAGTTTGTGAAGGAGTATGAATACCCAGAAAGGAATACTCGAGAAGTAGTTCAAAAGTTTATTAATAGAGAACTGGATTTAGCTTATCTGAAAGAAATTTTGAGAGAGAATGACATTGATTTTACTGATGAGGACCTTTACGAGGAGATCAGACGAGTCGAAGAAGGTCTGATTTTCTAAAAACCATCTCAAGATTTTTTAGTGCTGGTTGAACTCGGCTGCGGTTCAATGCTAATGGTGAAGATAAAATCAAATCAGGCTACCTATGGTCACTGGAGTCGATTCCGGGTTCATTAATATCAGCTGTAGAGTCAGCAGTCTCCATAGTTTCTTCAAGTTCTTCAAAATCCTCGTCATGGAGGATGACTGCTATGTCTGAATGGTTTTTGAGGGCAGTAGAGAATCCAGGTTGAATTCCTATAATGATTGTTTCTTTGCCCGCTTCCATTGCTTTGTTGAGCACCGATTTGAAGTCCGCGTCTCTGGTAACCAGAGCTATAGTATCAATGGTGTCATTATAAACCATTTCCATGGACTCTACAGCCATTTTGACGCTTACATCTCCTGAAGTAATGACAGGAGTGAAACCCTGGGCTTCAACAGCTTCCACAAGTTTTACCCCCGCATACTGATTGAGGAAAACCTTGGCAACTTTTATATCTCCATAATTCAATAAAATATCCCGAATCTCGAATAGATTGATTGAGAACTCTTTTCTCAGCATGTTGGGACCGTCAATAACCAGACCAATCCTTCTGGGGTATGAATCTTTTTTTGAAGTAAGATGTTCTTTTACCTTTTGCAACTTGGTGAGATTGATAGTTTTCCTTACAGCCATTAATAACTCTCCTTAAACTATGCTTTTGACCAACTCCTTGTAGCAATGCGGATTCTTTTCCTTCATATATCTTTCTCTATTATGAAGGAATTGATTGAAATGAAAGATACTTATCAGTTTCAGTCCATCTATAAGGTAGTTACTTTTACTTAGAAATTTCGTCTCATATGCCATATCAGAATTGCCTCAAAAAAAAGAATAAGTTACTCCCTAATGATTAAAATAAAAATCAATTTTACGTTTATCTTCACCAAAAACAATTTCAGATTCAGAAATTGAGCAACAATTTTTGTCTCCTAACCTAATATATAAAAAATGTTGCAATTAGGCCAGGTTAGTTACGAATGCCAAGTAAGTGAAATATATCACCAGTGCTAATACAATACATATAACCTCTCTGCTCATCGCTCTGCCTCCAATATGGATATAATCCATATTATGTTAATTGAGATATAAATAGGTTTCTAATTAGGCACATATGAATTTAATTACCGGTTCTACTGTCCACCATACAGGATCTACCATTTATAAGATATTTAATTAAAAATCGAAAGCTTGAAAATGGATCTTATTAGTACAAAATTCAAATCTTGATTCCTCAGAAAAATAAGGGGCGCCCAAGGAGTACCCAGTGTATTCCATATGCAACTACCATTACTGCTAATATTCCGATTAGTGCTTTAATTGTATCCCTCTTAGTTTCTGCATCCATCTTTTCGATATCTCCTTATGTTTTTTATTTCTATGGTACTATCTCAAAATTTAGCGATATTTAAAAATTTGGATGTTTAATTTATCTCACCCTAAACTTGCTCTTACTTGGCATCTAGATACTCGAATCATCCATTTAAGCCAGATATTTGGCAATAAAACCTTAGTCGTTGGAGTGAAATTTCATTGATCTCACCTCCTGCAGGCCACTACTTAAAGATAGACCCTTGAAATTCCATTGGGTTTTGAAGCTGAGGTCACAGACCCATTTCTGGCTTTCAAACACTTTCTTGTTTATTCCAATAAAACAAATCTCATGATATTCAAGTCAAGATCAAGTTGGTATTCAAATCAAGTCAAGCCAAAAGTTTTAGCAATTAAAAATAAAAATAAATAAATAAGAAAGGCTAATCATTAAAATTATTTGTCTACTATTCCTCCTTCCGTTACCTTGAAAACTGCTTCACTCTCCGGTAGGTGGGGTGAATCTATAAGTCTGGCGACTCTCAAGTCAGCCTTACTTTTGCGGAGGTAAACGCGGAAGGTTGCAGTATGGGCCACGATGTGGCCGCCCACAGGTTTGTTGGGGTCACCGAAGAAAGTATCTGGTTTTGCCTGCACCTGGTTGGTGACCACTACAGAAGCATTGAACAGCTCGCCAAATCGAACCAAATCGTGAAGATGTCTATTCAACTTTTGTTGTCTATCTGCAAGGGTGCCTCTCCCCACGAACTCAGACCTGAAATGAGACATAAGTGAATCAACGATCAGCAGTCTGGCATCATTACCATCTCTTTTGAGAGTATTGGCCAGATCCTTGGCATTATCCACTAAAAGCATCTGGTGGTTGGAGTTATATGCCTGAGCAACATTTATGTTCTTTAAAACCTCATTGGGGTCAAGACCCTTTGATTCGGCCATCTGGCTTATCCTTTCAGGCCTGAAGGTGTTTTCGGTGTCGATAACAATAACCGAGCCATCGAGTCCGCCTTCTTCTTCAGGAAGCTGAGTGTTCACCGCCAGTTGGAGACAAATTTGGGTTTTGCCTGATCCAAATTCACCAAACAATTCTGTTATTGATTGGGTTTCCACTCCTCCTCCAAAAAGCTGGTTAAGAGTATCACTGCTTGAAGTAATCTTTTTGACTTTCTTCCTTCTTTCCAGTATGTCTTCACCACTTTCGAATCCGCCCACCTTAGCCATGGACCTCGCAGCAGATACAATCTTCCCAGCAGACGATTCGCCAAGTTCAGCCGCTGTAGCCAGCTCATTTGGTGAAGCGACTGCAATAGCATCAATCGCTGAATAACCAGCCTCGCGCAATTTTCCGGCCACCGAAGGCCCTACACCAGGTAAATCCTCCAGCTCAACTGTTTCATTCCCATTATTGGACTCATCCATATTACCACATTTCCCTCTAATTTTTTACATACCCCACAAAGGTTTCAGATTGATGACCCCTTGGGGTATAATTACCTTAAAACTGACCAATGAATTACTTTCTGGGTAATCTGAAAGTGTGAAGGTTCTAGGTAATCTGAAAGTGTGAGGGGGAATCATATTTACTAGTCATATTTACTTACTAGTGTATTAGTGTATAGTATACCTTCTGTCTCTCTCTTCATTTCTTTCTATTATAGCAAAAATGGAACTAATATTCTTATTCTGTTATTTATGTGTCATTTGCTTCATCAGAACTTTAGATAGTGGTGTGTCTATGTCCCATTCTATGACTCTCCCTCTTGATCTTATTCTGTTGACCATGGAATCCCTAATCGTTTCAAGAAGTACGGTGGCCAGTTCTTCTTCCTGACTTTGTTTGAGAGCGATAACATCTATGGGAACTCTTTTCTTTTGGGAGAATCTGGAGATTTTTAAAATTGCTCCAAGAGGTTTTGAGTATTCCACTCTGGTAATAAACATTACTAAAGGATTGTAGATGATCAAAAAGCGTTTACAGGACTCAAGGGCATGGTCAAAAGACTCGACATCGTTTGAAGCTTCTAGGGTAAGTAAGGTATCACCGACTCTTCTGAATTGTCTCTGTCCGGTGTCGGGATAGAGAAATTGTCCGCTTCCTACCACGTACATCCCCACTTTGTAGCCTCTGGAAGCGAAATAGTATGTCAAGGAGTTGGCTGCCTCTATCGCTGCCTCCAGATAATTTTTTATTGCTGTCCCATGAACCATATATCTGTTGGCATCGAGGAATATCCATACCGCTTTCTTACCCTCTACCTCGTATTTATTTACCATTAATTTGTCTTTTCTGGCAGTTGCTTTCCAGTTAATGAACTTCATGGGGTCTCCGGGCGTGTACTCTTTTATTTCTCTAAAATCGGTTCCGGGAACCCCGATCCTGGATATATCCACATCGGGGAGGGGGGATTTGGCAATTCCTCTCAGGTTACCTACTTTTAGCACTTTCTGGATTCTCTGTTTTACTTCCAGGGTTACTCCAACCTCTACCTCACCGTAGGATTTCCTGCCGGTCATCAAAGGGTTTTCTGTTTGGTAAGAAACTTTGTTCAGCTCATAGAACCCCCTTTTAGAGGGATTGGCTGTATAGGCTATATGTATGTGTTTGATTCCGGGAACAAAAGTCTGAACTGTATTTTGGCCCTCGGTTATATCAAAGAATTCTGGTAGAGTGTGTTGAACCTTTAAAAGACCAAATCCTTTGGCAGTAAGGTTTATTCTGGCTGTGAATGGCTCGTTCACGTATTTGCCGCCTTTCACGTTGACTTTCACAGCCTTTAGTTTGCAGGGAATGTACGGTATTAAAAGCAGGAGAATAGGAAAGGCTGCAAGTGCTACCAGCTCGTAGTCCAAAATCAGAATTCCTGTTAGAGCCAGTAAAATTGATGTTTTTATCAATACAAAGCTAACTTTTCGAATTCTCATGCTGTGTTCTAAGCTTTGAGGTCCTTGGGGACTTCTACATTATTCAGGACTTCGTCTACTATATTCTCTGGTTTTTCACCTTCAATTACGTACTCCACATCCAGCAGCACCCTATGTGACAGAGCATCGCTTGCAACGGTCTTGATGTCATCTGGAATAACGAAATCCCTTCCATTTATAGCAGCAATAGCTCTAGATGCTTTTAGCAGAGCAAGACCGCCTCTGGGGCTGGAACCAATTTCTACCAGTTCATGTTCTCTAGTGGCCCTTATCAGCTCTGCTATGTACCTGACAACACTTTCACCTACGTGTATGTTCTCTACAAACTTTTGCATTTCTCTAAACTCTTCTATGGATATGATGGGGACTATATCTCCAGTGGGATCATCTTTTTTCCAACTTATCCTCCGATCGAGGATGCTGACCTCTGAATCTATATCCACCGGATATCCGGGGCTCATTTTGAGCATGAACCTGTCCATCTGAGCCTCGGGTAGAGGATAAGTCCCCTCCTGCTCAATGGGGTTTTGAGTGGCTATAACGAAGAACGGCTCCAGCAGTCTATGGGTTTCGCCCTCAATGGTTACCTGTCTCTCTTCCATGGCCTCCAAAAGTGCTGCCTGGGTTTTGGGAGGGCTCCTATTTATCTCGTCGGCGAGCAGTACGTTGGTAAATACTGGTCCTCTCACCAGAACAAACCGCCCTTCATTGGCTCTCCACACCTTGGTCCCAGTAATATCCGAAGGGAGGAGGTCCGGTGTGAATTGAACTCTACCGTAGTCCGCTCCTATAACTCTGGCGAATACCTTGGCCAGTATGGTCTTTCCCAGTCCGGGGTAGTCCTCAAATAGGACATTGCCGTTGCTGAGACAGGTGGCAAGCAACTTCTCAATGTGGTTTTCACTTCCCACGTAAACGCTGCATACAGCATCAATAATCCTGTGGCTTTTATCTCTAAATTCTTCAGCGCGCAATATTAACACCTTCCTTATTCATTCTTTCAACTAGATCATCTACAATTTCTTGTCTATCCTTCTGATTCTTGTTCTCTAACATCTTTCTCTCCCATTTAAAAGAAAAAAACGGAACTCTCCTGTCAGTGTGGGAGACCACTGGTGAAATGAATCTGGCAACCCTGCTTTCACTCCAATCCATATCAAATAGGGGTTTGGTGAGGGCTGCGATAAAGTGGGATTTTATACCATTTTGGATAAAGTTGTCTTGGGCTCTTCTGAACTCCTCAACCCACTCGTCACTCCTTATAGAGATACGTTGTTTGTGGGGCTCAATAAATTCAGATTCGTCGACATTAAGGTTACGTTTATAGTCTCTGAATAATTTCAGAAATATGATCACCACCGCACCCCACTCCACCAAATTGATCAAACCGGGCTTTTCCACCAACAGCGGTCTTATAGAGACATAATAGGCTGCAACTATAATTATAAAAAGCAACAAAAACTTTCTGGAATTTCTCAGCCACTTGGTAAATTCATTTTCTGTAATATTGGAGATCACGGTTGCGGAGAAAACTACCATGATCAATAGAAAAACTATACCCAGCTCTGTAGAGTATTCTACGGGTACAGTAGAGATGAGAGAATACCCGAAGTAACCAGCCAGAATGAGGCCTGCAGAAGTGACCAAGGGTTGATATTTGATTTTAAACGGTATTTCCACATGAGCAAGGGCAAAAAATGCCAGAAGAAGCAGGAAATCAAATTTATTCGACTGGAAAAATGTATAGAGAAGAGGAGAATAATCGAAAGCGTTAAAGGCAATTACTTCTAGAATAAAGAAAATGGCTATAGCTAAAGAGAACGGTTTGAAGGGAATAGTGTATCTGTTGTACCCCAGCAGAATATAAGCGAGTAGGAGAGCATAGATAACCAAGATTGTAGGCAAACCTATGGTGAGAACCGTTTTGCCAAAATAAGTGGGCTGAAAAAGTGTTGCCACATAAAAAACTACGAAAAAGATGGTTAGAGTAATTATTTCCGCAATCAACCGCCTCATTCTATCCCTCTATAAATATTCAGATACGCATGATATGCTGTGGAGAAATCATCTCTGGTAAATATCTCATCCCCGTACTTCGCATACTCGAAAAGGTTTAGCAGCTCTTTTCCATTGCTGGTCCCAATAGCTTTGAACACTTCTCTTGCTGTAGCGTCTCTAAGGTTTATATTTTTCTTATCTTCTGCAATTTTGACCAGCTCTCCAAAAGTATCTATTATGGCATCGCTATAACTCATTATTTTTATCTCCACTTGTCTGACCTCTTTTACCTTTCCATTCGGCAAAAACCTTTCGGCTACGAGGGTGTGGTTGCCCGGTTGGGGAAAAACGAAATTCAAGTTTAGAGACTTACCAACTGCTTCCAATCCTTCCTCATCGAGTGACGCTCTCAAGATGCTTTTGCCCCCATTTTTTAAACTAATGTTAATATTTATCTCCTCACCCACATCCCAGATGGGAGGTAGTTCACTACCCCAGTCAACGACAATGAGCTTCTGGAACCTCATTTTATAGGCTGCGAAGGCTGCCACCGGAATTAGCAAAACAAAGGTCCAGTAGGGGAAACTGGTGCGGTCAACAGTAGTTGAAGACCCCAGGTACTTTTCATTTCCGGGGAAGACTACCTCAAACTTTTCGGGCAGCTCTTCAGTTTCGAATTTTGCCACTCCTTCTTGGGCAAAGACCGTATGATTGGCTATGGAGACCTCTCCTGAAACAGGGTTGCCGTTGTCATCTCTAACGTATGCAAAGACCACCCAGTTCTTTTCCTTCTTTACCTCTACATCCAGACTGGTCTTTGCTTTAACTGTGATGTTGATATATGATCTGTAGTTCATGTCCGAGACTTCGTAGCGCAATTTGGTCTTGCCCAAAGAGAAATCATAAGGTATCCTGGTGCTGATGTTGAATTTCCCTTCCTGCGCCATGGTGTTCGTTAATCCCCTGAAATTGACCATGGAGTTCAATGCACGGTCATTGAAATAGAGAATGCCTGAGGTATTCCAATACTCTCCTCTAACCGCATAGGTGTTGTTCAGGTAAAGACGAACTTCTCCAACTTCAACTTCCTTTTCTACATGTGATGGTAAGAGGTATTCGCTACCGGGATACGAGACATTAACGATATATTCGCCCGGCTCATCGAACTGGACATTGAACTGGAATGTTCCCTGAGCGTTGGTCTCAGTTCTGTAAGCGTTGGTTTGAACCTTAACTCTACCAGAATGCTCCAGCTTGATGGCTTTAAGGTATATTGTGGCGTTTTCGATCGCTGTTCCGTTATAGTCGTGGAGAGAGCCAGTGACCTGGCAGTCCCTTGAAGTTATATCTGGTATGTTCGCTTCTAAACTTGCAGTATCGTATATTCTTATAATGGGGTCGCTCCAGGAGTCCTCATATCTCAGTGTCCCCACATAGTGAGCGACCACGTGGTACTCTCCAGAGATGTCAGGAACCGTAATGTTGCGTTTGAATCGCCCTTCCTTTAGAGGTATAATATCCACCAGAAGACCTTCCTCGTTCTTATCCTTTTTTAAATAAATTTCCACGTAGCCTGTGGGCACTCCATACTCACTCTTTACGAAACCGCCTACTGTGAAGTTAGACCCTCTCTTGGCCGTCTTATCGATTTCATCTATTTCCGTGTCCGTGTGTATTTTATCTGGCGGTGGTGGAGTGGCATCGAATTCCATCCAGTTCTCCTTGAACTTAACTTCTGCCCACATATGAGCTTGAGAAGCATAAACCGTCTGGTTGTATCCTACAGGCTTGGCCAGGTAACCGAAAACTCCTCTGGACTGAATATCGATTGTCCTGCACATTACGATAAATGCAGATGCGAAATGCTTGCACAGACCCTTTTCCTCTTTAAACAGGAAGTCGTAAACCGGATGGGGGGAGGTCCAGTGTGCAGTATCGTACTCGTAATTCTTCTGAAGATATTCTTTGATCATGACAGCTCTCTCGTAATCGTTCTTGGCGCCATCAGTTACACGATGGGTCAGTTGCCTGATGGCATCTTTTCCATAGACGTCCACATCCACATTGTTTGACGCGGCATTTTCAGCCTGAAACTCGTGAGCAGAAGAATATGCGCCGTAATTGGAGGAGAAGTTATCTACCAGATAGGTGCCTGTCTCTGCATTATAATCTGCTGAGGCAGTTACGAAGAAAGTATCTTTGGCCACTGGAATATGGGTGGAGAAGGTTGAAAGGGGGGTCACGGAATAGCTGGTTATTCTCGTTCCACCTATCGCCTTTTTATCATCGTAAATCACATTATCTTCTTCCCAAGTTCCTTTGGTGTATCTGGAAGCAGTGTACAGCCTGAGTAGATACGTATTCTCGTTTAATCCGTCTACAAAAAACACTGGTATCTGAGGAGGATCACTTTCTTCGTTCAGGTCGTTCATGTTGGAATCGTCATAGGATACGGGAACTATTTTCTGAGGGATGTCTTCTGCTTTATCAGGCCCTGAACCAATAAACCCACTAAAACCAGTTTTGCTCAAATCAACAGTAGAAGTAAAGCTGAGAAGTAGAGAAAGGGAAATAAAGACTAATACGATTGCCGGTATTTTCCATAGCTCTCCTCTCATGCTTACACCAATTAATTCCAACGATATTCCATTAATTCTGATATATTAATTCCCATTATTTTTGTTCGCCGTCGCCATTTACTGTTTCTTTGGCAGCCTTATTGAAAGCTATTTCCCCTAAAGACTTGATACATTTATAAGTACTTCTCAAGGGATACCTTGAAGCATTAATCTTGGGCTGGAGGTTGGTGAGGTTTATCATAGTATCTTCAGCACTTTCCAGATCCGATTCAATGTATGACTGGAAAGCGGACTGGAAAATATCTTTCATCTCTCTCAAAAGGATGAGTATGTCGCTGGGTACATCCAGATTCTTTATATCCTCAGATAGAGTTGTGAAAGCGTCAGATGTTTCTTCCAGCACTCTGGCAACGGTTCTGTTGTCTGAATTTGCTTCCATTCTGTTCTCATACCTACGTATTAGGTAATACAATCTATTAGAATCATTTTCCAGCTTTTGAACTGTTTCCAGCTCGCCTTTATCCTTGAACATTATAGCATTATCGATGGAGTCAATGATCCCGGATACTATCTCACCCATTCTGAGCAACAGGCTCAAAGAATCCAGTTCCGGAACGGTGAGGCACTTCAGGATCACTCCTCTATCCCCTGCCTGCACTACTTCCACTCCAATGAAACTCTTGGCTATTTCGCTAATATTGATGACTACAGGAGATGTGATAGCGACATCTTGAATGATTACCTCATCAAACCCCTGCAAATAGAGACTGAGGATAAACCTGAACAAAAATTCTTTATCGTACTTCATTATTTTTTTAACATATACTCTTTCAACATTATCCTCTTCGAGTTTCTTGGGGCTTAGCCTTATCATGGTCCCGTCCACATCAAGAGCTAGCTCGTCACCCTGCTGCAAACTGTTCTCTTTAACCCAACTCTTGGGAAGACTGACCATGAAACTTGAGCCACCAATCAACTGAAGTCTTCGGGTCTCCATGACATACATAAGCATTTATAAAGGTTAAAAGTTTTTGGTGGACACATAATGTGGTCTTATGCTGTAAGCCTCAGGAATCCATCTGGTCCGAATATCTTTTTAAAAGATTGAAGAGGGATAGAGTATGAACAGGGTCCAATTGATGCAAACAGGAGAAAAAATGGGTAGAAAGGGGCTAATAGAAGGAGCAAGCGGCAATATCAGTATTAAAGAAGGTAGAAAGATCACCATAACGAAAAAAGGTGCTTTTCTGGACGATCTGAACGAAGGATCATTGGTAACACTGGACCCGGATGAAGATGAGGAGAGTATCGAAGATGCTTCTTCTGACTATGTTATACACAAAGCAGTTTATGGGGCTACTGACTTCAAAGCCATTATTCACTGCCACGGAGTATTCAATGTGGTCATTTCTCTGGTGGAAGACAGGATAAGTCCTCTTGATTTCGAGGGAAAATTATTGCTGGGAGACCTTCCGGTTATAGAACCTGAGCCTAAAAGGCAAGAAAGTGCCGAATCGATCGCTCAGACCATCCAAAAACATGGTGTGGCAGTTTTAAGGGGTCATGGCATCTATTCCGCTGGTCAAACACTTCAAGAAGCATTGAGTAGCATCGAGTATGTGGAGCATTCCTGTGAGATACTCTACAGGCTGCGTTTGCTTGAAAAATGACCCGGAAAGCAGTAGAAGAGAATCTTGCTTTAAGAAAATGGGAAAATGGTTTGAGATAATGATAAGGGATAAATAAAAAATAAAAAATAAAAATTTAAAAGTCTTCAAATGTGATAACTCTAACAGTTGTGGGAACTTTAACTACGCTTCCCAGCCTGACGCCGATAATATACTGCAAATTTTTTCCTGCAGCCAGATCAATAACACGTTGGGTAATTACACCATCAAAAACTACACAGGATGCTTTTGAGTTGTTGCTTTTCAGCACTTTAACAAGGTCTCTCACCGGGATCTCTTTGACGAGATTAAAATTATTGTCGAGCATTCTGGCAACCAATCTCCCTTCGATCTGGTCCTTGTGTTTTTTTAGCGATTTAGTGAAGTTTTTTTTCTTGTTACCCTCTTTTTTTCCTTCTTTTTCCTTGGGCTCGATGCTGACTTCTTTTTGGTTCTCTTTTGTCTTTACTACGTATATCTGCTCTACCGGAACCTTATTCCGAAGAGCCTTCACTATTTCCTTCTGGCTCAAGTCCTCTACACTCTTACTATCTGGAGCTCTGGCAACATAATCTATATCGGCGACCTGTAAGACTTCCTTGAGTATCAGGTCACCTCCTCTGTCGCCATCCAGGAATGTAGTAACGGTCTTCTTGCGGCTTAGCTCCACTATGGGTTTAGGTACGTTGGTCCCTTCAACAGCGATCACGTTCTTTATACCATGTCTCAACAGATTCAATACGTCAGCTCTTCCCTCTACAATGATTATAGCATCTGATTCGTCTACAGCTGGACCTGCAGGAAGCTTTTCCGGTCCATATTCCGTGATCTCTTCCACTCTAACCGATTGCCGAACCAGCTCGGATATCCTCTCGGATTCGACTTCCGGCTCCTTGAATGAGTCTCTGATGATATTCTTGGCTCTCTCCACGATCTTCCTTCTCTTGCTTGCTCTAACATCTTCGATCTTGGTTATTTTGATCTTAGCTGAACATGGGCCAACCCTCTCAATGGTTTCGAGGGCAGCCGCAAGAATCGCAGTCTCCACCTTATCGAGACTGGATGGGACTTTAATTTCTCCGTAACTTTTTCCACTTTTGCTTTCGATTTTGACCTCAATCCTTCCTATCCTTCCTGTCTTCTGTAGCTCCCTTAGATCAAGCTCTTCACCGAGTAAACCTTCAGTTTGGCCAAATATAGCACCAACGACGTCAGGCCTTTCTACAATACCCTCAGCAACAATCTCTGAGTGTACCAAGTACTTAGTAGTGTCGGTTGGTGATCTCATGGCTATTCCTCCATTCTCTATCTCGTTCATGTCCATCACTGATTTTTTGTTTTTATATATGGTAGTTTTAGCATTATAAATATTTTGAGGTGTTCCTGAGTGGGTTCTTAATGGTGACTTCTCCTTTACTCTATTTCTTGGGGCTCATAAACCTTCAGACTTCAATTTATGCAGATTAAAGGCTCAATTTCCCCCTGAAGGTATCACCTTCATTCAGGTCAAATCACTCACATGCTGGAAAAAGGGAAGAATGGAGGGAAGGAATTGCTCATCACAAAAATCATCACAAAAACAATGAGGATAATTTACTCCCCCACCTATATGGGTAAGCTCACTAATCACGTGCAATGCGAAAAACAACTATAGAGTCAACTTCCTTTTTCATGCTCGTATTTGTGCCTCAACTTCTCTACATCGTCATGAGTGTGCTCGTGGATATGCAGGTGGATGTGGCCGTCGCCGGTCTCTATGGTCCGGGTAAGCTCCTCGATAGCGTCCTCAATGGATAATGGGAGGTGCTCACAGTTGTATCCGAAACAGTTGAGGACTTCGAACAGCTTGAATACTTCCGGTACCTCCAGCTTGTTCTCTTTGAGCAGTTGACTGTCGGAGAATATTTCTCTGGGAGATCCTTCTGCCATAATTTTTTTGTTCAAGACGTATATTCTGTCGGCGAGCTCTGGAAGAGCATTGACATCGTGTGAAGCGATAATAATGGTTATCCCCTGCCGGTTAAGCTCTTTAATCTTTTGAAGGAGGTCTCTCCTGCTCCTGGGGTCCAGGTTAGCAGTAGGCTCGTCAAGGACCAGTATCTGAGGCTCCATTGACAGTACTGCTGCAAGAGCGGCTTTCTTCTTTTCTCCAAAACTGAGGTTGTGAGGAGCCCTGTTCTCGTATCCCTCAAGACCTACAACGGACAATGACTTGGTAACCCTCTCTCTGACCTCCGACTCACTCAATCCAAGATTTATGGGACCGAAAGCAATGTCATCAAAGATGGTGGGCATGAAGAGCTGGTCATCAGGGTCCTGGAAGACCACACCGATCTTCCGCACGATGTCCTCCCTGCTCATCCCGGAGACATCCTCCCCAAATATCCTTATGCTGCCCCCATTACCCTTCAGAATACCGTTGAGATGAAGGAGGAACGTGGTCTTTCCCGCACCGTTTGGACCCACTACCACAACCTTCTCTCCCTCGAAGATCCTGAAATTGATGCTGTCAAGTGCCTTGGTGCCATCAACGTATTTGTAATCCAGATCACTGACCTCTATTGCCTCTCTCATTAGATCACCGCAGGAAAGTGTAGCAGAACGGCAAAACCGATTATGATAAAACCATAAATATAATCTTTTGGTGAGGATCTGAACTCAAATAAAGTTCGGGGGTTTCCGGTATAACCTGCAGATAGCATCGCCTGGTACACTCTTTCCGCTCTCTCGTAGCTCCTCACCAAGAGCATTCCCACAGCTCTGCCTATGGTGGTGAAAGTATGGAGGTTGGTCCCTACCTTGAATCCTCTGGACTTCATGGCCCTCTGCATCCGGGAGAACTCGTCTATGAAGATGAATATGTAGCGATAGGTGAACATGAGCATCTGCACCAGCAAACTGGGGACCCTCATCTGGTATAACGCCTTCAAGGTGGTGTCGAACCTCATGGTGCCGACCATAGGAAAGATGAGCATTACAGCCGCCAGAGCCCTGATGGAGACCAGAAAACCGAACTCCACACCCTCATACGTAACACCCAAACCGCCGAAGGTGAATAACTCGTTACCCCTGACGGTGAAGGGCATAATCATCAAAAAAGGGACTATGAACACGAAAACCCATCTGATGTGCTGCATAACGAACCGGACCGGTAGTTGAGACACCAGTAAAAAAATAATTGAGGCAAATAGAGCTACTAATGCCAGTTCAACAGCAGGAAGGAGAACTATAGAGAAGATAAGAACAATAAAAGATATTATCTTTATCCTGGGGTCAAATCTGTGCAGAGGAGAATTTAACGAAGCATAGCGGTCAATTTCTGGATATTCCATAATAATGCCTATGTTTTCCTGTATTTTATTTCTTGCCTATCTCACTTGTGTTTACTCTTCTTCCAGCCAGAGTAGGCCAAAGCAGCTCCTGCCAGTCCCAACAGGTATCCAAATCCAGCTCCAATTCTCATATACAGGGGTAGTTCCTGATCCTCGTCAGACGAGGAAGAGCTTGCAAGATTTATCTCCAACTCTCCTTTGTGTCCTGTAGAACCTATTTCAGCAGTATAATTGTTAACTCCAGTTTTGGGAGAAAAAGTAAAAACGCCTTCTTCATCTGTTACACCCTGTTCATACACTACTTGCTCCCCACTCTGATTGATGAACACCTCAGCTTCCGCATCCGCCATCGGCTCGCCTCCACCATACCATGCTCTCAGCTCGATCGTATCTATGTCCCAGCTGGTATGCACTCTATGGGAAGCTACCGGGGACATCAGGATAAGCATCAGCAAAATAACGGACAACAACATTTTATTTCTCATATATATTCACCTTCCACTCTCACTCTTGATCAAGTCGGGTTTGACTTTCTGCAGAAAGCCTACAACCGAACCCGTTACAGCTGCCTCTATGGCAATGACCGGCAAATGTGCCACACCTATTACTCCAGCAACGCCCATAAACTCTTCACCGGTGGTGAGAAGGGACAATATGAGGAAAAGGACTGCCAGCCCCACGGCTAATCCACCAGCGATGGTCCCGAATAAAGGCCCCCATCTGTGACCGCCCTGTTTGACACCTGCTGTAAAGACTACATAGGCCATCAGGGCAGGAATGCCCATGATTGCTGCATTTATTCCGATGGTGGTTATCCCGCCATGTTGGAAGAGAACTGCTTGCAGTATGAGACCAATAAAAATCGCGGGGAAGGCCAGTAACCCCAGAACCACTCCTACAAGCCCATTAAGGACCAGATGTACACTGGTCGGGCCTACAGGCACGTGAATAAGAGAGCCCACAAAGAATGCAGCCGTAATGACAGAGAGTTTGGGTATGTCCTCGGCTACATTCCCTTTTCGCTCCTTTCTCCACAGTACTGCTGCCATGATTATAAGGGTTACAGCCCATCCCGCCGCAAGTACCGGCGTGGAAAGAATTCCATCCGATATATGGACCATCCTATTTTCTTACCTCCTCATCGTCATCGATACGGCTGCTACTATTATAGCTACAATGGCTATCCCCAGAGCAGCAATGGTCAAACTTGAAGTTCCACCGGTCTCAATTCCTTCAACCTTTGATTGCAGTGACTGAACACTGGACTTTAGATCGCTCACTGAGGTCTCCAGATCACCTGTACCTTCACTCCCCTCTTCTGGAGGGAACTCCTCTATTACCGGTATTATAAACACGCCTCTCTGGTCCTTTTCGTTCTCAAATTCTTTGGTTGCTCCCATGAACCAGATACCCGGTTCGTCAAGAGTATATGAGAACTCTCCATTGGCATTCGACTTGGTTACTCTGGTGAATATCATGGGCGGGTCGTATGGATACTTTTCTTCTGCTTTGCTGACCACTTCTTCACCTGCTTCTTGAGTGTGGTATTTCTCTATTTCCACTGTTGCATCAGCAAGGGTCTCTCCTTCATATAAAGCCTTTCCACTGAACACGAAACCCTCTTCCATTCCGTAGGGCCTCATGTAGGGCATGATCTCAGCCTTTTGCCCAACTTCAGCATCCCAGCCAGTCCAGACCTCTTCTCCGCTGTGGATTACTGCCTTGGTGTAATCAATTAGATCATGCTCTTCTCCAGCATCCAGCTCAACAGAGATAATATGGTCACCCATTTGATCTACTGTATAAGAAACTTCATATGCTTTATATCCCTGAACCGTTGTTTCCGAAGGTGTTAGATCTACAGTGCTCCCATCTGGTTTTGTCACACTAACATCGGGCTCATTGGGACAATCGAAGAGAATGTGCTCGTATGGATGGCCCCAGACAATAATTATGTCTTTTGTTTCTCCTTTCTCCGCTATATAGTCTTCGGGTGTTATCTGCATGTCTCCTCCAGGAAAGACCATGGTAAAATGAGCGCCAGCAGTTCCTACACCCAGCAACAAGAACAGACATAGTGCCAATATGGTTATACCCTTTTTCATATCAAAACCTCCCATTGATTAACATTAACATATATGTGAGTCACACTTGTTAATATTTTTTGCGGTATTAGTGCTACTAATTATTAAGTAAATACTTGAAATTTAATACTGGTGCTAAAACTGAAATTATTATCTGAGGTTCTTGAAGTCAGTGAACAGGTATCCAAGAACACTCACTGGGGAAAAGCGAAAGGCCATTTTGACCACAAGTTTAGTGACGATCCATGATTACTAGAACCTTTTAAGGAGAGGCTGAAACGGTTATTTAGCACACCTCTCTTTATTTGGTGGGATAGCTCGTGTGCTGTGATCAAAATCGCAAAGAATGCGGGAACAGATTCGGCCACGAAGAGAAAAGTGAGTATAAAGGCGGATAGGAATACTATGGACTCTATACCTAGAATATTGTTACTATTTACATACAACACCTTCTCTATCATAAAAACCTGAACCTCCTCTTCCCCAATTATTTGGCAATTATCTATTCTTTCAGTCGTTAAAAACTCTCAGATCTTAACCTCACTGTAGCTAGATGAGCGGTCCTGTTGGCGAACACCACAAAACTTCCTGGAGAGACGTAGCCGATAGCGGAGTGTTCTCTTGTTTTTTCCTTTGACAGTTTTGGGTTATAATCGAAATCTCCTCCCTCCAAGATCATATCCACATCCTCCTGGGTTGGAACCACCCAGAAGTCTATGTGATGACTGCTCTTTATCTTCAAATCCAGAAAACCCTCAGAATACGTGAATACTTCTGCTTGGAAAGGCTCTACAAGTAAATTAGTCTCCTCCACATTATTTTCATCATCTCTATCTGTAACATTGTCTTCATAAGTAATATTAAACGAATTTGGGCACTTTCTCATAATCTTCTTATTAACTATTCTGTAGAACTGGGATATATCATCCCTATGAGCCTTTCTTTGATTTATACCACCTAACATAATATCACACTCCTCAAACTCAAGCATCAGAATCTACTCATGGTGGCAGTGTATGTAATGCGTAACGGCTTTAGAGATAGCTTCTTTAGTTGTCTCCTCCTCTGCCTTCTCCTTAAGCCTATGGATAATATTCTGAAAATTCTATATTCAGTACATCGTAAAGTAATAATATTAGCAGGGCTTTAGAATATTTATGGCTAAT
>CAZQTT010000052.1:0-18596 GCA_964596255.1 uncultured archaeon
CACGTCAACCGGAAACGACTAATGGATGAATGGAGGGCTTAACCGATGACCAATGGTAAGGGGTTAATATGGAGTGTTTATATGTCTAAAAGTGCTAATAAATCTCTTCAAAAAATATTAAAGGGATCAGGAATAGCATTCATTGGAATTTTTATTGGAATGTTTCTAGCTTTTATTGGCAGAGTATTAGTTGCCAGATATGGAACAGAAGCTGAGTATGGCATTTTCTCGCTTGCTTTTGTTATACTAAACATCTGTGCTATGGCTGGTACACTAGGTCTACGGCAAGGGACTCCTAGAAGTATTGCATATGCCAGAGGAAAAAATGATAGTGAAAAAGTCCAGAAACTTGTTTCTGCCTCAATTCAATTTGGAGGTTTTGCAGGTGTAATTATCGGGATATTTATCTTCTTCACGTCAGATATTATTGCTACGAGAATTTTTCATGAACCTGCCCTCGGTAATCCTCTCAAGATATTTGCTATAGGAATACCATTCTTCACATTAATACATGTATTTGCTTCTATATTCAGAGGGTTTGATGATATAAAGCCAAAAGTCTACTTTCAGGACATTATGAGGAATATAATTTTCCCCTTGCTTCTTTTACTTATTATTTTGTTAAAATTACCATTTATTGGAGTTTTTTATGCTTTTCTGGCTTCTCTGGTAATACCATGTGTTCTTATTATAATATATGCCTTTAAGCGGTTACCTTTGAAAAAACTCACTATCAAACTCGGTGATCCCATAGCCAAAGAATTAATATTTTTCTCACTTCCATTGCTTGGCACTATTGTACTACAAATGATAATTGATTGGACAGATACATTAATTCTTGGTGCACTCAAAACTTCTTCAGAGGTGGGTTTGTATAATGCTGCTTTACCTTTGGCCCGATTTATTTCTTCTCCTTTAATGGCTCTGTTATTAATTTATACACCTATAATATCTGGTTTATATGCTCAAGGAATGGTTGAAGACTTGAAAAGAAATTTTGCTGTTTTAACTAAGTGGCTTTGTTCAGCTACGTTTCCACTCTTTTTAATCCTATTTCTATTTCCAGAGTTGGTATTGAGTATTCTTTTTGGTTCTAGCTATACCCCTGCTGCTTACGTTCTGAGGATTTTGTCTCTTGGATTCATCATTAACAATTTCTTGGGACCTAACGGTGACACATTGATTGCTATGGGAAAAGTTCACTTTATTATGTGGGCTACTCTAGCAAGTGCTATAATTAACCTTGTATTAAATTTTAGTCTAATTCCCATATTTGGGATCATAGGTGCCGCTACCGCTTCTGTAGTAGCTATAACTTCTGTAAATCTAGTAAGAAGTTGGAAACTTCACTCACTAAGTAAGGCACAGCCATTGAGTAAAAATTTACTGAAACCAACCTTGGTTTCATTATTGGTGGGATTATTCGTTTATTTTGTTACCAATTTTTTTCTTGAACTCTCTTTCTGGTTTCTCCCGTTTGTATTTATTCTCTTCTATTTAATTTATGGATTGTCTATTATATTAACAAAGAGCTTTGACCAAGAGGATGTAACTATGTTACTGGCAATAGAAAAAAAGGCAGATGTAGATTTAACTATTATAAAGAAGGTTTTAAAAAGATTCTTATAATTTTCTGATTTTTAATGTAATCTCGAGAACCCATCTAACTGAGGTGCACCCTAAAAGTGGGCAAGTATTAAGCTTTAAGTGATTAATAGGTATATTATTGGTAAGAAATGTAGGCGATTCACGAGAGAGTTTAAAGATATACCCACTATGAATCTTGCGAATAAAATAGCCATATATGTTTCTTCCTACAATTTACCAGTTTTTTTAAGCTTTCTTACCTTGCTCGTTACTTTTATTCTTTCATCAGCCTCTTGGTACCTTATCCCTCTTTTTAACAGCTCACTATCTTTTTTAAATATCTCTTTAAGAACTCTACCATCCATATCCGTAGGTATAGAAAGGCCAAACATATGAAGGATAGTTGGAGCTATATCAATTAACTTCGCTCCTTCGACATTTAGTCCTTGGGTTATGTCAGGGCCATAGGCTATTAAAATTCCATTGAGGTAGCCGTTTTCGTGGTCACCAGTCCTTAATGATTCACTTAAAGGAGTGATTAACCTTTCAGATAGAATATGGCTTATGGAGTACTTAGGATTTTGAAGCAAAATGATATCTGGTAGAGTTTTTAGATAGGGTCCAGAGTATACATCCTCTTTTTTCCAAGCTTCTTCTATTACTGTCTCGCCTGTTTCAGGATCTTTCAATTTGTTTAATTTCTTAAAAATATAGTTTCTTGTTTTATCTGAGTCAGTATAAATCCCTTTTAGGCTCCCTTTCACTACGTAAGCCTTAGATTTCTTATAATCAATTTGTTGTTCAAATTGTTTTACTGCTTTTTTTACAGAATTTTCTGGTAATATATTACTGATTTTTATTTTTTGATTTATTCTGTAGGCTGATTGTAAGGCTTTTCTGGTTAAGGAATCTTTTAGGTTATCTTTGGTTTTTAGTAGACCAATTTCTCTGAGCCAAGTGTTAATATGGAATTTATTCTCTGCAGAAGGACCAAATCCGTGGTCAGAGACTATAAAAATATTTGCTTTATCATCATATTTTTCGATTATTTTCTTTACTATTTCGTCCAATTTCCTGTAATATTCAAGTAAAATCTCCTTCCTATCCCAGAAGTAATGTTGAAGGTTATCTGTACCCTTGAAAACAACAGTTAAAAAAGTGGGATCGTATTTTTTAATTAAATTGATGACATTTGATGCCCGATTTTCTGTTACCAGATATTGCTCCTCAATCAATTTTTCTTTATTTACTTTATTTGGTGCCTTACTATCAAAAAATAGCCAATTTCTTGCAAAATCAACATCTATCTTATATTCTTGTAACTCGCTTTTTAAATTCTTAGGAAATGTGAAATCACTGTTTGGGGGTGATAAGAAACCAGATATTAAAAATCCGTTTACCTCTTTTGGTGGATAGGTTATAGGAACATTTACAACTCCAATTCGAATATTATTAAGGCTTAATGCTTCCCATAGTGTTTCATCTCTAAATGAATTAGAAGAAACGAGTTTACCTTTATCATCTATAAAGCTAAAGACACCATGCCTACCCGGATTTTTTCCTGTCATAAATGAGACCCAAGCTGGTGCAGAGATAGGAGGGATAACTGACTCAAGATTGCCCCATGCTCCTCGCTCCATTAGGTAGTTTATATTAGGTAGTTCACCATTATCTAACCATTGTTTCATCAAATCAAATGTTGCACCATCTAAGCCTATGACGATAATTCTTTTAATATTCGATCACCCCATTTTAAGCTCTTTGGGTATTTATTTTGTTGGAATATAAATATTTGAACCTCCTGATGTGTAAATTTTATTACTCTCTACTATTTTCTTATAAAACAAGATGGTTTTTAAGCTGTAAGTCTCAGCCATAACAAAACCTCCTTTGGATCTCATTTTATCGTGCCAAAGATCTTTATATATGTTAACACTACGCAGATAAATGCAAGCATTTGGGTGTAACCAATCTGTATCATTATGTGCAATCTCAGCTTGCTCTGAGTGTTTAATAACATATCTATTTGTTAAAAGCCAACCATACCAATCTGCGTAATACACAGATTTTTCTACATTTTTTTCAGTCCATTCAATTCCCATAATTTCGCTTTTGCTAAATTTTGGGTAATCTATTGAATTATTTAAAGCAATCGAATTCGGTTGGCTGTTGGCTAACTCATAAACCCAACCTGAATTAAATAATAAAAAAATTGTTAGAAATATGGATAAAATTATTAAAATCTTATTTAAAAATTCATCGTTAACTCTCGTTCTAAATAATTTGCTTATTATTTCGAGGGTAGTTATTCCCCCAGTTATACAAAATGGAGCTAGAAAAAATAGTGAAATATGATATAGTCTAGTTGTTCCAAAGTAACTATAGGGAAGTAAAATAACTAAAAAAAGGAATAAGAATACTACTAAAGAGAATATTAAGTACTCACAATCTCTTTTTACCTTTTTGTGAACAAATAATCTAAAAATACCTATTAAAATAAAAAATTGAGAAATGTAATGTAAAAATTTCGTTACTTTATGCATTAGAGGTATCTCTTCGTGTGCTACTAAATGGAGAGCCTGCGAGTATTCTGGATTTAGAAAACTTTTATAAATGCTACTAGTAATTTTTTCACCCACTTTTACTAGTGTTTCAAAAGAGTAAGCACTTGATACAAACATATACCAACCAATGGTAAATACAATATATAATAAAACAAAATTTAAATTTAAGATCTGAGAACCAGCAATTGGAGTAATTAAGTTATATCTTAAAAGACTTTTAACTTTTTCGCTAATTTTGTTTAATTTAGTTAAGTATTTAATCAAGCTTTTAGATGCAAAAAGTAAATAAACGCTTATAAGATAGAACATAAAAAGATAAGATACACCATAATGAGATACTATCAATGCAAAAGTAAATGCAATCATTAGAAACGAGACCCTCAGTCTACCTATTTCTTTTTCAATCATAGATAATATCAACAGCATTAAGAATAACTCAGCAATTTGTTGCCTTGCTAACCCTAACATCTCACTATAAAAAACAAAAAAAGACATAAAGAAAAAGGTTGCGAGGAAAGCAATTTTTGCATCACTCTGCTTTCTAAATATTTGGTATAATCCGAGTGGAACAAAGGCAAATAAGACGGGATATACAATTTTAAAAACCCAATTTAACTCCATATTACAAAAAACTGAGTAAATTGGTGGTAGTATAGTTACGCTTAAAACTCCATTTTGAGAGAAATTGATAGCCCAGTCCCAAAAACCATTTTTCAAGACCAGATTAGCAAAATGGTATTCGCTTTGGATGTCAAATCCAGTAATATACATCGATATCAATGACTTATGGAACAAGAGTGAAATCGCCAATGCATAAATAGCTAGAGGATAAACCTCTTGGGGAACAATATTACTGTAAACCACTAAGATAGGTATCAATGCAATTAAGGCAAGTAAGAGGATTAATAACATGTTGTTTTGATAGAAATTCATTATATACGTTCCAAATATGGTTAAAAAGGGAAAAAGGATAAACAATAGGCTGAATAAACTTATTCGTTTCTCAATATTAATATAGCTCGGAGAACAATAACCCTTATCTCTAATGTAGCTTAAAATACATAATACAAGTACAAATATGCTTAAAGTTATAACTATGGGAGTTTGCGATATTGGTTCAGCAATGCCAATAAAAGGATAGATAATGTTTATAATTAGTCCGATAAATAGTATTGCCGAAATACTAATTCCAACTGCATATAATAAGATTTCAGTGTTTCTATGCTTTTGTATATTTATAGATCTGAGGATGAGAAAACCTGGTATAAAAGTTAGGTAAATAAAACTAATTAACTGCCTTAAAATAGGAATTTGCTTGTCCATAACTTCTAAACCCACTAATATCCATACTACAAATTGAATAACCAAAATTAATTTGAGAAAATCTGTAATATACCAATTGTTTATACTTAAAGGATTAAGAATTCTCATCTTTGCTCTGTATTAAGGTCTATATATAAATTATTTAAATTATGACCTATACTGTTCCACTCGTATTCTCTTTCTGCTAACCTTCTAGCCCTTTTCCCAATCTTTTTGCGTTTTGGTCCATCTTTTATAAGATTCTTTATGGCATTGACAAAATCCTCGTCTACATTACTAACTATAATTGCTTCCGTATTATTTAGGGCTTCAATACCCTCTATCCCCTTTTCTGTTGTAACGATTGGTAGACCTACCCCCATATAATCAAGTATTTTTAATCGAGTGCCTCCACCACGAAGTACAGGAACTATGGCTATATCAGAAGCATTTAAAAGAGAATGAATGTCTTCAACAAATCCGACACTTTTAACATTCTCACTTTCAAACTTAGGCACATCTTTGCCAGCTAGCACGAACTTAACATTACCAAAGTATTTCCTGATTTCAGGAGCGATGTATTTAATTATTAAGTCAATAGCTTCTTTATTTGGATAGTAATTATAGCTACCGTGAAATACGATGACTATCTGTTCAGGGTTTATTTCAAGCCCACTCTTGGTTTTTCTTTCTTCCATTACAATATTCCTATCTATTACCTCAACCCCAGAGGGAATAACGGTTATCTTTTCAGGATTTAAATTGTATTTCTTAGTGAATAGCTCCTTATCTACCTGACTTACTGAAATAATCTTGTCAGCAAGCTTTACTGCAATACTTTCTAGAACTGGTATATATAAGGGTGCAAATATTTTTTTGTAAAAAGGCAAATTGGAGTTTTGTTCTTTAATTCTTACTCCCTCCACATTATGTGCATCATAAACAATAATCTTTCTTGACTTAAGTAGTTTTAAGACAAATTTAGTAGTAATTATTCCT
Source organism: uncultured archaeon (assembly GCA_964596255.1). Lineage (GTDB taxonomy): Archaea > Halobacteriota > Archaeoglobi > Archaeoglobales > Archaeoglobaceae > JdFR-22. The sequence continues at coordinate 6,453 of CAZQTT010000052.1, forward strand.
GCTGGGAACGAAACTTGGATAAGATCAACTTTTTCTTTCTTTAATATTCTGTTTACTTGGAAATAAAAAAATGGGTTTAGGTCAGCTAAGAAAGGGGGTATGAATTTCTTGAATCCTACAATTTTAAATCTAACATTTCTATTTCTCTCTAAAAACCTCTCTTGCTCAATACAAGTAATATTGTGACTTCTGTGTACTAGCTGGGTAACTATACTGTTTATTCTAACTTGGTCTCCTTTTTCCCTTCTTAGAATATTAGTAGTTGGAGAAATAATTAAGATGTTCATTTACTTTTAGTTAATATTCCATTGTACATTTCTACTAATTTTCTTCCTTGTTTCTCCCAAGTATAACTCCTTACTAGGTTCTTTGCATTCTTTGATAGGGTCCTCCTCAACTCTTCATCTTTTAAAAGTCTTTTAACGTTCTCTATAAATTCACTAGGATCTGAGGGATCAGAAACTAAAGCAGCATTATTTCTCGCAAATATGTTGCCTGTTGCATCCCTATCTGTTGCTATTGGTTTTCCAAGAGCAGCATAGTCTAAAGTCTTCATGTGCATTGCTACCTTTGTGTGAAACGTGTCTCTTAAAGGAAACAAGCAAACCTGAGATTCCGCAAGTATTTTATAAGCTTCTTTATCAGGAAGATATCCTGGCACAACTACATTATTAATACCTTCTCTCTTCAGCTTATCTAATAATTCTTTGCGAATTGTTCCATCACCAATGACGTATATTTTTATATCTTCTAATTCTTTTGCTAGCTTTATAATTTTATGATAATCTACATTCTTAGTTAGCACGCCTAAAAAAGAAACTAACCCCTCAATTTCTTCATCTGTCTTGAAAATACTGACTTTGTTATAGGTACCATTTGGTATAATCTCTATTTTGCTTTCATCAATTTTCCACTTATCCAAGATAAAATTTTTCATTTCTTCTGAAACTACTATGATTTTTGCTGCTCTCTTTACGGATCTTTTCTCTAGATGATAAACGATTTTTGGAGCCAATGGAATACTTTTATACAAATCTCCCCCAAACCCCAAATCATGTATGTCTAAGACATAATTTGAACAACCTAACAGAGACGCTATCCCTCCAAGAGTCGAATGTTCAATTTGTAATATCGAATTTTCACGTTCTGCTATTTTCTTTGACTTAATGGAAACTAAAAATCCCCTAAGAAACTGGTCATTAACACCCCTAGCTCTAATTGGTACTTTATGTATATTAACCCCTTCTAAGGTTTGGGGATACTCCATCTCAGGAGTTGGAACCACTAAGTGTACCTTAAAATCACTCTCATTTAATGCCCTCGCAAACTCAATAACTCTATTTGTACCTCCTCCTGGTTTGCTTACATCTCCACCATGAGCAATACAAACGCTTTTTGCCATTAAAGCACCTTCCCAATACTTGAAACTTCTTTATAAGTTTCGCTTCTCTCAGTTTCTTGTTTTATATGGTACTTAACAATTCTTTTTATCTCTTTAATGAAATCCGGATAATCTTTAACCAAATTATATTGTTCCAAAGGATATTTATTTAGGTTGTAAAGCTCGTCTGTATTTCCTTGACCGGTTATAAACTTCCAATCCTTCATTCTCACTGCAACCTTTTTTCTATCATCCTCGGCTATCTCTGCTATAACCCAATCTCCCCCCTCAAGAGAATTTTGTGATGGAAACTTATTTTCTTCACCAATCATTCTCATGACAGTTGAAGGTAAATCAATTAGCGACACTGGTTTTTCTACCTTTCCTTTAACGTCAGCGTTATAAATTACCAACGGTATATGAATTAGTTCTTCGTAAAGATATGATGGATGACTGTAAAACCCATGTTCTCCAAAACCATCTCCGTGATCAGCATGAATTATAAAAATAGGGTCTTCATCCTTTAAGTCTTCCCATAAACTCTCAATAAACCTATCCGCGTGAAGGATAGTATCATCATAAGCATCTATAATCTTATTCTGCTTCTCTTCTGAAAGATTCAATCTCCAATTCTCTTTTTGACCCTTCCAACTGAATGATACGAGGTCATAATAATCCAGAAAACCGCCACTTCTGAACTTTTTAGGAGCCAAGTAGGGATGATGTGTGTCGAGAAGCAGAACCCAAAGGAAGAATGGTTTTTCTGCCTGTTTGACCCAATCAATAATCTCGCCATAATAAGTTTCCCAGGTTTTAAAGACCTCCTCTTTTTGTATCAAGTTTAAGAAATTCCTCAGTATAGCTAACTTCCCTCGCTTAAAACCTCTAACTTTTGTACTTACTTTAGAGAACATACTCTCGTTTTCTGGCAATAAAAAGTCCTGAAAATAATCAAATCCTTTATTAAAACCATAGTAGCGTGATGCAAAAGGATTTGGGTGAATAGCTCCAGTGTGATAACCAACTTCAGATAGGGCCTGTGCCAAGGTCTTTCTTTTAGATAAAACTTTTCTCCAGGGTCCTGGCCTAGTTTCTTGAGGATTTACTGGACAATAATCTCCTGTAAACGTGCAGACCATAGAAGCAGGCGTTCCAACCCCTGAGGTTATTGCATTCTCATAATATAAACCTTCTTTAGCCATCTTATCTAGCGTTGGAGTAGTTTTCCTCTTATAGCCCATAAAGCTACAATGGTCTGCTCTAAGGCTATCCAGTGTTATCAAAACTATGTTTCTCTTCTCTGACATCCTAATAACTCCTCAAACTGGAAATTCCTTCCTTGATTTTCTTCTTCTCTGCCTCTTTCCTCACGTATCCCTCAACTACTTTCATCATTTCTTCAGTCAGATTTGGATACTTACTGGCCAGGTTATCAAGCTCATTTGGATCTTTTTCGAGATTATATAGTTCGCAGTCGTTATTCTTGTCTATGTATTTCCATTTTCCTCTCCCTACACTGAGGAACTTATTGCCGTCTCTCCAGCAAACACCTTTAGATAAGACCCATTTGTCATTATTATTCATTAATGCTGTTTCATCTAAATCCGACCCTTTAGCCAGATCCAAAACGGTTTCATAAAGATCAAGCATTGACACTGGTTTCTGCACTTGTCCGCTCGTACCACCATTCCATATGATAAGAGGAACGTGAGTATTCTCTTCATAAAGATATGGATAATTATGTCCGTAAACTCCTCTCTCTCCAAAAGCTTCTCCGTGGTCGGAATTTACAATAATCAATGGATTGTAATCAGCAGTATCATTTATTAAACTCTCAAAGAACCTATCAGCATAATAAATTGAAGTATCATATGCATCAATAATTTTCCTTTCTACTTTGTCAGGTAACTTTACATTTCTCTCAAACAGGACTTTGTACAACTTCCAGTTGTAGTAGTACATATCAAGCCAGTTAATCCACTTCCTATATTTTCGGGGGGTAAAAAAAGGTAGATGTGTGTCTAGTAGAAAAATCCACAGGAAAAATGGTCTTTTAGCACTTTTAACCCATTCAAGGATATCATGATAAAAGGATTCCCACGTCTTAAACGCACCCTGTTTCATTAATAAATCCCTAACATTTCTGATAAATACTGTCAGACCACCTCCCTTTATAACTAATTTTTCAAATAATTCTTCACTGAAAAGAAAATCCTCAAAAAATTGAAAACCTTTGTCGAAGCCGTAATAACTTGATGCATAAGTACTGGGGTTGAATGCACCAGTGGTATAACCCATCTCTGATAAGCTTTGTGCCAAAGTCTTCTTCTTTTTGAGATTTAATCTGATGTTCTTTACCCAATTCTCCTCTAAATTGTTTACATCAACATATTCAGTTAGCAATTCCCCTGTAAATGTCCCAACCATTGATATGGGAGTTCTTGGGCCCGGGGAATAAGCATTATTAAAACATACACCTTCTTTGGCCATTTTACCTAGTGTAGGTGTTGTGTTCCTCCTATAACCCATAAAGCTACAATGATCAGCTCTTGTACTCTCCAGTGTTACCAAAATGATATTTCTCTTATCTTCTGAACTCATTATCTATCACCAATATAACCCAGAAACATCTTTGTGGAACGCCACAACCTCTTGAACTCGTCAAACCCATTTCTCCTCAGCACCTGCCTCAATGCCAGTGGCACATAACTCAATGACATATAATACTCCTTCAGTATCTCGTCCACCTTCTTCACCATCTCCTCCTTGCTGAGCTGTGGATAAGAGATTATGGCCTTCTGGTGTCCTTGCTCATCCAAATACTCGTTGGGGTCGTCAGTCAATAAATAACCGTTCTCCCTGCACCACTCGTACAACTCCGTACCCGGAAAAGGTGAACAAACCGAAACCTGCAATTGCTCCGGCTTAATCTCCTTAATAAAACTCCTGGTCTCCTCAATAGTATCTCTGGTTTCCCCTGGCAAACCTATAATAAAGTCAGCATGCAGCAGCAAGCCGGCCTTCTTAACGTTGTGGGCGAACTCTCTGGCCTGTTCCACTGTAGCTCCCTTCTTTATATTCTTCAAGATCTCTTCGTTGGCTGACTCGAAGCCCACGATAAGGAACCTGCAATTAGCTCTCCTCATTTCCTGCATAGTATCTAAATCCAAGGTATCCACCCTGGCGTTGCATGACCAGCTCACACTCAATCCTCTATCCTGGTATCCTTCGCAGAACTCTTTGACCTTCTTCTTGCTTATGGTGAAAGTGTCGTCCTCAATGAAGACCTCCTTAACGGGCAGGTTCTTCTCTATCCATTCGAACTCATCCAGTATGTTCTCTACACTCCTTATCCTGTACTTCCTTCCCATGAATGACTGGGGCCAGGAGCAGAATGTGCACTTGTTGGGACAACCTCTTCCGGCGAATATCTGTACCATGGGGTAGAGTGAATAATTCAAGAAGTAATGATAAATGTCCAGATGCTTTTTATAAACCTTAGAAACGAAAGGCAGACTATCCAGATCCTGAGAGGTAGAGAACGGTCTGTCGGGATTGTGGACCATCTCATCATCTTTAAACGAGATCCCCTTTACATCCTCAATACTTTCTCCCCTCCCCATCTTCTGGGCCAGCTCGGCCAGAGTGAATTCGTATTCGTATCTGGCGACTATATCCACCACTTCCAGCATCTTTTCTGCAAACTGAGATGCAGGTGGCCCCACCATCACCACCGGAACATTATACTGCTTCAACTCCTTACCAACTTTCAAATCATTATCTACACTGGTGAAACTGGTATTCAACACTATCATGTCCGGGTCAAAACCTCTCAAATCCTCCATAACCCTGTCTATCTCCCAGTGCCAGGCAGGAGCGTCAACCAGCCTCACTTCATGATCCTCTTCAAGCTTTCCCGCAGCATATGAAAGCCAAATCGGATAGTACAGGGTTCCACCTCTACCCGTATCCTGCCATCTCATTTCCCTTCCGAAATGGGGAAAGTAGGGTGGATTTAACATGTAAATTCTCATATTCCTCCTGATGACGAATGCGGTTTTATGGGTTTGAACATACCTCTCAAGAAACCAAACCCCCAACCCCAGAACCATATGGCTATTAAGGTGGATATTGTGAGCACACTTCTTTTATATTTAACGTTGAGATACATGCTAATTATACTTATACCAATACCACCGGCTGCCAGTATACCTACTGCCAGCCACAATAAAGGTAATACATACACAGATAGGACTATTAGAGCAAATATGAACAATATGATTAAAGAAGGAGTATAATGAAACCACCTTCCCATATCACTATGGAGCTTGATCGCCTGCATCCTCCCTATACCGTAATTATATGCCATTCTTATGAACTTCCTCCAAGTAGGTCTTCTGTAGTGGTCAACCTTTGCAGAAGGTGTGTAAAGGATTCTGTAACCCCTCTTTTTTATCCTGTAGTCCAGCTCCTCATCATCCACAGTAACCAGATGGTAGTTAAAACCCCCTACCTCTTCCAGCACCTCCTTCCGGTACATCACATTACAGGTGGGATTGTGATATATCTCCATGACCTGCTCCTCAGCCAATCCGTATCTGGAACCCGGTTTGGATAAGAACGATAAAACCAGGCCAACACATTTAGCAAACTCGGTATCATCCTCAGGTGTTAAATTGGGTCCGCCCACAGCAGCTACATCTTCATCAAAGTGCTTTACCAGCTCCTTAAGCCAGTTCCTATCCACAGCGCAGTCAGCATCTGTGAATGCAATGAACCTGCCATCAGCGTTCTTTACACCGATATCTCTGGCATAGCTTATAGTCCCCTTATCTTCATAGACTACCTTACAACCATACCTCTGAGCAACGTCTACCGTGCTATCTGTTGAATTTCCGTCTACGATAACTACTTCTACCTCACCCTCGAAATCCAGATCTCGAATTGACTCCAAACACCTTTCCAGTATATCTGCATTATTTTTGGTAGGAATCACTATTGAAACATCCATCAAAACACCACATCATTAAAATCCAAACCCATAAACTTAAACCTCACCAACACTGCAAAACCCCATCATGCTCTATATCTTTGGGGCCATCCCACCACTTCAACCCGAACCAGTGCACCTCATGCCCCCGGTCAACCAACCTCCTCCCTATCTCAAATACTCGTTTCTCTGCTCCGCCCTTCACCCAGGGGTAAACCGCATCATAAACAAAAGCTATCTTCATTATACCTCATACCCCCAACTGCTCCGGTCAGCCTACCATCACTGCATCAGTTCAGCTGACCAGCTTAATTATATATTATTCTATTAACTACACCTTCGATGTTAACATAAAAAACATTTTGATATATATTTCCTTATTATCATCAGATGACGCTGAGGATAGGAATAAACAAAATTAGTTTCAGAATTTAATATTTCTTTTGACAGACTGAAATAGATATTTATCAGTATGTAACAACATTTAGTCCATCTATTTCAACGAAATGTTCTTTGTCCCTTGTAACTATTTTTCTTTCACCAAAAGATAAGAATACTGACGCGATTAGTATATCCCGGTCTTTTGCCATCTTACCCTTCTCTTTGAGGTCAGCGTAAACCTTTCCATAGTATTGTGCACTCTCAAGTCTCATGTCCAGGATTACCAGTAAATCCTTTAAATCTTCTATTTCTTGAAGCTTTTCATCAGTTTTAGGATGAGAGAATGCTCCTCGGTACAATTCAGCCATATTAATTACAGTTGTAGATACAGGTTCTCCACTTCTATTTAACTCTTCAAGAAAATTAAGTGCTTTCTCATCGTTACGAAAAGTTAGTTAGCTTCGCTAACAACCACCTCAGCGGAGCTGAGTGTGAGGTCTATAAGGAAAGTTGTGTCAACTCCAACCAAAAAGATTCACCCTAGAGTAAGTTTGTCCCTACTTTCCTTTACAGTTTTCTCAAGGAGGGTAGCATATTCATCATCTTTATGAGCTTTAAACCACTCAAGTAATTTTTTAGCATCTCCTTTCTCCGTAATCGCAACTTTGGTCATTTGAGTCACCCAACATGTTTTATCAATTACAAGTATATAAAAGATTTCTTATCTACTATCCTTCATTGCGGGTAAACAAATCTGACCCAAACCATACTCAACAAGCTTAATCTTGGGTTATATTACATGAATAGTAACTATACTGTCATTGCCTTTTAGATACTCGATAATCCAATCGGTATTGGCTGAGGATTAACACCTTGAAGGACGATTTCTGGATTCGTATATTTCCTTATTTACTGTTGTACAAAGTATAGACCAAAGCACCAATCAGGATTACTATTACACTAGAAGATACATTGTGGAGGGTTAGTCAATTTTCAATTGACAACTTTCTTAGCGAAGCTAAGCAAATGTTGAACGCAGTGAGACACCTCAACTTGATGGTCCAGCTTTCTGAAGCTGGTTTTTTAATTTTTCAGTATCCAGATTTTTCCAGCCGCCAGCAGCTTTAAAAAACTTCTCTCTCGACCTCATCATCTGTTTTATCTCCTTAAGTTCTTTCTCCAGATTCTCGAGCTTAATATGAATGGATTCAGCCATATAAAATATTTCTCTGTGATATATAACTAATGGCAAAACATCTCGTAGAAATTAAACGGGTTTAATACGTCTGATGAGCCAGAGGAGATACAGGAACAAAATCCAACACCAAACCACTTCAAACCACTCAAAACCTTCCACCCAAAATACAGGCCCTCCCTAATACTCCTACGCCCATCAGTATACAATTCATTCCACTCCCCAACCCCATGCAAGCTGATCCCATCGTGCTCCACTGTTAACACCACTTCAACTGCCAGTGCACCTCACTTTAGGCTAACCTCCTCCCTATCTCAAATACTCTTTCCTCAGCTCCTTGAGCGAGTGAACAAAAGCTATTTTCATTAAAATCTCTGATTAAATTGTTAATAATAACTATGAAAACCTTGAACGAAGTTATATTACAGCCTTGCCCGACTTGGCTTCTATCTCTTTCAAAGCCTTCATTATTACTTTTTCACCGGCATTCCATATCTCGATGCCAGCTATGTTTCCTTCTTTATCGTACTCTATCCATAAATCATCATCAATCTCATCGGTATCGGAGATTTCACCTTCTTTGATGAGGATGTAAAGTATATCCGCTTCTGGATCAAACCTGACTTTCATAATTCCACCCACCTTCTACTCTCTATTCGGTTCCTAATAACCTTTTCTAACTTCTTGCTTATATCTATTACAGTAACAATCTCGACGAACTCTTGAGAGAGGTCATAGACAACTATTAAATGGTGTCCGTTTCGCTTACCTATTGCTATTCTATGGCTATCTTGCAAGTCGTAAAAGCTCCATTTAGGATTTTGGATGATTTTCTCTATCTCTTGAGACGATATAGACCTCTCTTCCAACCTTGAGTTGGCATGTTCCGTGAACCTTAATTTCATATTGATTTAATCTTTAAAGATAAGAAATATATTTCTATTTTAGTCTTGTTTTTTTAGCAAATTACCTGGACCATCAAAAACACCCAAATCAAAATTTATATAAGCAATAAAAATCAATCAATTTAAACTTCAACACCATGCAAGTAAACCCCATCATGCTCCACTGTTAACACCACTTCAACTGCCAGTGCACCTCACTTTGGGCTAACCTTCCCCCCATCTCAAATACTCTTTCCTCAGCTTGAGGGAGTGAACAAAAGCTATCTTCATTTTAAGCTAAACTAACTTATATTTTCTTGGCCATCCAGTGCTATATCGTTCCAATCCCTCTTCTCTCGTGTCAACATCTTTTGCTTACATCTCCTCCAGGGCTCTTTTTAACCTGTCCAGAAATTTTTCTGCATCCTCAATTACTGATTCTGCCTCTTCCTTAGAGATCTTACGAGTAATTGAATAATCAGCTTCCTCTCTGAGTTCTTCAGCTATACGTAATGCCTTTCCATAATACTCCTCAATCACTCCTGCGTTAACAAATTCAAGTCCAAATTTGGAGAGAAGCCCTCTGTGCGTTTTTGTAGTGATATCTTTTTTCAAAAGGAGAGCCTTGGCGGCAAAGTACATACAGTAATATGCTCTGCTCACCGAATCTTCGTAAAAACCTTCTTTGAATAGATGATGAGAAGCGTTGAGCCTTTTTTCTGCTCTATCGATTAACAGCTCAATCTCATCTTCTTCAGACAACCTTTACACCCTCCGAAGTAACCTTCCTTAGAAATGAGAAGCTTTTATGAGCTTCAAAATCATCCTTTGATAAAACCTTTACAGAGATGTTCTCACCCGTATCCAGAAAAACATCAAATGCCATACTTATAAGGGCACGTCTCAACCTGTAGTCCTCGTTCCTGGTTACAACTAGGACATCTATATCTGAGCCCTCTTTTACCTCTCCTTTAGCAACTGACCCAAAAAGGATAATATTTTCTATATTGTTTCTGTAACTCCCAACTACTTTTTCCACAAATACATCTAAAGCTTTTTGATATCTATCTTGCATATATACAAACCAATTTTAAGTTTTATTTAAGCTCTCTCCTCAGCTTATTAAAGTAACATCCTCAGCGTAAACAACTCACATTCGGTTTGAGGAAGGGTCTTCAGGAGATATAGGAGCTTGTTGGGTGGGTCGAGTGGTTTTTCCTCCAACCAACTTCGTGTTCTTCACGATTTCAGAATAATCTTTCTCTGCTATCTGATTGAGCTTTAAGTATAGGTTTAGGAGGTCCAATTGATCACCGCAACTGCAATGAGCTGAAGTACTCCTTCAGCTCCTCAATGTATCTTTCTTTATTCTTCCAAGTAATATAATCTTCCCAGGTGGGGTGACTTTCCACATCCTTTGCTCTAATCCCTCATAGAGCTCCGCTTTTTTTGGTACATCATATTTTTCTCTGAGGTCAGCGATTTCTCCTTCCGCAAGTCTTATTTCCTTCTCAATAAAGGAAATCACACCCTTCAATATCAACTCTTCTTCAGGTATCTTGGCTATGATCCCTGCAAGTATTTTTCTTGCATTCTTCCCAAACCTGCTTTGCGTTCTCTCCGCTCGCAAACATCTCACCAATAATCGCTACATATAAACCTGCTCGCTTAAATCCGCTTTGGAAAACTCAAATTCTTTGCTCATATTCCACCTCTAATATATAACAGCTAAAAGTTAAATAGATTTTCATAAGTCTAAGACTGAACAGGGGAACTCCTAGCAATCAATAACACCAAACCACTTCAACTCCCTCAAAACCTTCCACCCAAAATACAAGCCCTCCTTAATGCTCCTACGCCCATCAGTGTACAACTCACCCCACTTACCAACACTGCAAAACCCCCATCATGCTCCACTGTTAACACCACTTCAACTGCCAGTGCACCTCACTTTAGGCCAACCGCCTCCCTGTCAAATACTCTTTTCTCTGCTCCGCCCTTCACCTAGGGGTAAACCACATCATAAACGAAAGCTATCTTCATAAACTCATTCCCACCAACCAGCCAATTAGTTCATCACTTCTTTCTATAGACTTTGTCGTGGTGATCCAGATCGAGGAAACGAACCATTCTGTTGCTTTCGTCGATTTCGAAAACAAGCACAAAGGGTTTTTTAACATGTACTCTCCGCAAACCTTTCATACCGTGCCTGAGTGGCTTGTAATGATGGGGGTTTTGTATTGTATAATTTCCTTTATCTTCTCTCTTGTAGCATCAAAAACTGTTTTATCCTTCTTTTTAATCTTAATGAGTTTTTTCTCAAGTGTTGGCTTAATTTCAAATTTATACTGGCTCATTCAATTCAAAGTACTCGTCGAACTCCTCTATGGAGTTAAATGTTTTCCCCTTTTCTTTTCTGATCTCTTCAACCCTCTTTAAGTAATCATCTCGCAACTCAAAGCATTCATCGGTATAATTTTCAAGTAATTCCTGAAGCATGGTACTCATGTCTTCAACCTTTTCTTTAAGGTCTCTAACATCTTGGGAGATTGCCTTTATCTCCTCCTCACTCATTCCCATATTATTTAATTATCTTCTCCAACTAAAAAGTTTTTCATAAGAAATACCTTAGCAGACAGAACTACTCAAAGATATCTTCTCCTCTTTATATAGCTCCACGGCCACCTCAACCTTCAACTCTGGCCGGGCCTCCAGCATGACCCTAAAAGCATCATCTAAAAGCTTCTCTTTATTCTCGTAATATCCTGCCCGAATAAGGCTATCTATTCCCTCTCTTATTATATCTTCCATGATCAATCAACTGACTAACATATATCTATCAACTTTTCTTTTATTTTTTCCGCCTGAAGTATGCAGTTGGTGATTGTGATAAAGCCTTTAACCTTATCTTGAGCCTGTTTCAAGGGCTATGGAGGATGCGGAACACCGTCATGACTAATTCCTACTGCCATCCCATTACTTCAACTGCCAGTGCACCTCACTTTGGGCCAACCGCCTCCCTGTCAAATACTCTTTTCTTAGCCTTTAGCCTTCGCTAATCTTTTATATTGTTAACCACAAATTTTTCAACTTCTACCAGAAAATCTGTTACTTTAAACTCTTTACATGGAATGTGCTGTGAGGGATCATCAAAAGGGTGGTAATGCCATCTGCCTGTATTATCAGCGCCAAAAATCCTCTTATCCTTATGTATAAGAGTGTATGCAGTTTTGGACGTTATTGAGTTATAAAAAACATCAATAAATAAGTCCTGTTTTATATACATTCTACATCTGAAGATTATCCCGTCCTG
>CAZQTT010000053.1:0-18397 GCA_964596255.1 uncultured archaeon
TTAAATTTTTCCTATGACGTACTATGGCTCAATTAATAACCCAAATAAATTTTATCTATCTATTGTATTTTTCTTGAGGTATTTTTGATTGGAGTGGAAGTAAAACTGAATAAAATAAATAATTAAAGTGGTGCCTTGAACATTACATTTGAGGTGGTCTTCAGCTTTCTCCTTATAGGGCCCAATTCATAAAGGTAAATGAGCAGTGCCCCATCCTTATTGAGCCTGTCAAAACCAAAAGCATCTTTTATAAAGCTTGCCTGTAACTTATCCCTGATGACTATTACCCTTTCACCGTGAAGGTCGTTCATTTCCAGAATGATGGGTAGTTTGAACCTCTGCCAGTCAAGGTCGTCCACATACTGAGAAATGAATTCCAGCTCTTCTTTCTCGATTATATACTCATTACCATCTTTTGCTTTTATCATGGGCTCTTCTTCATCCAAGAGTGCAGCAAGAGATTTGCCGCTCGGGGGAATATGTTTGTTCATAGCCTGAACCATTTTTGACAGGTGCTTATCTGACATGACATCTCTACTTTTATCCGATACCATTTTACTCCCTCCACTTCCACATCAACTCACCCCAAGCTTTAACCATCCGCTCCGCAGACTGAAATCCCTGCTGGCATTTCCTTCTCTTATACTCAATTCAAGGGTATCAAAACTTCCGATCACAGACAGGGGTGAGCCCTTATCAACATCGGAGTAGCTATCTACTAGGGGAAAGTTCTGTTTACCTACGTTAAAAACTTTTGGATTCAATTCCTCAACCACTTCTGACTTTAAATTGGTGACTGCGTTCCCAAACCTGTCGAGGAACAATACTCTGCATCTTATCTCTCTGCCCTCAAACCGGTAATCAAAAATTTCTACAGGTTGTATATCTTCTACTTCTTCTGCTATATCTTCTATGCGGTCATTAATTACATAAGAAACAGCAGGAGCGAATATATCTCTTCCGTGGAATGTTGTGGAGATCTTATCTAAGCCCTGATTGTGGGCAACTTTATCTTCTTCAATTCTCCATATCCTCTTTATTCCCGATTCCCTGCATGCAGGGTATAAAATCCCATTATCCGGCCCGATGAATGTGTAGCGGTCGCATTCCACGACGATCGCTCTTCTTTCGCTTCCAACTCCGGGATCAACCACTGCAACGTGGATACACGGTGGGAAAAACCTATAAGAGTTAAGGAGGAGAAAGGCACCCTGAAAAACATTCTGAGACTCCACAGAATGTGTTATATCAACTAAATTGACCTGGGGGCTGTTTTTTAGGAGCACACCCTTCATGACCCCCGAATAGTAGTCCCCGAAATCTGTAAGCAGAGTTATAAGGTTCATGTTACCTATCCTAACCGATTTCACTTTCTTTTCTGGGTTCTCCCCATTTTCTTCTTTCTTCACCCATATAGTAGACCTCTTCTCCTTCGATCATAACCTGCTCCAGTGATTGAATTATCCGGTCAAGTTTTTCCGCACTCAAGCCGGTCTCTTGCTGCAGTTCACCTCTGGTTATCTGCTTTTTTCCATGGACTATGTCCAGCACCACTTCCTCGTCGCTTCCTTTCATTCTGGAGAAGTAGGAGGTCACAAGAACGGCGATAATTACAAGGAAGAGTGCCACAAGGCCAGAAGTGTAGAGGGTAAAGGACTCAAACATGATTTCACCATTTATCCCAGTGGATAAGCTCTTCCACAGGATAACGACTTCTCTTTTCAGGCTCCTCATCCGGGTAGCCCAGAGGAATAACTGCTACTGGGTTGGCGTCTGGGGGGAGCTCCAGAATTTCCGACAGCTGGGATTCATCAAACGCTCCCACCCAAGTGGCTCCCAGGTCAAGAGCGCATGCAGCTATCAAGATGTTCTCAATTGCTGCGGTTGCATCTTGCTCTGCATATTGTCTGCCCTTTTCTCCGTAAAGCCTCATACTGCGGGGGTAATTTGCACAAACCACAAGGACAACGGGAGCATCTGCAATAAACATCTGCTTTATGGCTGCTTCAGCAACTAATTTCTTCTTTTCTTCATCCCTTACGATCACAAAATCCCTCGCCTGGAGATTACCGGCTGTTGGAGCAGCGTTTCCCGCGTTCAGAACTTCTAGAAGGATATCATCAGGGATATGGTCATTTTTGAATTTCCTGATCGACTTTCTATCAAAGACAAGCTTTAAGCAGTCTCTCATGGGAGGGGGATACTGAAACGGTGATTAAATAATTAACCTAACTATTCTTTATTATTCAAGAAAATTAAAATTAAATTATATAAACTTAAAATCTATTACAAGACAAGAGGTCATTTACTCCTGCCGAGGATGTAAAGCATCACCACGATGGAAGCTATCACCACGGCAAACATGATTATTCCTTCTGTAGTAGTGGAAGTGGAATAGGAACCTTCTTCGCTTTGAGCACCAACGTTCTCCTCTTTTTGGACCATCAAAATGTATTCTCCGCTCTGATTCACTGAAGTATTTATTATCACTCTGTTATCATGGAAAGTTTTGTTGGAGATTAACGTAACATCTTCTCCCAGCCTGTAGAACCCCACGGAAGATAAATTGCACCCCATTACTTTTTGAAGAGGAATACTGGCCCGGAGGTGGATTTGACCCTCGGGGGAGTTGGGGGAGCTGAGGGTGAGGTTGACTCCCTGACTGAGATTCACGTATTTCTTGGGCAGTGGTGGGTTGATAAGGCACATCTCAAATCCCTTACCGCTCAAGTTCATGTTTTCCAGGGTGTAAAAGTTGTAATCAGAATTTGCGGTCCTGCTGTATGTGCCGTTCTGTACAGCGTTTTGAGATATCTTATTGTGAGCCGACAGCCTCAGATCCAGGAACACGGAAGTGTTCAACACCTCATTTCCGGAGAATTGATTATCATTGGAGAGCACAGAATAAACCCCTGCGTCACACTGCTTGAAATGGTTATTCCCCAACTCATTTTCCGCAGAGTTCTCCAGAGTCACCCCGACATTCAAGTCCTTGAAGTCGTTCTCTGTCACATTGATAGTCTTAGAATTTACCATAGAAATGCCTGTAGAACCTCCGGTAACCTTATTCTGGCGTATCGACACGTCAGCGGTATTCTGGAGCATTATATGGTCCCGATTGTGGTTGAATATATTACTCACCAGGTTAATCTCCCCACTGCCCAGAGCACTTAACCCATAATCATTCTGGGAAAAGGTGCAGTTGAATACGGAGACACCTTCTGTGTTTATGACCTTTAAACCCGTAGAGCTGTCCGTAATCTTCAACCCTTCTACAATAACATCTCTAGATGTAACTTGCACTGTGGGGGCGTATGGGACTGAAGATTGTAAAACTGCATCCTCACCAATTATTTTCAGTTGTTTATCTACGAATAGGTTCTCCTTGTAAGCTCCGGACTTGATGAGGATGGTATCCCCGCTATTAGAAGTGCTGATAGCAGGTTGAATATGGGTAAAATTGCAACCAGATTCACATACCGTTATCTGCTTACCTGCTGCTGATGTTAATAGTATACATAAGACAATAATGGCCAGTAATGTTCTAATGCCTTTCATCTATTCTATCTGATTATATTCTTTAATATAAAACTTCTGCATCAGTTTAAGTTAGATTAGATTTGCACAATACCACTAACTCTACTTTTCGGGTTACTTCTTTAAGTTTTATTCCACTCCGTGCATCAGTTCATCGAAACATTTCACCAAAATATTTATATAGAACTCCTAATCCAACGAAACGTAACAAGACAGGAAATGGCTTAGAACATATAAAAAACACTTCTGGAGGTGATTTGATGCAAAATATGCAACAAGGCGGAGCACCTGTACTTGTATTAAAAGAAGGAACCCAAAGAACTACAGGCAGGGATGCGCAAAGACAAAACATTACAGCTGCCAGAACGATCGCAGAATCCGTGAGGTCAACTTTAGGACCCAAAGGAATGGATAAAATGGTCGTAGATGGTATGGGTGACATCACTGTTACGAATGATGGTGTTACTATTCTTAAGGAAATGGATGTGGAGCATCCTGCTGCCAAGATGGTTATTGAGGTTGCCAAGACTCAGGATAATGAGGTTGGAGATGGAACTACCACCGCAGTAGTTATCGGTGGAGAGCTTTTAAAGAAGGCTGAAGAGCTTCTGGATCAGGATATTCATCCTACTCTTATCGCCAGAGGCTACAGGCTTGCTGTAGATAAGGCAAAAGAAGTTATCGACGAGCTTGCCACCCCGGTGAGCAGGAGCGATGAGGATATTCTGAGGAGAATCGCTTCTACTGCCATGACGGGTAAAGGAGCTGAAGTGGCACTTGACAAGCTCTCCGATATCGCTGTAAAAGCGGTTAACAGCATTGCCGAGGAAGGAAAAGAAGGTATTGAAGCCGATACTGACTTCATAAAGGTAGAAAAGAGACACGGCGGAGATGCAGAGGACACAGATCTAATAAATGGAATAGTTATCGATAAGGAGATCGTTAACCCCTCCATGCCCAAGAAGACGGAGAACGCCAAAATATTGCTAATCGATTCTGCATTAGAGGTTAAGGAGACAGAGACCGATGCCCAGGTGCAGATAACTGACCCCGACCAGCTGCAGAAGTTCGTGGACCAGGAAGAGAAGATGCTCAAGGACATGGTCGATAAAGTGGTCAACTCAGGAGCCAATGTGGTCATGTGCCAGAAAGGCATTGACGACCTCGCTCAGTATTATCTGGCCAAGAAAGGCGTAGCGGCAGCGAGGAGAGTAAAGAAGAATGACATGGAAAAGATCGCCAAAGCAACCGGAGCCAGAGTACTTTCAGATATCAGAGACATCGGCGAAGAAGATCTAGGTACCGCTTCTCTAGTGGAAGAGAATAAGGTCGGCGACGAGAAGATGACCTTCATCACAGGCTGCAAGAACCCCAAGGCTGTATCAATTCTGGTCAGAGGAGGCACAGAGCATGTAGTAGACGAAGTTTCCAGAGGAATCGAAGATGCTATTCAGGTAGTTACCGACGCACTAAAAGATGGAAAAGTGGTTCCAGGCGGGGGTGCAGTAGAGACAGAGATAGCCCTCAAACTGAACGAATGGGCTCCCGGACTGGGCGGCAGAGAGCAGATAGCCGTAGAATCCTTTGCAAAAGCAATGGAAATCGTACCCAGGACATTGGCCGAGAACGCAGGAATCGACCCCATAAACTCACTGGTAGAGCTAAAATCTGCCCACGAGAATGGCAATAAAGAATTCGGTATCAACGTAACCAGCGGAAAAGTATCCAGCATGAAAGACGAAGGGGTGCTGGAGCCCATCAGTGTTAAGAACCAGGCTATCGGCTCTGGAGACGAAGTAGCCGTAATGTTGCTGAGAATCGACGACGTGGTCGCCAGCAAGAAAGAAGAAGGAGGAGCCGGCGGAGCCGGCGGCATGGGTGGAATACCTCCCGAAGCCATGGGAATGATGTAAAAACACCCAAACACCCATTTTTTTATTTTTATATTGTGTTTTTAATTTGGACTGTAGATACAGACTTGAACCCAGATAACCTCAAAATAAAATAAAATAAAATTACTGAATTATCTGCTCTTTTTTGTCATCAGAACCTTGTAACCCTTGGGAGAACCGCTTTCGCCCAGATCAACATCCTTGATCTCATCTATTTCGAAAAGAGTAGAGAATGTATCCGTTATTATTTCTGTGGATATCCTGTAGGGGCCGTAGTCGCCAGGCTGTTTATCGCTGAAACACCTCAGTATGTACCTCCCACCGTTTTTCATGACCCTGTTCACTTCGAGAGCGAATTTTTGTCTTTCTTCGGGCCCAAAGACGTGGAAACAACCCTTATCATTGACGAAATCAAAAGTATTGTCTTTGAAGGGCATGTGTAGAACATCTCCCACTCTGAAGTCCACACTGACACCAGAATCCCTGGCTTTCTCTCTGGCCATTCTGATAGCTTCTGAAGAGATATCGATGCCGCTGACCGCGAACTCCTTCTCTGCCAGATAGACTGCTTCTGTACCTTTACCGCAACAAATGTCCAGAGCCTTACAGGGTGCAACCTCTCCGCCTTCCACCAGCCCCACAAGGTGTGTGGAGGGCTCATCACTATCCCAGGGAGGCCTTTGCTCACAATATATCCTGTCCCACCAGTTCTGCCCCATAAATTCGTTACATTAGCAGGATATAAAACCTGTTCCACTGAGAGAGTCAAAAAAATAGGTAAAGTATTGGCTCTCGGCCTTTTCAGCTCGGCCTTTTCAGCTCAAAAACGGGATTGGTTTACCTGTCTTCGTAAAGGCTTTCTTTGAAGATACGGTCCAGATCCACAGGACAGATATGGGATTCGCTGGGGGCTGAGCTTATGTATTCAATTATTCCTTCAGATTCCAGATCTTTGACTATGTCAATGATGTCACCCTCTTCCGCGTTCAAGTCCCTTGACATCTCCACAATTCTGGGTTTGGTCTCGATCCCTTCTTCTTGACATTTCTTCCTAATAAAATTGAGCACATCTTTTTTTTCTACCATATTACCACACCTTTTTTAGTGAAGTTAGTGCAATTGACTATAAGCACTAACCTGATTTGAAATGTCAAACTTGAGATATATAAAATTTGGGAAAAGTATTTCTAGTAACTATGGCTAAAATGCATCCAAGTTAAGTCATAGTACAAGGCACAATTTCCCCGAGGGTTTTTCTGGTATATTCTCCAAACAAGGCTTTAATATTCTTCGTTATTGAGCTTGTTGCAAAATCGGATTCCTATAACTTATTCGTTTATTGTTAATGACGTGTTCCAATGAGAGAAAAGTTTAAGGTGGAAAATTGTATGTTTAGGTATGATGGATACCAGCATGAGTGGAGATGAGCTCAATGATTTTCTTTCTCAACCTCTTATAGCCAGAATTGCTACTATAGGGAAGAATGACCTCCCCAACGTTCATCCTGTGTGGTTTTTCTGTGAAGAGGGAACGATTATGATCTCCACAGGTAAAGACTCGGCCAAGGTGAGGAATATTCAAAGGAACCCCAATGTTGCGGTAGTAATAGACACCGCAGAAGAAGATGCGAATGAGGGAGTTGTGTTCAGAGGGAAGGCTGAGTTAGTGGAGAGCGATGAACTATCCAAGAAGATTTTACTGAAGTACTTATCCCCCGACGATTCCAAGTACCACCAACTCGCTCAAATACCAAGGGTTGTGATAAAGCTCAAACCCGAAAAAACATTCTCCTGGGACTCATCAAAAATCTTTACCAATTAAAGATTAAATGATTTTATTTTCTCTTGGCTTTAGGTGTAAGCCGGGAAGTATTATCACAAATTAGTTCTGGGTTCTATTTTTTCCGGGGGATGGCCAGTATCTCTCGGATATCTATATCGAACAATTTATGCACATTGGCTGCAGTCATCACCACCGCCGTGTCTGCTCCTTTGGCAGTTCCCGAAACAACCATGATCTCCTCGCCTACTGGAACTGCTCCAGCGTCAGCAGCCATAACGGCGATCTCTACGCACACCTTCATTCCCTGGGAGAACATTCTAAGAGTATCAGCGATTATGTGGAAAGGTGAGAACCCTCCATATTTCTGGGCCACCAGCTTGGGCACCCTGGTAAATAAGTCTGAAGCCGTGACCACAGTAGCATGCTTCTCCAGAAATTCTCTATCCTCTTCTTTCAGCTCCTGAACATTATCCTTCTTGTATCCCGTCTGATGGGTGACCACCACTACCTCAATATCTGTATCTTTGAAAGCTTCAATAGCCTCCCTACTAGTTTTTCCTGTGGTGGAGGCCACCACAACGTACCTTATCACCAAATCCGATGCTCTTTCTCTGGCCAGTTTTAGGGTTTCTGCTGTATTCTCTTCTCCCTTTTTGTCGAAGTACGTTATCTCCCTCTTCATGCTATCTCTCGTAGGTGGCCATGGCCTCCCCGTATTTAATTATATGACCTTCCATTTCATCTTCCAGCTTGCTCCTATCGGAACCCGGCGGCAAATCCAATTCTTTATCCAGCCCATACACCTTGAAATAGTAGCGGTGGGTCCCTCCAGGCGGGCAAGGGCCATTATAACCGGTTTTCCCGAAGTTGTTCTTACCCTGCAGGGCTTTTAAGGGTTGCGATATCTCGGCGCCCTGAGGAACATTCTCCGGTATTTCGCTGGTAGGTTTTACGTTCCATATCACCCAATGAGTGAATATCCCTATGGGTGCATCAGGATCGTCCACGATCATGGCCAGCGACTGCACATCCTCTATCCCAGATATCTTCACCCTGGGAGAGATGTCTTCTCCATCGCAAGTATATTTTACAGGAAACTTATCAAAATCGATTTCTACATCAATCTCTCCGGTATCCCCCATACTTCCACCTCCAATTTAATCTAAATTAGATGAAATAAAACGTTTTTCACTGGATGGAATAGCTCCAATAATACTATTATCCTCTTGAGCAACCTTGACTCATGGAATTGATGGATGCCGTAAAGGGAAGGAGAAGCATAAGAAAGTATGAGGATAATCCTGTAGAAGATGATAAGATATGGGAGATGCTTGAAGCGGCCAGGTGGGCTCCTAATGCTGGCAACACCCAGACATGGCGATTCTTTGTGGTCAAGAACGATGAAGTTAAAAATAAACTATTGCTGCCCTGAAACAAAAGCATATCCGTGCAGCTCCTGTGGATATTGTGGTGGGCTACGATAGTGAGGAGATGTACCGGTTTTACAGGGAGAGGGGGATCGAGCTTTACGCCATTCAGGATAGCGCGGCGGCAACTCAGAACATGCTGTTGAGAGCGTATAGTTTAGGCCTGGCGACCTGCTGGGTAGGAGCTTTTGACGAAAGGGAAGTGGCAAAGATCCTTGATTTGCCTAAAAAAATTAGACCTGTGGCTATCGTGTGTGTGGGCTACCCCGCAGAGAAAGAAGAAACTCCCCGCAAGCCGCTAAAAGATGTGGTGAAGTTCTACGAGTAAAATATATTGATATATTATTCCCAGCAGACGTAGAATAGCTCGATTGTCCTTCAACCAAGTATCAAGCTTTCAACTCAAAAAACTGCTTTACGAGTTCTTCTGACTCCGGGAAATCTTTTATCTTGCCCTTCTCTATTTTACCGTGGATCTCATCGCAGACATCTCTATGCTGTCCCGTATAAAGCCTGTACATAAAGTCGATGATTGGACCATATTCTTCCTTATTGCCCTCGGCTACAGCGTCCATATATGCTTCTCTTTCCTCCATTCCAATGTAAAGGGTTGGATAACCATCTCGATTCAGAATAAAGTTCATCAAAGCCCTGGCAGCCCTCCCATTCCCATCAGCAAAAGGATGAATGGTGACAAACTTGGTATGCAGCAGAACTGCCAGCTCGAAGGGGTGCATCTTACTCTTATTGGTTTTGTACCATTTTATGAGGTTTTTCATCAGGCTGGGAACTTCGAATACTGGGGGAGGCTCGTATTCAGCCTTCTCAATGAGAACCTGAACCCGGCGGTAATCTCCAGGCGACTCAAGGATGTTTTGCATTAAAATCTCGTGCACCTTTTTGATGAAATCCTCTGTAATGTCTCCATTGTAGCTTCTCAGGTAATCATGGAAATTTTTGAAGTTGGCTATCTCATATACCTCTCTTAACGATTTCCCTGCCGGGGTTAACCCGTGCTCCAGTAGCTCTTCAGCCTGTCTTGGGGTAATGGTATTCCCTTCTATTGCTGTTGTACCCTGAACATAGCTAACAAAAACAGAACTCACGTACCTTTTAACCTCATCAGGGTAATAGCTCCTGAAAAAGCGGTAGCTCAGATGTAACGCTTCCACATCAAAAGCTTTTCTCTTATCTAGGTATCTTGCATCTCTACTTAACCAGTAATCAGTAAATTTCTTTAACCTCTGCACGGGATGTGAGAAATGTCAGACCGCCAAAGCCTGTACCGAATTGCAGGATGGCATGCAGCTCCTCTATCCCAAGATTATCGATTCCAAGGGATTGGTTCTGGCCTCGCCTTCCCACAACTACAATGTCACTGCTTTGATGAAAGCCTTTGTCGACCGCATGTATCAATTCATTGATTTCACCGACGATCACCCCCGCCAGTTCTCCAGCCGATTAGCTGGTCAGGGAAGGAAAGCTGTATTTGCAGCGGTTTGCGAGCAATATTATGACGAGGGTATGGGCTTTACCGTGGATGGCATGCGCCTGCCCCTAAAGGCTCTGGGATATGAGATTGTGGGTGTAGTAACCGCTGAGCTGGTGTTTCATAGGGGAAAAGTGGCCAAGAACTCTCAAATAATGGCTAATGCCTACCAATTAGGAAAAAAGCTGGCAAGAAGTCTGGAATGAATGGGTTTAAGAACGAAGATAGAAGAGCAGAGTAGAACAGAGTACAGATAATCAGGTATAAGAATTGGATTAACTCAAAACCCAACTTAGTTATACCGGAATTCTAATTCAAGTCAATCTAAGCTCTTCTTGGATTTTGGGCATATATACTGGTTTTCTTCCGCTCATTTTTCTTTTGGCCTTCCCACGTTCACTATTGTGCTTCAATTCCATCTTATCACCATCGTGGGTTTATGGGCAATAGAGATAATGGTATATGGCCTTGAACAAGGCTTCCTTAGTGCTACTCTCCCACTCTTTTCCTTTAATTCCTGTAGAACATCTTCAGGAAGTTCTGTTGTAGTATTAACAAATTTTTTCAAAGCGATTACCCCCCAACATGGAAGAACCTTTTTCAATAGCTATTTGCTTCATGCTTATTTAGTTTACTGTTTTAAGCTGTGTGCTTTAGCAAGAAAAGAGAATATCACCTCTCAAACAAAAAAATACTGAATTTTGGGCATATGGATTGCTGTTCACTTTCAAATCACTCAAAATGGATTTTAGTAAGAAGATAGACCCCGTAGTATGAGATGCCCTCGATGTGGAGCCCCTATATGTGATGATGAAGTGTGTTGTCACTGCCTGCTCGTTCTGGATGAACACCTTTCAAGCCATCCCTCGTTCTCCGAGGAAAGTTCCCCGGGGTAACCGGTGCGGATCTAACAGCAATCAGTATTTGGATATGAGGTAATCCAGATAAGAGCTCAGATCAGAGTAGAGATATTTGGATACTTTTTTAGCCAGCTCATCAACATCCACTTTTTCTTGTTTCCTGTACTCTTCTATTAAATTATCCATTGTTCTTATTGCTTCGCTAAGGTTTTTACCGTATTGGAGGGCTGTGTTATATGCTTCTTCATCAACTCGAACACTTTTACTGGTCATGTAGCAGACTGCGACAAGGAGGTATAAATATGTTGCACTTCACTACAAAATTAAAAGATCCCCAGATCAAGGCCTTTCTCGAAATTTGATTACTGCTACGAAAGAAACGGTGAAAAAAGTGAAAGCCAAGAAGCAAAAAGCAAAAAAACAATGCGGGATGATGCTTACTCGAAGAGCTTTTTGTATTCCCCGTATCCTTCTTTCTCCAGGTCCTCTTTTGGGATAAACCGTATTGCAGCAGAGTTCATGCAGTAGCGGAGACCTGTGGGAGGTGGGCCGTCATTAAATAAGTGTCCCAGGTGTGAATCAGCGTGTTTGCTTCTCACTTCCGTCCTAATCATCCCGTGGCCGGTGTCCTTTTTGGTGACTATGTTGTCCGGTTCCAGAGGCTTTGTAAAGCTGGGCCAACCGGTCCCGGAATCATACTTATCCTTGGAGCTGAACAGGGGTTCTCCAGAAACAACATCGATGTAGATACCTTCTTTTTTGTTATCCCAGTACTCGTTTTTGAATGGTAGCTCTGTCCCGTTCTCTTGGGTCACCTTATACTGCAAGGGAGTTAGTATGTCCTTCAACTTTTCCCTGGACGGGATCAAATATTCTCTTTCCTTTTCCGTTTCACTCATCTTCACCACTCCAGGTCTTCTTGATGTAGGGCGTTCTTCCAGAGAGGTAGCTGTAAGTACTGTATTTGCCGGGCTGCTTCTTGTAGTAGTCCTGATGATACTCTTCTGCTCTATAAAATCGCTTGAACTGGATGATCTTGGTGGCTATAGGCTTATCGAACTTTCCAGACTCTTCCAGCTCCTTCTTTGACTCCTCTGCCATCCTCTTCTGCTCTTCATTGTGATAAAATATGGCTGTCCTGTATTGAGGTCCTCTGTCAGCGAACTGCCCTCCAGGGTCAGTAGGGTCGATGTTCCTCCAGAAAACTTTCAGCAACTGGGTATAGCTCACTTTAGAGGGGTCATAGGTCACCTGTATGGCTTCATAATGACCTGTGCTGCCGGTCAACACATCATTGTAAGCGGGATTATCCGTATGCCCTCCTGTATAGCCGGACACAACCTCAACTACACCATCAAGCTCCTTGAAGGCTGCTTCCATGCACCAAAAACAACCCCCAGCGAATGTGGCCTTCTCGTAATTGTTGTTCATCTCTTATGAATTTCCCTTGGAGTATAAAACTGTATAGAGCTGAAATATGTAGAGCTGAACTATATGGTTGAATGCAACCATGAAAGGAAAAAATGAACTGGATATCAAGAAGTCCCTCATTGGCTCCCCAGTTTTCTCAGAGATGCCTGGATGAACGCTGGCAGGTCGTTGGGGTTCCGGCTGGAAACCAGGTTGCCGTCTTCTACTACTTCGCTGTCAATGAACTCTGCTCCGGCGTTCTTTATGTCCTGGATTATGGACTTGTAGCCCGTCAATTTCCGCCCTTTAAGGGTCTGAGCAGTGATCAACAACTGCGGCCCGTGACAGATGGAGAATACGGGTTTGTTCTGGTCCATGAACTCCTTAACGAACTTCACGGCCTCGTCATCTACCCTCAGCTTATCCGGCGAGTATCCACCCGGTATCAGCAGGGCATCAAAATCATCGGCACTGACATCCTTCACTGATTTGTCCACCTTAACTTCGGTTCCCTTCCGTTTCCCTTTAACCGTTTCACCCTCTTTCAACCCTACATGAACCACTTCATGGCCCTTATCCTTAAATGCCTCTGCAGGTTCAGTATATTCTACGTCCTCAAACATATCCGTAATTATCACTGCAATCTTGCTCATCCACATACGCACCTCCTTAATGCTTTGGAGTCGAATTTAGTCTACGCTAAAAACTCTAACTCTAATCCTATTTCATCCCACTCTATAAGCCAATAATTTTACTGGTTATTTGAGGAATTTGGATACGAATGGTGAGGTATCACCTCTTCGCATGAAGTGTCCGGAAGGCCCTTCTCCTAGGAATTCCGAGAACCAGGACTCGTGCTGTACTTCTTCGTGCAGAATGGATAGTGACAGGTCATAGGTCCTGTGGTCTTTTCCGGCGGTTATATTGCAGATATTTGTATACTGACGGACAGCACATCTCTCGGCGTTTACCAGAGCCTTCATTATCTGGTTGACATTCTCCCGGTCTTCGGGCAGATACGCTGGTGGACAGCCGGATATGTCATGGAACTCCTTCATGTCGTTGGGCAGACTTCCTCCCAGCTCGTATATCCTGGGAATCAAGGCCTCAAAGTGATTTTTATCCTCCTGGCGAGCAACCTCCGCAATTTCCTTGACTGTTTCACCATCCAGTCCGGTCAAATTGGCTCTCAGAAGTGTGTAGTAATAGTAAGTTGTCAATTCTGCTGCTGCATTTTTAACCAGCAAATCCACCAGTTCATCCACATCCACTCCGGCTTTTTCGACCATTTCCCGCGCTACTTTAGCCATTTTTATACACCTCCAAAATAATACTCCTTAACTTTCTTGTTTATGATTTCAGCTTACTTCTTCGCCTTTGTTTCTCCTTCTCCGTAGTAATACATCTTTTTCTTACTCTTACCCTTTTTCGATTTGGATATCTCTTCGAATATCCAGGTGTTCAGGTCTTTGACCTGCTCAGCGAGATCGGCTATGGATAAAACCCCCACTGGTTTACCATTGTCTATTATGGGCAACCTCCTAAAATGGCTTTCACCCAAAACCCTCGCAGCATCCAGGATATCCATGTCTGGAGTGCCTGACTTGGGGTTTCGAGTCATAACTTCGTTTATCTTGGTATTCGATGGATCTTTTTCTGCCGCCACGCATTTACAGGTGATCTGCCTGTCGTTAATGATGCCTGAAAAGCTATCGTTGCTGGTGACAAGGACGGTCCCCACATCATTTTTCCCCATTTCCTGTGCCGCCTTCAAAACACTCTCATTCTCATCCAGAGCCACTATATTCTGGCTCATGATCTCTTTTGCTTGCATATCTTAACCCCCTCTGGTCCAGCCACTGTATTCACCGGTTTGGATTTTGAGAGTATCATAATAGTGAATGAGGGTTGGCAGGCGATAGGTGTTTTTTTAAACCTTTAGTGACAGCAGCCGGACATTAATTACAACATACTTCCATCCTTCTTCTATTCTTTCTTCTATTCTTAATACTCCCCTTTAACCTCACAATCTTTTTTCTCCAGCTTGGTCAGCAAATTAAGGAGAAATATATTCTGGAAAGACCTCCTATCTTCCCACTCATCCCAATCCTTCAATTCGATTTTTTCGGTGCTCATACCGTTTCCCCCTTTCGATTCCCAATAACATTCTGGATCTGTTTACAGAAGCTCGATAGGATCGCTTTGTACTGATAAACAACTTATGCGCTCTTAAGACCAGTAGCAGTAACGCTATTCCCACTACCATCCCCTTTCTCATACTACCACCTCAATATTCATGAACTATCATTATGATTTTCCAGGACATTAAATATTATGAAAAATCAGGTGAAAAAAGTGAAAATCACAGATTTTTGGAAAGCTAGTTGACTCTTTTTCTGAACATTTTTCAATAATAATCTAAAATACCCAAAATCTCTGAAAAGCTTGGTAATATGATTACCTGAAGGTTGAGCCAATAATTCAGCCTCAATATCCTCCAGTTAATAAGAATAAGAAATAGTGTATCAGAGGGATGCCAAGTTTTGCTGCAGAAAGTTCAATCATCAAAATGTTTCGCAGCGCTCAATATTTGATTAGCGAAAATAACAAAGTTGTCAGCAGAGTTGAATGACCGCTTTAGCTTACCGCTGGTTTAGATCCCTAGAAAAAATACTTGTAGAAGGATTAGAGGAGAATCAGAAGGTATAACGGATGTTATGACCCCCTTCAGAACGCATTTCTGGCCAAAAGCGGTTTAAATTAATGATCAGAAGAAAACAGCATGCAGAAGATGCTGATAGGCCATGAAAGGTTCTGGCAAGAACGCTTAAAACTTCAAAGACACAACGGATTATTAAGAGTTTTATTTGATTTGGAGTGGAGTTAACGGAAAGAAGTAAAAACGTAAGAAAAAAGAATCCCTTAGACATTAACTAACTTATTTTAAACCCCATCTAAATTCCCCCACTCTCTAAGAGTGCTTCATGCCTAATCTTTCACATGGCTTAATTGAGGTTTTGAATACTTTTTTCTATGTCCAAGTTCATTTCTTGGTGTGAGCAAGGTTAATCTTTAAGGTTGTTAAGGAATATAGCTGGTCGGGAGGGTGAAAGTAGAAATCGATTTTTTTCCTAAACTCAATTCATTATTCAGGTTCCTTAACCAAATTCCGTGTAATCTTAAATATTTTGAAGGGATCAGTTTTCCTGAGGGGTTTAAATGAAGATAAGAACTTTATTTGTTGCTATCATTGTGTTTTGCTTGGCTGGTATTAATGTATCGGCTGACCCTATTCATGTGCCAGATGACTATTCTACCATTCAGGAGGCTGTAGATAACGCTGTAGGCGGAGACACAATTATTGTTGGGGATGGAACATATTATGAGAACGTGGATGTGGATAAGCAACTGACATTAAAGTCGGAGAATGGTTCTGACAACTGTATTGTGGATGCTGGCGGTTCAGGAAGTGCCATTAAATTGAGTGCGGATGGAGTTACTGTTGAAGGGTTCACTGCAACAAACTCGGGGGTTTCATGGAGTGATTCAGGGATTGAAGTTGTCTCAAGTGCTAATAACATTACCAACAATAATGTATCGAACAACTATTATGGTATCTTCTTGGATTCGAGCAATAACATTGTTGCCGACAACACTGTATCATTCAACACCAATAATGGTATCTACTTGTATGGTTTCAGCAATAATAACTCCATTACCAACAACAATGCATTGAATAATGAGAATGGTATAGTTCTAGGTTATTCGAGCAATAATAACTCCATTACCAACAACAATGCAAAAAACAATTTCTTGTCTGGTATCGTATTGTATTCTTCGAACAATAATAACACCATCAAGAACAACAACATATCAAACAATGATCGTGGTATCTACTTTTTTGAATCGTGCAATAACAGCATCACCAACAACAACATATCGAACAACGAGGTTGGCATCTTCATAGGTTATTCAACAAAAAACACTATCACCAACAACAACATATCGAACAACGAGGCAGGCATCTGCTTCCATCAAGGCACGTGGGTTACGGCGGGCAACAATAAGGTCTACCTTAACAATTTCATTAACAATTACGTTAATGTTAACCCCTGGTCAACAAACATGTGGAACTCCACAGAGAAAATAACTTACACATACAATGGCTCAACTTTCACCAACTACCTTGGCAACTACTGGGATGATTATACGGGCTCAGATTCTAGTCCAGAGGACGGCATTGGTGACACTCCCTACAGCATAGATGGGGATAATGATAGCTATCCTTTGATGCAGCCGTTTGAGGCTTTCTCTTTTGTTAACGATAGTTTGGTGGAGATAGGTGATTACACAGTAAATGAGAGCTCAACTGTTAGGGTTCCCTTATGGGTGAACAACACCGTAGATCTGGGGGGTATAGGCGTGAACTTGAGTTTTGACCCTTCAGTAGTACACATTACTGCTGTCTCCCAGGGAGATATGGACGACCCAGCTTCCTCAGCAAACATTAATAATTCTAATGGATGGGCTTTAATCGCTGCAACAGATGCTTCAGGTGAGAGTGGGAATGTAATTGCTTTCTACGTCAACTTCACTGCCGTAGGTGGAGGGGGAGATTACACTGACTTGAATATAAAGGTCAGAGACTTAATAGGTGTTGAATACAATAATTTACCCTACACCGTTGATAACGGCAGTATCACTATATTTTCGGCAGAAAACAAGGGCAACTTCGACGGTGACTGTGACATAGACTTCTATGACTTCATGGACTTCGCCGCAACATACAACACAAACTGCACCAACCCCAATTACAATAGCATAGGTGACTTCGATAACGATTGCGATGTAGACTTCATTGACTTCATGGAATTCGCAGCCGTTTACAATACAGAAGTTTGCTAATCTTTTTTTACTGTAATCCAAAGTATAGACCTAAAGCTCATCAGGAGTACCTTTTACACTAGAAGATACGTTACGGAGGGTTGGTCAATTTTCAATTGACCACTTTGTTAGCTTGCTAACCAAATGTTGAACTTAGCCCACCTCAATTTGTTGGTCCAGCTTTCTGAAGCTGGTTTTTTATTTTTATTATAGGATAAACTATTTAACTACAATTCAAAGCCCCCCAAAAGACCATGGTAAGCGCTCACTTCTCTTGGCAAAGGGAAAAGGGTCCAAGTAAGGATTAAGAACTCTTGGACGTTCTCAGAATGCTCTCTTAATTGATAACATGTATGGGGGCAAAGACACCGTGAAATGGCAAAATGCTGGATTTACGTTGGCAAGTGGCAATTAATAATTGAGGTTGGCATTTTTTTAAATTATCCAAATCTAATTAACTTTTAGAGTTTATGATCCAGTTTCGAAACTGATTTTCATTGTTTTCAGTAACTTTTTCATAATTTTAATATTCGCCAAAAACTCCATACAGTTCACAGGGGCTTTTGATTGCCCCATAAAAGGAGGTTTGGTTATGACTCTTAAAGAAAGAATTTTAGATCTGCTGATGGAAAAGTGTGCGGAAGAAGGGTTGGAGACAAAGCCGAGGATTTATGAGATGGCAAGAGACCTTGATGCTGATAACGATGATGTTATCAAGGCGGTTAAAGAGCTGGAATCTGAAGGATTGATTGAATACGTTACTGATGCAACTGGCGGAGGGGAATCACATGTTTGCCCCGCCGTTGGAGGCGAGGACTTATTCAAAAAGAAGATAATAGACATGGTCAACGAAAAGGGAAGAGTTGAGCTGGAAGAGATCGAGAAGTCATTAAAGACGGATAAATACAGAGTAGGGGAGATCGCCAGCCAGTTAGCCGAAGAAGGAAAAATAAAGTTTGCCTGCAGCAGTAGATACCTTAGACCAGCTTAACTTAATTATTTTTTAATTTTAATATAGCTGTATTTTGGTTAATCTATTTAGCTATTGAATTATTGAGAGCAAATTTCACCTATGTGGAACCCTTACCGGGTAATCAGATCCGTATTATTTAATAC
>CAZQTT010000054.1:0-18099 GCA_964596255.1 uncultured archaeon
GGTAAGTTTAAATAGTATAGCTTAACTCACTGTCCACCAACAGGGGTTCACTTCAGTATCAAAGTTAACTATCAGCAATAAAGCAAAACTTATATTATTTTTTATCTCTTTATTTTTGTGAACGAGAAAAGAATCGCCAGATACATCGATAAACTCCAGCACATAGGAGAAAGAACAGGAGACATCGAGAACTGGATAGATGATGCAAAAAAAGATAAGAGATCGCGACTGGCAATATATAAAGCAATTCAGGAAGCTATTGAGGCTGCATGTGATGTCATATCCATGTACCTCAAAGATGAGGGTCACTCACCAAAGGATGATTATACCAATATTGAAAAGTGGGGAGAGCTTGAAACCGATAAAGTATCTGGATGCCTTAAAGTTGCTAACGGTTTAAGGAATAGGTTAGTACATCAATATAATGGTGTAGATGACGCTATAGCTCTGGAATCGATAAGAGACACAATTCCATGTCTTACTGAACTTACACAGGTGATAGAAGAATGGCTGAAAAAGAAGAAGTAGTCGGAGATTTTCAATTCCTCAAGGACAAAGTTCTGGCAGTCCTGATATTCGGCTCCAGCACTGAAGGAGAAGGTAGAGACACAGATATTTGCATTGTGGCTCCTCATGGTTTTGACATCAAGGAAGTATTCAAGAGGGTCGATGTAACTGGCAAGAAATACGATGTGTGGACCTTTGAAGAGCTCCCCCTGTACATGAAGATGGAAGTAATAGAAAACCATCAGATCATACTATGTGAAGACGTCCCGGAACTCTTCGAGTACTTTTACCAGTTCAGAAAACTGTGGAAGGATCAAGAGCATAGAAATAGGTTGACAAGAGAAGAAATTAACTCCATTCTGGAGGCACGGAAACTTGAAAGAACCAGTAGATAATCAGATAATTACAGCAAATTACAAGATATTTAATCCCACTTCAATTCAACATCATCTATCCTGAAGTCCGGTCTGGCACCGGATTCCTCAATCTTTGTCTCGTAACCGTGTTTATGCATCAGCAGTCCGGTATAAGCTATCATGGCCCCATTATCCCCCATCAACTCGTTGGGTGGCGAGTAGAACTTTGCATCCCTGTCCTCGCACATTATCTTCAGTATTTCCTGTAGTCTGCTGTTGGCTCCCACTCCTCCCACCAGCAGGACTTCTTCCAGATTCAGGTAGGCCAGAGCCCTCTCAGTCACCTCGGCTAACATGGCGAAGGCTGTCTCCTGAAAGCTGAGGGCCACCTCCTCTGGACTAACCCCATTATCATAAAGTTTCTGGGTGGCAGTTACCATCCCGCTGAACGACAGATCCATTCCCTTTACCACATAGGGCATCTCGTGATACTCTTCTCCCTTAGCGGCCAGTTTCTCTACTCTGGGTCCTCCCGGATGCTTCAAGCCCATGTGTCTGGCCAGCTTATCCACAGCGTTCCCTATTCCAATGTCCAGGGTCTCCCCAAATACTCTATATCTGTCTCCTCTGCGGGCTATGAGCTGGGTGTTGCCTCCACTAACATATAATACCACGGGATCAACAGCGTCAGTTGCCCACTTCCCCACTTCGACGTGGGCCAGACAGTGGTTGACCCCCACTAAAGGTTTGTCAAGCTTAAGGGAGATCAGTCTTGCGGCAGTGGCCACCACCCGGAGGCAGGGACCCATACCCGGGCCCTGAGAAAAGGCGATAACGTCAATGTCTTCTTTATCCACTTTATCAAAAACGGCCGACAACAGATCGGCTATATTCTCAGAATGGTGTTGAGAAGCTTCTCTGGGATGTATGCCCCCTTCCAGGGGGATGTAGGGCTTATTTTCAATTAAAATAACATTATCTTCGTCGACTACACCTGCGCTGAGGCTCCATGCGGTGCCCTCGATACCCAGAGCATTCATTTACCTGTTTACTTACATGCTACTTGAATTCGGTATAGCCGCACTTACCGCATGTCCTCCTGTCCTCATGCTCTGCGAGGAAGACGCCTTCACCACAGCGAACGCAGAACTTCCTGTTCCTAGTGACCTTCTCACCTTTTACTTCATAGAACCTGGACACTTTTTCCGATTCTTCAGCCATATAAACACCTCTTAACTAATTCTAACTTAATTACCTCATCTCGGTCAGTTTGAATCTAAAACTAAACACCATGATCTTGATTTATTCACCTTCACCTTCTGCCGCGGCCTGTGGAGTATTCCTTTTGATTATGTGCTTTGATTCGAACCTTTTCAAGTCATCCACATTATCATAGATCTTGGCATAGCAATCCGCGTCCCCCATGCCGAACTCCGACTTTACGTAGTCAACAACTACGTTCTCTGCATTGGTCGCGTACAGGCCTGCCAGCTTCTGCCTTAGGTCGCTCCTGGAAGGTGTCTGGGAGTCGAACTTCACCTTAAATTGAATCTCTTTTCTCTTTAAGACGGGGTTCTGGTTGTCTTTTTCTACAGTTACTTCCATAACTTCACCTCCTTTTCCTGAATCGGTTATACTTATTGTGCATCGTTATATCTCGGTATTATCCATCCCGCAGATGGTCATTACTTCATTTCCGTTTCCATTAACTTTCTCCATCTTCCTTAATAAGTGGTGTATTAGTATTTTTTTATCGGGTGTGACTTTAAGGGCCACAACTCCTTCATGTGGTTGCCCGTAGATGACCACAGAGTTTTGAGGCAGAATACACACCAGAGGGATCACCGCCAGGTCTTCTTCACCCTCCACCACCACTTTGATCTTCTCACCGTAATTCACTCTGTCGAGTGAGCTTTCGATCTTCTGGGCGAGGTCGGCGGAAACGTATCCGGTAGGGTTTTGGGCATCGACAACATCGTAGTCCTGGCTCAACTGGTCTATCTTACCCGCTACCTCTTCATTAACTTCTCTTTTGGTCTTTTTATCCATCAGTATGAGGTGGGGCTTCAATCCGGAGTTAAGAGCGTGATAGCTCACCATATCTCCCACACAAACAAGTATTGAGTGATCCTTCAATTCTTCAATATCCTTTAATTCAACATTATTTCCAGAATAGAGCCTGCCAAAAGGTCTGGAGCACTCTTCTCTCAGCTCTTCTGTAAGTTTCAGCATCTTATCTTTTATCTTCTCTCTCTGGCCTTATTGCCTTTTATCCTACTTTTAAGGCGTATTTCCCTGGAAGCTTGATACCCAGTTTCTGGGCCATTTCGCTTTTCTCGGGGTCAATAATAATGACGTAACCATACCATTCTTTGGTAAGGTCAGTGCTTCCACAATTCTTGCAGGCCGAAGAATCCATGTTGATAAATTTGCAGTTCCTGCATGCCACTTCCATAACAGCACCTCAATCTCAATTGATTATTCCGTTTAGCTTCCCTCTACTTTCTCTTCCACTTTCTTTATATCGTCTTCGAGCCATTTGAGCGTCCCTAGCCAGGGCTGTCTCATGGTCAAGCCTATCTTGCTTTTTTCCGGCTCTCTCTCTTTAAGGCTGAGGGCAACTATTCTCGCTCTTACGGAGTCACCTTCAGTGATGGCTTTCTTGGTCTCTTTACCCAGCAATTTCTTGTTCTTTTCATCATAAACCATATAATCGTCCATTATCTGACTCATGTGAAGTAGGGCATCTAAAGGACCGATGGAGACGAAAGCCCCGAACTCAACAACTTCTACCACTCCACCTTCTATAACTTCCTGGAGAGTGGGTTTGAAGGCGATCGCCTGGAAATCTACTTCATAGTAGACTGCTCCGTCCCCTTCAATGATCCTTCCCTCGCCTATCTCTTCAATGGTTTCAATGCCCACGATCATTCCGTAATCCCTGTCCAATCTTCCCTCGAACTGCTGCCACAGCAAATCCCTTACAACTTCTTCAGTATCTTCTCCGAATCTTGAGGGAGGAACTCTGACTGTATCGGTAACCTTTATCCTCGCATACATAAAACT
The DNA here is from genome assembly GCA_964596255.1 of uncultured archaeon. GTDB lineage: Archaea > Halobacteriota > Archaeoglobi > Archaeoglobales > Archaeoglobaceae > JdFR-22. Next base: position 3,930 of record CAZQTT010000054.1, read on the forward strand.
TCACCAGAAATTTTTACTTAAAAATAGCCAAGAAGTGATAATATAAATTTATCCTTCCATCCATACTCACCAAAACCTAAAAAATTTAAACCTTAGCAAATTTGCTACCTCAGGAAGTGATTTAATGCTATCTCCGGTAGAGATTACCTTACTCAGATCATTAGAAGTGGGAAAAGAATATTTGGTTGATAAAGCAGCCGACATTACCCAAATGAACAAAGACTCTGTTCTTAAAGCCGCTCACATGCTGGAAGAGAAGGACTATGCTGAAGTGAACACCCAAATCCATACGAAATACCACTTGAGTGAAGAGGGTAAACAGTACCTCCAGGAAGGTTTGCCAGAAGAAAAAGTGCTGAGAGCAGTCAACAACGGAATAACCGACATGTCCAGCATTCAGCAGGAAATAGGGAAAAAAGAAGTGGGGATCGCCGTGGGCTGGCTCAAGAAGAAAGGGGTTATCACCATAGACAAAGGAAATATCAGCATCAAGTCGGATAACCCCCAACAGCAACTGGAAGAAAAAAAAGCTCTGGAATTGATCGAAGAAGGCAAACAAAGTGAGGTTGATCAGCAGGTCTTATCAAACCTGTTGAAGAGGAATCTGGTTGTTCCGGAGGAGCATAAGCAGATATTCATTAAGCTGGTGGACAAGCCTGTTGTGGAGCTCAAGGATGCGGTAGCTGACTTATCTCCTGATCTTCTTGCTTCCGGCAGATGGAGGAACGTAGATTTTCTGGAATATGATATTCACAAACCCTCTGAAGATATTTATACGGCTAAAATGCATCCCTATGAGAGAATAATTGCGGAGTGCCGCAAGATATTCTTGGAGATGGGTTTTACGGAGATAAAGGGGAACTATGTTCAGAGCTCCTTCTGGAACTTTGATGCCTTATTCCAGCCTCAGGACCACCCCGCCAGAGATATGCAGGATACATTTTACCTGAATAAATACGTGGACCTTGATGAGGAATACGTTGACAGCGTGAAGAGCACTCATGAGAATGGGTGGAGGACAGGTTCTACGGGATGGGGCGGTGAGTGGATTCTGGAAAGAGCTAGGCAACTTGTGCTGAGAACTCATACTACATCCATTACAATCCATCATCTGGCTAATAACCCTGAACCTCCGGTCAAAGCCTTCTCCTTCGATAGAGTGTATAGAAGGGAGAGTATTGACGCTACACATCTCCCGGAATTCGATCAACTGGAAGGCGTTGTCCTTGATAAGGATGTGGGCTTCAAGCATTTACTGGGGCTGCTGAAGGAGTTCTTCATCAAGATGGGATTTGAGGATGTCCGGTTCCGGCCGGGTTATTTCCCCTATACGGAGCCCAGTGTGGAGACAGAGGTTTATGTGGAAGGTATGGGCTGGATAGAGTTGGGAGGAGCAGGAATATTCCGGAAGGAAGTGACCTACCCACTGGGGATCAAGCATAAGGTGCTTGCTTGGGGAATAGGAGTTGGAAGACTGGCTATGCTGCGCATGGGAATGAAAGACCTCCGAAGGCTTTACGTGCCGGACATTGGATGGTTAAGAGATTTTCCGGTTTTAAGGAGCTCTAGAGAGTGAGAATGGGAGTGAGATCATGCCTGTAATTCATCTTTTCTGGGACGAGCTGGAAAGACTGGTGGAAAAGGACAGGAACGGTATTCTGGAAAAACTGCCCATGCTGGGTTGCGACATCGAGAGAATGGATGGTGAGACAGTTGATATAGAGTTCTTCCCCAACAGACCCGACCTCTACAGCATCGAAGGGGTTGCCAGAGCCTTAAGAGGCTTCATGGACGTGGAGAAAGGTTACAGGCAGTACGAGGTAATGAGCAGTGACTGGGAAGTTACCGTCGAGTCCCCGGTGTTCGAGGTCAGGCCGAGGATCGTGTGCTGTGTAGTTCGCAACATCGAGCTCAACGATGAGGTTATAAGGTCCCTCATGGACGTGCAGGAGGACCTGCACTGGACCATCGGGAGGAACAGGAGAAAGATGGCTATAGGGGTCCACGATCTCAGTAAGGTTTATTTCCCCCTCCGATATACTGCGGTGGATGGAGATTATTCTTTCGTACCTCTGGACTTCGAGAGAAGCATGAGTGTGGGAGAAATTCTTACCGGTCATCCCAAAGGTAAGGGTTACAGTTTCATACTTGAGGAGAAGGAAAGGTTCCCCATGATCATTGACAGCAAGGATGAGGCCATCTCATTCCCACCGATAATTAATGCGGAGAAGACCAGAGTAACGGAGGAAACAACGGATTTATTCATAGACGTCACCGGTTTTGACGACAATGTGGACAAAGCCCTGAATATTCTCACTTCCATGCTCGCCGACAGAGGTGGAGTGCTGGAGGAAGTGAAAGTTATCTACCCTGATAGGACCGAAATAACACCTGATTTGACAGGCAAGGAGATGAGCATCGAAAAACAGGAAGTGGAGGGCCTCCTCGGCTTTGAGCTATCAGGTGAGGAGGTTGAAGAGGCTCTAATGAAGATGAGGTTCGGAGCGGAAGTTGATAGGAATGGGGACAATTTGAAAGTTACAATCCCTGCCTACAGAGCGGATGTGCTTCATGAGTGGGATGTGATCGAGGATATTGGAATAGGATACGGCTATGATAGGATCGAGCCTGAGTATCCTCCCACCAACACAATAGGCTTGAGCCACAAGTGGAACGATGCGAAGGATATCGCCAGAGAGATCATGACCGGATTGGGCTACATGGAAATCATCAGCTTTACTCTCACTAACGAAAAAATGCAATACGAGAAAATGCTCAGGGAGACACAGCCCTGGAAGCATCACACTCCTGTACTGCACCCCATAACTGAGGACCACACCATACTGAGGACGGATATTCTACCCAAGCTCCTGGAGATCCTTTCCATGAACAAGCATTACGCTCTCCCTCAGAGAATCTTTGAGGCTGGAGACACCATAATCAATATGAAGAACAGGTTGAAGCTATCTGCATGCACCACCCACTCTAAAGCGAATTTTGCAGAGATAAGGAGTCTGGTCCAGTCGTTTATGAAGGAGCTGGATGTCCAGTGGGAGGTAAAGGAAAGCGAAGATAAGGCATTCATCCCCGGAAGAAGAGCCAGCATAATCGTGAACGGTGAGGAAGTTGGTGTCTTTGGGGAGTTACACCCACAGGTCCTCTACAACTTCTATCTCAGTACGCCAGTGGCCGGAATGGAGATAGACCTTTCAGCGATATTCGATACCGGAAATATTCTTTAGTTGGACTGTTTGATTGCAATTTTTCTTGCCAAGGTAGACCATTTAGTCCAGCTCTACTTCTCCTGTGGGATATACGCATCTGGGCTCCGCCTCAAGATAATCGCCGCTCATGGCGTAGGCTCTCGCCCTGGACCCTCCGCACATATACCTGAACTCGCATTTCCCGCACTTGCCTTTGAGTTTATCAGCGTTCTTCAAGTCTTTGAATGTTTCTGTCTCCATGTAGATGTTCTTGAGGGTCGTCTCCCTCACATTGCCCGCAACTATTGGTAGAAATCCGCTGGGATATACTTCTCCCAGGTGGCTGATAAAGAACATTCCTCTTCCATCGGTTATACCCATACTCCTCTTGATTCCATCGGAGGCAAGGCTTCTGCCGTGGGCACCGGAAACAATGGCTTTCTTTGATTCAGGTGTGAAGTTCTTGGTGGATACGTTATTGTTCAACTGCTCCATGAGCTCGTGGTAGAGGTCTCCTGGCTTCCTGTTGTATACGCCTGCGTCTCGCATATACTCTACTCTTCTCAGGTGGGTTGCTGCAGAGCTCTTGACGTTGAGGGGAGTCTGATTCCCTACATCGTATAACCAGTTCAGCACGTCCTCGAACTGGATGGAGGTAGGCATATATTCTGTTTTGGCTCTGCCAGTGGGGACCACGAAGAAAACATCCCATAACACGATCCCATTATCGATACCGATATTCATTATGTTGGGGAGGTCGTGAATATTGAAGTTGGTCACTGTGGTGTTTATCTGTCTGGAGATATCCAGCTCTCTGGTCATGCGGAGGATATCCATACTGATCTCGAAGGTCCCGGAGATACCTCTGAAGTAATCGTGGATTTCGGGATTGCTGCCGTCCAGACTTATGGCCACCCTGGCAATACCTGATTTCTTCAGCTCCTTCATTTTGTCTTCGGTAGCCAGCTTGGTACCGCTGAATGCCATAGCAGACCTTATTCCCTTGGAGGTGGCGTAACTGACGATGTCAAAAATGTCTTCCCTCATCAGGGGATCGCCGCCGGTGAAAACCACCAGAGGATAAGGCTCACCGAACTCGGTGATTTGATCAATGACCTTAAAAACTTCTTCTGTATCCAGCTCGTCTGGATGCCTTTTCTTCTGGGCTCTGGCCCTGCAGTGCTTGCAGGTAAGAAGGCAGGCCCTTGTAACTTCCCAGAAAATTATGAATGGTTTTTGCTGAATATCGAATCCGTGCATAATCTAACAAAATCCTGCAAAGATTTAAGTTTAACCCGATATTTATAATCCGGTGGGCACGTCTACAAATTCAACTTCTACATCGAATTTGTTTCTGATAACGTTCATCAGAGCCTTAACGCCCAGAGTTTCTGTGGCGTAATGTCCGGCGAACATGATGTTCAGGGAGAACTCCTTGGCAGTGTGATATGAGCTGTGGTCTGTCTCTCCAGTAACCAGCAGATCGATCTCCTTCTCTCCTGCCTCAGGGACGGTGGATGTTCCGGCACCTGAGACACAGGCCACATTTTTTATGTCGTTTTCTCCAAAGTTAAATGTCAGGGGCTCTACATTCAATTGCTGGTTCACCGTCTCATTTATTTCTTCCAGTGTCTTGGGCTGATCAAAGCTACCCAGATAACCAATGGCTTTTCCGTGGTACTCGCCGAAGGGCTCCTCTGTTCTGGCGCCCAGAATCCTCATCAGCTCTACATTATTACCTATCTCCGGGTGGGCATCCAAGGGTAAGTGGGCTGCGTAGAGGGACAGCTCGTTCTCCAGGAGGTATTTCAACCTCTTCATTATCTGCCCCTTGATATGACCTAAACTACCCCATATGAGGCCGTGATGGACAATGAGCATATCTGCATCTCTCGAATTGGCCTGGTGGAAAGTATCCATACAGGCATCCACTGCAAACACTATCTTGTTTATTTCCTTCCTACCTTCTACCTGCAGACCGTTCATGGACTTATCTTCCCAGTCTGCGATATGCAAGTATTCATCAAGGAAATCTACTATTTCTGTAAGTTCCATAATATCCCAAAACAATTTTATTGTTTTACTTGATCCAAACTCTTCTACCTTCTTCGATGAATATTAGCCTGGACCCTACTTTGCTCAGCAGATCGGCGATCCTCTCATAATGCCTGGCAATGAGGACCATGTCCACCATATCCTCGATAAGCCCTGGATTCATTTTGGCGGTGTTAACGATTATTTCTATTGATTCCACGTAGAACCTGTCCACCTGATCATCAAGAGTTCCCAGCTCATTCCTTAGTCTGTTGGTATTCCCTGACTCCAGTGCTTTTCTGATGAGGTCGAACATCTTCAATATATTTTCTTCCATCTTCTTGAAGTGGTCGATGGCATCCTCAAAACCACTCTTGATAGTGTACATGGCGATCTCGTGGGCAAGATCGCTTATTCTCTCGTAATGGCCTGAGATCCTGAGCATGCTCAATGTGAAGCGGAGGTCCCATGCAACGGGCTGGAATAGAGCAACTACTGAGAGGCAGGCACAATCGATATCCGTATTCATCACATCTACGATATGCTCTGTCTTGGAGGCTATTATCTTCTGCTCATCGTCTCCTTCCAGTCCTCCGAGAGCTATCTCTACCGACTTTTGTGCAAGATTGTGTATCTCGGTTACTGAGTCTCTTATGTTGTTCAGTTTTTCTTCTAGTGCTCTCATTAATCTCCACCTGAGCCTTTATTGGGTTTAATTAAATAGCTTTACACCTAACAGTACTTTATTATTTATTATTTTTCCCCATCCTATCTCTACACACTCGTTAAATACTCTTCTGGCCAAAGGCAGGGAGTATTAGTTACTTGGATTGGGCGATTTATGAGTTCCTGCTTCCAAGTTGGTTCCTCAGGCTATGGATAACATCCCGATCCCCATCTATCATTATTATAAGCAGAACCAATTCAAATACTATTTAATAATAAAGATTCCATGATATTAATAACCGCTTCCAGTTCGGTTGGAGGGTTAGTGTGACAGACTCAGAACCACTAATAAGAATAAAAAATGGGTTGTACAGGCCCGTTCCACTTTCGGGGCTTAAAGACGAGAAAGGTAAACCGGTGTACATGTTCGTCAGGATCGGAGAAGCCTCTGCAGCTCAAGAGTAAACCGGGAAGACAACACAAAATATTTTTTTCCGGTTAGCTCAACCCCTTTTATGTACGCTCTGTTAATAGTTGATATGCAGAAGGACTTCTGCTACCCCGATGGAGCTCTATACCTCGGTGAACAGGTCAACAAGACTTTTGAACCCCTCAAGAAGGTTGTTGAGGGAGCCAGAGGTAAAATGCCCATAATATTCACTCTTGACTGGCACAGAAAAGACGATGCCGAATTCGAGGTGTGGCCTCCTCACTGTGTGATGGATACAGTGGGTGCGGAGATAATCGATGAGGTCAAACCCGGCGAACACGACCCCCTCATCAAGAAGAGGAGATACTCAGCATTTTACGGAACGGACCTCGATTTGACATTGAGGGAGATGGGTGTAAACGAAATGTATATTACTGGTGTGGCCACCAACATTTGTGTACTCCACACCGCAGCGGACGCCGGCCTTTTGAATTATGGGGTTACCGTTATAAAGGATTGTACGGCAGCTGCAGGCGAATACGAATATGAGTATAGTTTGAAGCACATGGAGGACGTGGTGGGAGCGAGTATAATAACTTCAGAGGATTTTTAGACAAAGAAGCAGCCTCAGACTTTAAATGTTCATCATCGAATCAGCTCGCCCATCAGTCATCATCGGCCATTCAAATGTTTAAGGGGGGAGCGAAAAAACTTGCGGTAAATTCCGGATCGTGCGGTAAAGTTAAAGTAGAGCCAAAGTAATTTTTAAGGTATGAATAAGCCCATCCTCAAGTCTTTCCTGACCCTTATTTTATTGTTGGGTGCGCTTGCAGTTTCGGGTTGTCTTCAGGAACCGAAGATAACTTCTACCCAGCACAAATGGGGCGATGTAACTTCAGAGGAGACTGAACTTATCTCTACTGTTATGGTGGATAGCCCCAATTTCGTTCCCATTCCCCTGAGTGACGTCAAGCTGGATATCTACATGAACGGTGTCCACATGGGTAAAGGTAGTGCCGTGGGAGATACTACAATCTCCGGTAAAGATGAGCTGAAGATTTCTTCCCGCATTGAGAACGAGAGGCTGAGAGACTGGTGGCCCACTCACATCAGGAACGGAGAGGAGACGGAAGTCAAGATTAGAGGGGATCTGGTTTTTGGTGTTATGGGTTACGGGTTGGAGGTTCCAGTGGAGAACAATGTAAGTTTTAACACTTCTGTTCTATCCAAAATGTCTTCAAAGGAGGTCAGGATGGGCTTCTTAGGGTTCGATGCCCTAATGATGAAGAACATGGACTTCAAGTGGGATACAGAGGAAGAGGATGGTGATACTGCGATCATAGTTACTATGGATGTGAGGAATAACTTGCCTGTGGAGATCCCTTTGAGGTCAATTGATTACCAGATGGAGATGAATGGAGTTAAAATAGCGCAGGGAGCCAGACCGAACCACATAACCATTCCGGCATCTGGGCAGAGGGAGATAACAATAGAAATGACTATGGATGAAACCAAAATACCTCAATGGTGGGTCACCCACATCCAGAAGGGCGAGAAGACAGCTGCTACTATCGATATGCAGTTGACCCTGGAGATGGACGGCGAGGAACAGACCGTGGAATTAAGCGATATGGAATTCAGTTTCTCTACCAATATTGCCGGGTCGATGAGTTGATTTAGGTCTCATTAAGTACCTTAAAACAAAGCCCAAAGCCCAAAGCCATAAAGGTTTTAAGTGTTTGAGAGGGTGATTATATGTGTACGTTCATGGGGAGATGTTGTTTCCGGATTATGTAGCGTTGGGGTTGCTTGCCTGTACGTTGGGTTTCCTCCTATCGATAGTAATATATGCATGGTGGGAGTGGTGGAAAGACGAGAGAGAATGCAGAAGTGAGAAGTCCCGTAGGGTAGTGGTCAATCCTACCGGCCTTTGGAGCCGGCGACGGGGGTTCGAACCCCCCCGGGACTACTTTATCGTAGGTTCAAGTTATAAAATTGGTGGTAAATGCATATCCTTGTATATATGGAAGGATATATGATAATGCATGGGAACCACCGTTAAGCTACGAAAAGTAGGGGAAGTTAGGTAGTAACTATACCCAAAAGTGTACAAGAATCACTTGGATGGAATACAGGAGATGACTTAGAGATCACAATTGCTGGGGTCAAGACCATAGTCATCACCAAAAAATGATAGACTGCAATAACGAATTAAAATCAAAGTACTCTTTCTATTGTGTTAATGGATTATGTCCATTTGGTAGAGACTTCTATCGTGAGTGCCTACCTTATATGGAAGAAAGTATTTTTGATATGTGGGTTGAACTCATGGAGTTAAGAAGTGAAGTTATTACCAAAGCTGTAAAGCATAGGTATGAGAAAGCACACATGGTTTAAGGTAGTGGGTTTGTGTATGGCTTAGATAGGGTAGGCTCTCACATGGCTTTAAAATAGTCTGTGTGTGGAAGTGATTATAACCGAATACCCCACCCACACCCTAAAAAAGTGCCCGGTAACTTTAACGTCACATTGACGTTAAGATACTCTAAAAGGGAGGAAATTAAATTTTTGAAAAATACTTTTCACCCGGCTCTGCTAAATCCACCTGAGAGTCATGGAGTGAAGCGGTAGTGGTCTCTATAGCTCTGATGAGACCGTAATCCATGTCCGTCTTAGCATGGAGCTTGAAGCCGAAGAATGATTTACTGTTCTTCTTGGTCCATGTCCCATCCTTACTCCTCCTCGTCCTTGCTTCATCACCCCTTGGTTTATCGCCAGCATGACCCGGATCCGAAGTTGCGAACATGGCATCCTGGATGGAGCCCTTCTTAACCTCCAGTCCCTTAGCGTTGAGCTGCCTCTGCAACTCACTCCACACCTCTTTATCTTTTCCTGTCTTAGCTAACCTCTCCCTGAAGGTCCAGACAGTAGAGTAATCAGGTATATCATGGGAACCCAGGAAGTTACGGAAAGACAGCCTATCAGTAGCCTGCCTCTCCAACTCAGGATCAGAGAGACCATGCCACTCCTGAAGAATGAGGAGCCTGATCATCACAATCTCATCAGCGTTCGGCCTCCCACCATTCTCAGTATCATTCTTATACATACCAGCAACAATAGGCCTAAACGCCTCCCAATCAATCAAGGACTTAACCTCATCAAGCCTGTCCCCCAATTTTTTCACCTTAGAATACTCCTCCTTCAAACAATAATCAATCAAAGACTCCATAACAGCTTATAGGTAACAAGAGGTAAATAAAAGTTTCCATACTAACTTAAAAGGTATTCAATTACTTTATTGTAATTCAGACAGGTCTCAAACACAAAGGTTTTTCAAAATTCTCAGTATAGAATCAGGTGAATTCCGCTGGGGAGAAGTCGACGAAGAATCTACTGAATTGATAACTACAGTTAAAGTCAAAAATGATAAGCCAGAAGAAGTATCCATACTGAAGGTCGATTATAAGGTAGAATTGAACGGTATCAGAGTTGCTGACGAAACCGATAATGTGACGAAAGTTATAGAACCAGATTCTAAAGCAGAACTCACTTACACCGCAGAAATAAATAATAATAAACTTGACGAGTGGTGGGTAACTCATATCGAAAACGATGAGCAATCCAAAATCGATGTTACTATGGAAGCAGTTGCAAAAGCTGGCGGAGACCAATTTGAGTTTAACCTTGTAAACCAATTCAAAACCAACCTCATGGAATGAATTCTTACTCCATCTGCCTCCAATCGGTCCAGCCAATCTGCTACAATGAGGAGGACGGAAAACTCTTCGCTGTAAAGCTGCAGAACATATAGCTTTATAGAATAATCCGGCTGGTGCAATAATGGGTTCGATGGATGGCGTGCACGTTTTTAACGAGTTTGCTGGTGATCATCCTGTGGTTTGACCGTAACAAGCTGATGTTCAAGTCAGTGGTCCAGGCTCTGAAGAAGTTCTTCCCCCATATCATTTAATCAAAAAGGAAAATATTATATATGTCTTTAATAAATCGGATTTATGGTTGAGTTAACGCAGAAAGACGAGAAGATCGCTTCATTACTCTCTGAAACAGGACTAAAAAGGACTACAGCCAGAATAATAGTTTACCTCTACAAAGCTGGCGAGTCAGAGTCAAGTAGCATTGAGGGGGGCGCTAACTTGAGGCAGCCTGAAGTAAGCTTGGCTATGAAGGAGTTAAAGGATTGGGGCTGGGTCAATGAGAGAGAATTGAGGAGGAAGGGTAAGGGCAGACCAATCAAGAGCTATAAGCTGGCACTTGACATCAAGGATATAGTGCATGAAGTTGTTAATAAGAAGGAGGAAGAACTAAAGAAAACCAAAAAAGATCTTGCAGAGCTGGAAAGGGTTATTGGTTGATTTTGCAGTTATTTAGTTGTCTTTATTTAGCTCCTTGATTACTGATTTTATCCCTCTTTAACTATTCTCTGCTCATTCTCCTTCAGAAAAATTATTTATAAGGTTTAAAATAAAAAACCGATATGGGTTTAACCTTCTGCGAAAAATACATGATACTAAGAGACTCGGACCTTGAGTGTTGGACATGTGAACATAATATTATGAATGGTGGTCAATGTTATCCCTGGCGAGACCTCAGAGTTAGTGAGAGCGAAATCGAAGAGTGAAAACTGCTAAAAAAGACTAATTCATCTTAAGCAAAACTTACTTCTTTGTAAGCTAAATGACTTGGTTCTTGGTTCACTTCATATTTCTTTATTTAATCAGTAAGGATTTAATCTATTTTTAGGGTCGGGTGAATCCTGCGGAAATTATAACTTTAATGGCATCTTCGACTGCCATATCCAGGTAGATAAGGTCGTCTTCAGGCACTAGGAGGACGTAGCCTGAGGTAGGATTGGGTGATGTGGGGACGAAGACATTAACTGTTCTTTTACCTATCTTCTCATCAATTCCATAGATTTTTGCGCCACTGGTGAAACCTAGTGTGTATACTTCTTTGTGGGGAAATTCAACTAGAACAACTCCTTTAATTGTCTCTGTCTCAGAGACAAGTATTGCCTTGCTGGCTTCCTTGGTTGCAGTGTATACGGTTCTCACAAAAGGGATTCTTTGAAGCATGTTCTCTAAGCTGTTCACCAGTTTATTCCCCAGAGTAAACTTACCTACCACCCCTAAAACGAGTATAATAGCGATCAAGAGTAACCAACTCAACCCCGGGAAGTGGAACCCCACCGCCTTGACCACCAGCGGTTTGATCAAACCATCTATATAATTAAAAGTCCAGTATACAATAAGTATGGTTGCAGAAATAGGGATGAAGATCAACAAACCAGTGAGGAAAACACTTCTCAATACCGACATAGTTAATTCTATTGGATGAGTCTTCTATAAAAATTATATTTGGGGATAATAGTGGAGTTAAGGGTGAAGGTTTGAGAGAAGTCACACTTTTAGATTTATATTAAGGGTTATTCAAATTCTTCAACAATACTTACTCCTAAATGATTGTGGACGGGATAATTGGTTTGAGAGGTTGTTATCTTGCTTTTCTTGAGTGTTCATAGGTTGATGATTTCGACTCTCCAGAATTTGTGGGTAGCTTTTTTCAGATCTTTTTCCTCATTTACATTGGATAAGTCTAGTCTTTTACGGAAGGTCTTATCTCGGAACCTGCGGACGAGATCTTTTTTCTCAAGCTCACTCACCATCTTTGGGGATCCGGATAGTGCCATAAAATCGGTATCTGGTAGTTCCTCCGTTACTTTTTCCACATTATCTATGTGCTCTTTGACCTCCTCCTCTCTCCTCCTCCGGAATCTGTCCTGGCTAAATCCTCCCTTGCTGTGCTTGCTCTTTATATCTGCTTTAACTAACCGATAATCCTCTATCCTTTTTCGGTCTAAAGTTGCAACTGCAGGATCTTCCCACAGAATGGGTTCCACATCCTTCAACTCCTGACTCTCACTCTCACTTACGGTCTCATCCTGCAATTCATTCTTAAGAGACTGGATCCGGTCTTCCTGACGATTTATCTTCTCATAAAGACCCTGTTTCTCCGATTCCACATTCTTCACCCTCCTCTTCTGTTTCTCCAGCTTTTTATCAAGTTTCTCCTTCTCCCCCCTCAACTCCTCTAACTCTCCTTGCAACTCCGCTATCTCCTCCTTCAACCGTGCATTCTCCTCCTGATGACCCTTCCCAAAAAGCTTATCAAAACCCATACAAACACCTTAAACACTATACCTCAAAAACTTTTTAACGATACCCCACCATCACCCGAAATTCAGAATAAGTATAATAATGCTTTGGAACCCAGGGTTTTGGGTAGCTTTAACAGGAAAACACCATCCAGGGTGGTCTTTTTCCTCTCCCAGTCCTTTCCTTCCTCGGCAAACTTTCTCAGCTTCTCGCTCACGTCCATGGCTTATAGTAGTTCAAGGAATAAAAAAGATTACTGGTTGGGATTGGCACCAAGTAAAGTACCCAAAGCCAAGGTTGATAATCCTAATAAAATTGAGTTGCCAAGAAATCTAATAAAGAAAAGAAAGGAAGCTTAAAAAGCTCTGCTACTTAGAAGTAGGGAGAAAATGTTTAGTGTAGTTATCCTCTTTGACATTTTCATACTAAGCGTACAAAAGCTCCGCTACTTAGAAGTGGGGAGAAAATGTTTGGGTAAGCTTAGCCTATGGACATGAAAGACGATCTGGAGATTGTTACCAGTGTTTATTCATGGTGATCCACCTCTGAGAGGGTGAGGGTCGCTGACATTGGGAAACTTGGTATACGTGCTTTAAGCACACTCATCTAAGCTCTCACAGCGACGACCGGCTTAGTTTACGGGCTTTTTGGCCCAAAGTTAGCTCGGTCTACTCCTCACCCCATCATTAATAATCCGGATAGAATAAGTTTTTATTGGTGGGCCTATACAGATACATTTTCATACCAAGTTAGAGACGGTTAGCATTGCTCATAAACCATCTAAAATTTGAAATCAGTTTGCTTGCAGAAACATAACCTGGACTGAGAAGGATTCTTGTTAAATTCAGTGAATGCTTTGTTTTACCTTTCATGTCACTTTCGAGTCACTCAGAAGGTTATTCTAAGTTCTTTTGAGAGGGTTTAGTGTGATACTATGGATGAAAATAATGGTAATAAAGATGTGGGGTTGGAGGATCTTCCAGGTGTGGGGCCTGCAGTAGCTGAAAAGTTGCGGGAGGCAGGTTATTCGGCAGTAGATGCTGTTGCAGTCTGTTCTCCCAATGAGTTGGCTACAGCAGCAGATTTGGGGGAGTCCAACGCCTCTAACATAATTTCTGCCGCAAGATCAATGGCTAATGTAGGTGGTTTTGAGAGTGGTGAGGATATTCTGGAGAGGAGGAAGAAGGTTAAGAAAGTGACTTCAGGTAGTGAAGAGGTTAACCAGTTATTTGGTGGTGGTGTAGAAACTCAGTCGATGACAGAGCTTTACGGTGAGTTTGGTTCCGGTAAGACCCAGCTCTGTCTTCAGCTGGCGGTGAATGTTCAGTTACCTGAGGAGGAAGGCGGTCTCAACGGTTCCGTATTAGTTATTGATACGGAGAACACTTTCAGGCCGGAAAGAATTAGTCAGATGGCGGAAGCCAAGGGATTGGATCCCGGCGAGGTCTTAAAGAACATTCATGTTGCTCAAGCATATAACTCCAACCACCAGATGCTTTTGGTGGATAACGCCAAGGATTTTGCGAACACCATGAAACGGGATGGTGGTGAGCCTAAGTTGCTTATCGTTGACTCCCTCATGTCTCACTTCAGGTCAGAGTTCGTTGGTAGAGGCACGCTCGCGGATAGACAACAAAAACTGAACAGGCACCTGCACGACCTCA
>CAZQTT010000055.1:0-17668 GCA_964596255.1 uncultured archaeon
AGATATAACAGTATCCCCCTAAAAGTTAACCCCTAAAAATGGAAGAGTTAAGGTTTAACATGTGAGCAACTTTCAAAAATTAAAGAATATAAAAGATTATAGAGCCTGGATCAGAGGAACTCCTCGTAGAACCTCTTCTCCATCCTCTTGTCCTTAATAATCTCTTTCTCCTGCAGAACTTCTCTTTCCAGCTTTTTCAAAGTGGCGTTAACTGCGAACTCTACACCCCAGCTTTCGCCGGTAGCAAAGAATACTCCCTGTTCGCTGGTCAGTCGCAATCTCACGTGTATCAAGGGAAGCCCTCTGAATTTCTCTTTGTGCCTCTTGATATATACGAAGATCACTGTCTCACCCAGAAAGTTCAGGAACTTGTTGAGGAGTTTTTCTACGTCATCCAGAACATTTTGCTTTTCAAAATCATCCAGATCTACTTCTTTGGTAATAAGCTGTATATCGTATCTTGTGGGGGCCTGCGTCCTGACCAAAGTCTCCAGAATATCTTTTTTGGTGACTATTCCCTCCAGGATACCGTCTTTGGTGATGACCACGCTGGATATCCTGTTCTCCAGCATTACGTCTACCACGGTCTTGATGGTATCGGTTTTGAGTGCTGTAGTGAGGGGGGAGCTCATTATGCTGTCAACCATGATGGAGAGCGTCTTATCCTTCTCTCCGCTTCCGCCTCCCAGCCTGAAATCTTTACGGGGAGAGATAACACGATCAACAATGTCTTTGCCGGTGATTATACCGGAGGCTTTATTATGCTCATCAAGAACAATTAGACGATCTATTCCGTGTTTTCTCATGGTAGCCAGAGCTTTAGCAGCGGAGTCAGAATCCTTGACCGTAATGACGTGAGGGTTCATTATCTCTCTTATTTTTCTCTTTTCAAAATCATCTTTGGAATTCCTCAGAAAGTTGTTTACATAAATCACGCCCAACTCATTATTTGATCTTATCAGAACAAATGGAGTGGAATCCTCAACAAATCTTCTGGCAACCTTATCCGGAGTCAACTCCGAGATATCTATTATTCCGGTTCTGACAATAAAATTCTTAATTTTGGTCTCGTGAGGATTTACCATTACGCTTCCTCTTATGAGATCTCGCTCCCTTATGACTCCGACGACTTCTTCAGATTCTTTAACCACAATTGCATGAGACTTCTCAGGATCTTGTTTTTCCAGCATGGGAACA
Organism: uncultured archaeon; assembly: GCA_964596255.1. GTDB lineage: Archaea > Halobacteriota > Archaeoglobi > Archaeoglobales > Archaeoglobaceae > JdFR-22. The sequence goes on from CAZQTT010000055.1 coordinate 1,198, forward strand.
ACTTTAGATACCGTCTCAGTGGCGTCAACCACTTCGTAATCATGTTGAATTAATTCTTTAAGCTCTTCTGTATCCATCGTACCACCAACAACTACAACCTAAGACCCGGTATTAAAATGCTATCCCGCAACCTAAAACCAACAATAAATTATACAATTTCGTCAAATTCCACATAATTCTCCGGCAGCTCTTCGTTACCGGCTTCATCCAGAACATTGGTGTTAACAAAAATAGGGCAGGCGGCTCTAACTGCTACTGCAATACTGTCGCTGGGTCGAGCGTCGATTTCCAGCTGGTGATCGTTCTGGGTGACAATCATTCGGGCGTAGAAGGTATTTTCCACCAGATCGTCGATAACTATTTTCTCCACTTTCGCGCTGAGTCTGGAGAAAACTTCTGTAAGTAAATCATGAGTCATGGGTCGGGGTGACGTTTGTCCTTTTATGGCAGAATGAATGGCCATAGCCTCTGGAATGCCGATGTATATAGGCAAAATTCTCCCATCTTCTGTCCTGAGAACAACCACGGGCGACATGCCCATTACATTTTGAACTGCAAAAACGCCAAATACTTCAGCAACCAATGTCATCTCAAAATCTACTTAGTTCAAGCAATATTAATAGTTTTTGTAATATCCTTATCTGCTATCGGCTGATATTCTCCGTCCTTTGGGTATAAAGTTCCTGATTTTTTCTCCATTGCCTTTTCCACACCCTAAATAGTAGTTGCCCCACCGTATTATGACATAACCTCTGACTTCACCTTCGATGTCCTCACCGCTCATCCACCTGATTGCCTTATCTTCTTCAACCCCCAAAATCCCTTTTTGAGCAGACGGGCCGATAAATTGACTTCCCTCGATGGAGAGCCTTAAACCGTTCTTTTCCAGTTTGCCGAAATATACACCGTAATGTTCAGTTTTTATGTCCAATCCACATCTTTTGAAGGCATAGATCTTCTTCTTACCCATTTCTTTGAATTCAAGGTTAGATTTAGTCCCGAATTGCTCTTCAAGCAGATCATTTACCGTTTTTTTGATTTCAGTATTTTCGTTCATTTGACCACCCTGGCCACGAAGAACCCTTCGGTATCGTTATCCTGAGGATGTATGCGGAGACATTTTTCCACCATGGGGTCGAACTCCTTACCATCAAACTCCATGATAGGTTGGTGGGACTTGACATCGAGGTCAATACCCTTTAGTTGAGCGTCGGTGTTGGATAAAAGATAATCCACAACCTCTTCGTCCTCCACGGGGTCAAAAGAGCAGGTAGAATATACCAGCGTACCTCCAGGTTTTAGTGCAGAGTATGCTGCCGTCAACATGCTTTTTTGCAGTCTGGACAGGGATTCAACATCTCTTCTGGTCCAGATTTTGGCGTATTTGTAGTTCTTTCTTATCATTCCGGTGTTGCTGCAGGGGACATCAATTAGAATGCGATCAAAAGTGTTCTCCATCTCCTTAAAGCTCCTCCCGTCCCTGATGGTTACTCTGGCGATGAGGACTCCGAACTGGCGGAAGTTGGATATCATGACATTTATTCTCCTCTTTCTCACGTCGTTGGCGATTATACACCCTTCATTCCTCATGTACTGAGCTATCTGAGTGGTTTTGGAGCCCGGAGATGCAGCCATATCCAGCACCAGCATTCCCGGCTCCAGATCGAGGGCTATCGCTGGTATCATGGACGAGGCCTCTTGAGAGTAGATCAAACCCAGATTATACTCCATTGTGCTCCCTATGTCAACCTCATCGATGAAAAATCCCTCCTCACACCAAGGGATCTGCTCCAGCACATAGCTTCTGGAGAGCTCTTCTACAACCTCTCTTAACCTTAGTTTGAGAGTGTTGACCCTGATACTTTTCCTTAAGGGCTTTTTGAGGTATTCCATGAACTGGGGTGAGGGGTCAATCTGTTCCAGCCTTGCTCTCAATTGAGGATTTAATTCGAGCATATTCACCCCTTTGAATTCCTATCAACAATCCGGTGCCCATAAAGGTTACCAGTCCGCTGGTATAAAAGACAAAATTAATGTTTATGGTATCCATTATCCATCCGGAGAGCAGTGGACCCACTATCATTCCCAGGCTCATGGCAGAATTGAATAGCCCCATCAGGGAGCCGTGACCGTATTTCCTACCCTCGGTGGCGATTATGGCCATTGCAGCGGGTATGGAAATGGCACCACCCAGACCCATCAATGAGGCAAGGGCCAGAAGGGTGAAAAAGTCGTATGCCAATGGAATGGCCACAAGGCTTACAGCACTGACCAGCAGACCCGACGAGATCAACAGCATTTTGCTGGTCCTATCCGCCAGCTTTCCGAAGGGTCGTTGTAGTGCAGCATTGAGCAGAACATTCATGCTGATAACTACTCCTATTTGGGTAGCGTTGAGGTACATATCTGAAGCGAATATGGGGAGGAAGGACATAATCCCTCCTCTTCCCAGTGCGTACAAGAACCTGAAAAGGAACATCCCTCCTATCAGCCTATTTTGAGCGATCATATTCATTTTGAATGGAACTCTGTTCTCTATCTGTATTCGCTTGTCTGGGAGGAAAAATAAACACATGAAGAAAGCGAATGCGGTCAGGATGGCCATGGAGTAGAATACGGAGTTGAATCCCAGACTGTCCTTGATGACTCCACCTATCAAGGGTCCAAAACCTACACCCAGGAAGAGTGAAATGGTGAACGTGCCCATATGCTCTCCTTCTCTCCCCTCGGGTGATATCTCGCTTACATATGCAAGCGCTACAGGTATGACCATAGCAGAAGCGAAACCGTGAACGAACCTCACAGCGGTCAGGGTATAGACATCATAAGCCAGAATATAGGCAATGGATAATATAGAATAAATGAACAGGCCCAGCAGTATGAACAATTTCCTCCCAACCCTATCCGACATCTTGCCTACGTAGGGCATGAAAACCAGCCTGGATAAAGAAAAACCGGAGAATATCATTCCCAGCCATATACCGGTAGCTCCCATGTTCTGGGCATAAATAGGCATGAGCGGTACAACTATACCCATGCCCAGCATTGCGGAGAATACGGAAATGAACAAAACATTGAAGATTCGCTTCACAACAAGTAAAATTTAGCAAGGGATATTTAAATCTAAGAGTCAGAACGATTACGAAAGAATTAAAGTCAGCTTTGTGAATGGAGTGGAATATATTCGTTCGTTAAGGAGGTGGAGTAGTTGAAAAGAATCATATTGATATTGATTATCATTATTGCGTCAATGTTGTTGTCCGGATGCACAGGAAATGGAGCCAATGATGATGGAGAAAAAAGTGGAGCCAACGTAACCATAAAATTCGGGGTGTTGCCCATTGAAGATACTTTTCCCATATACGTTGCCAAAGAAGAAGCCCTATTCGCCAAACATGGGCTCGACGTAAAAGTTAGCAAGTTCCAGAGTGCCATGGAGAGAGACAGCGCCTTGACGGCTGGTGAAGTGGATGGCGTAGTCACAGATCCCCTTGCAGTCATTCTACAACGCAATGCTGGATATGATTTCAAGATAATGTCTATCGGTCTGGGTATGGAGCCTGAAGAGGGTGTTTTCGCCATTCTGGCCAGCCCTCAATCAAATATAACCTCAGTTGAGGAGCTGGAAGGTAAAAAATTGGGTATTTCATCCAATACCATAATAGAATACGTAACGGATCGAATTCTTGCCAAAGAGAATGTGGAAGTTCAAAAGGAGGGGATAAAGAGCATTCCATTGAGATTACAGATGCTGACCAACAACAATATCCATGCTGCAACCCTCCCCGAACCTCTGGCGAGCCTAGCAGCACACCAGGGAGCCAGGCTTATAATATCGGATGCGGAGATGAACGAGAGTATAAGCCAGACAGTTATAGTATTCGACCAGGAGTTCATTGACGAACATCCGGAGGCGGTGAATAAGTTCTTGGAGGCATACGGAGAGTCAGTTGAAATGATAAACTCCAATCCAGGCAATTACAGGGAGCTGTTCATAGAAAAAGTTAGAGTCCCCGATCCCCTCACCGAGACTTACAGTATACCTCATTACCCTCAACCTCAGACTTATCCTCAGGATTTTTATCAAGAAGTAAATGAATGGGCGGAAAAAGAAGGGCTGATCAAGGAAGAAATACCGTATACCGAAGCAGTATATGATCGAGGCACATAACATCAGCAAGACATATGAGAACGGAGTAGAGGCTCTAAGCAATATCAGCTTTAAAGTTGAAGAAGGAGAGAGCTGCTCCATCATAGGGCCTTCCGGATGCGGCAAATCCACCCTTCTGTTCATTTTCTCCGGACTTCTGGATCCCACAGGTGGGGAGGCAGTGGTCAATGGAAGGAAGATGACATCCTCTCAGGATATAAGAGATATAGCTCTGGTACTGCAGGATTATGGGCTTTTTCCGTGGAAAACAGTTCACCAGAACATGTCTATTGGGCTGGAGATAAGAGGGGTCGATAAACAGGAGAGCAAGCGGAGGATAGGCAATCTCTTGGAAGACCTTGGGCTGAAAGATTTTGAGAATTATTTCCCCAAACAGCTTTCTGGAGGTATGAGGCAGAGAGTAGCCTTTGCCAGAGCTCTGGCCCTTAACCCCCAGACCCTGCTCATGGATGAGCCGCTCTCGTCTCTGGATGCTCTCTCCAGAGAGAAATTGCAGAACTTTCTGCTGGACTTATGGATTAAAAATAATATTACCATGCTGCTGGTGACCCACAGCATTGAAGAAGCTGTCTTCCTGGGAAAGAAGATAGTGGTGCTTTCAACTCGGCCGGGAGAAGTGGTGAGCATAATAGATAACCCGGAAGCCGGATTTGTGGAATACAGAAACAAAAAGGAGTTCTTCGAAAAATGCAGGGAAGTGAGGCAAAGCGTTGGAGTTATTTAGCTGCCGTAGCCATAATCGTCTTCTTGTGGTTTCTTCTATCGCTTGCAGTAGATTCTCCTGCCCTACCGGCACCACCTGAAGTCCTGATAGCCCTGATCTCTCAGTTCTTGGAAGAATCTCTCCTGGAGCATTTTGTGGTCAGCGCCTATAGAGTTATTTACGCCATAGCTCTTGCCCTATCCTTAGCCGTCCCCATAGGTCTATTAAGTCACGAACGGAGTATAGACAAGATGGTAGCTCCCTTTCTTTATTTATTGTACCCTATCCCCCATATAGTTCTGCTCCCCCTTATAATCATCCTCTTCGGGATTGGTGATGCATCCAAGATAGTTTTGATCGCGTTGATAATCTTCTTCCAGATACTGGTCACCACCAGGGACGCCTCCAGAAACGTCAGCGAGTACTACGTTTATTCTCTCCTCTCTCTGGGAGCAGGCAACAAGGACGTATATAAACATGTGATTTTCCCTGCCAGCCTGCCCAAGATACTGACAGCCTTGAGGATCAGTATTGGAACATCCATCGCTATCCTTTTCTTTGCAGAATCCTTTGCCACTACACGAGGACTGGGTTACATAATAATGGATGCCTGGAGCAGAGCAGACTACCCCGGATTGTATGCAGGTATAGTCTCCATGGCCATACTGGGCTTCATATTATACGTTATCCTGGAAGCAATAGAGAAAAGGGTTTGTAGATGGGTATAAGGACTTACGATTTTAGTAGTAGTCCAGTATAACTTTTTGTTTATAAATCCTCTGAATGCTTATTGATTAAAACCTAAAATTTAACTGTTAAATTCTACCAGTTTCAAAATGAATAGTTGGCTTTCGATTTTTATCCTCATATGGACTTTTTCACCACGTTTTAAATAGATATGTCTCATCATAGTATATAGTGATAATAATGATAGGAGGAGTTTACCATCGAAAAGCTCACAGTGACGAAATCGCCGAGTACCACAAGATCATAAACGAGATAATCATGGAGAAGTTCCCTGAATCTTTCAATCGAAAGATCATAGAGTACTATTACGAACCCTGGTAATCTATATCTCTTTTTTTATTATTGCTTTAATTCGACTAATTTACACCAGCTCTATAGCCCTGAATTGTTTATTGGAAGTGTCAAAGATCCCTGCTGTGGGATATTTGTCCTCGGTGAAAGATCTGTGGCAGGAACCGGGGTTAAGGAGCAAAGTATCACCATATACTGACTCCTCGAATTTATGTGAGTGCCCGTAAAAAACCACATCGTAATCCCCGCTTTTGGCCAGGGCATGAGGAACTTCTGAGGACTCTCCGTGGAATAGAGCCATTTTTAGATTATCGGCTTCGATCACCCCAAAATCGCCTTTGATCTCCCCACCGATCTGACTGAAGATCTTGATGAGGCCTTCTTTGTATCCGTCATTGTTACCGAAAACTCCCACCACCTTTAGCCCCTCAAAAAGCTTGAGTGTTGGAGGAGAAATGTAATCACCAAGGTGGACTATTAGATCAACCTTATTTTCTTTGAATTCTGCCACAGCTTTCTCAGTGTTCTCTACATCGTCATGGGTATCCGAAACAACTCCGATTATCATACATGTCCTCTCAAAAGACGTGGTAAAAATTTTACCTTGGAGACCATAAAAAAGATCTCCACGTAGTATAGGTGCGATGGAATTAAAATTTTCTAATTGTACTCCTCAAAAAACCTCATGTTGTTCAGTACCACAAAAAGAGGAGTACAGGAGATCTTATATTTGTTAAGGAAGCTCCTGATTTATTTAAACTTTTCTTTGGAAATCAACCAATTAAAATACACAGGATATCGAGTTAGGAATTAATATAAGGCTAACTACTTTGCTAACTATATTAGGAGTTTTAACTACAGCTTCTGGTTCAACATATCATTTCGGTAGCTATTTAGAGCTAACACATCATTTTTGAGCGAAAACTATATATATATTAAATAACCAACCCGGATATAAGAGGAGGTGATCGTAAATGGCCAATATACCTGTTGCACCTATTGATAGGTTGATGAGAAAAGCAGGAGCAGATAGGGTTAGTGAAAGTGCTGGCAAGAAAATGGTTGAGTCTCTCGAAGACTATGCCTCAGATGTTGCCAGAAAAGCTACTGATATTGCAAGACACTCTGGCAGGAAGACCGTTAAAGCAGAGGACATCAAGCTGGCCCTCAAACAGTAATTTATTTTGCTAATCTTTATTTATTTTTTATTTAGAGATGAACATAACCGCAACTAACCATAACTTAATCGCAATCCCCGTTTCAGATTCACTTTTGAGGAAGTAAATTAAGACCAACCAAGAAAAATGTAAGGCATTCCTGTAGGGAACGAAATTTTGATAGGAAGTTTTGGTGGGAATAACTAATTTTTTAAATTAGAGGCAAGTATGTAATTAAAGGAGGACATGGATGAATATCAGGATTTTGTTCGGTGTGATTGTTGTGTTATATTTGATCGGTTTACTTACAGTTTCAGCTTCAGATATCTTTGTTCCGGAGAATTATACGACTATTCAGCAGGCTGTTGACAATGCGGAACCCGGGGATACTGTTATTGTTGCAGGTGGTACTTATGAAGAGAATGTTGAAGTGAACAAGAGGTTGACCATTGAGTCCAGGAATGGAAGTGCTGATTGTGTCGTGAGAGCTAAAAGCACTGACTCTCATGTCTTCAAGGTCTCTGCTGACTATGTGAGTGTAAAAGGGTTCAGTATGACGGGCACAACCCGGTTCGAGAAAGCAGGAATTTATCTGGAAGCAAATAACTGCAACATCACTGATAACAACATCTATGATTGCGAGGTAGGGATTTTCCTGTCCAATGCAAGCGCCAACAACATTAATAATAATACAGTATCCCGAACTACTTACGCGACTCTGATAAGGTACTCTAACAGTAATATTCTGGCTAACAACAACTTATCTACCAGTCAGTACGGGGCCACTATACGTTACTCTCATGAGAACGTTCTGTTCCACAATCAAGTTTTTGGCCACAAATATGGGATCTATATTGCCTATTCCAAAGGGAATACCGTATACCTCAACAATTTCATAGAGAACAACAAGCTTGTCTTCTCCAGTTCCCTTACTTCGTGGACCACCACGGAACCTGTACCGTACAACTACAAAAATAAGAGTTTTGAGGGATATATGGGCAACTACTGGGATGACTACGAGGGAACAGATGAGGACGGAGACGGAATGGGGGATATACCCTACAGAACAACCGAAAGCACCAGCGTCCTGATGGAGCCTTTCGAGAATTACAGTGTACAGCGGGATCTACCTACAAGGATACCTACCCCCATACCCACAAGCGGGATACAGATACCCGGATTCGAAACAATAGCCGCTTCATGCGGTTTACTGCTTGCAGCGTATATTATGTATCTACGGAAGGAGTAAGGAGTAAAATTAATGAGATTTCGAGATTAGAGGATTAGATTAGATAATGCCATACCAATCCTGTCAGCTAAAGTACCATCCTCCGTTGACGTTTATTGTCTGTCCGGTTATGTAGGAGTTCTTCACCAGCATTACAGCTACCTCAACGACTTCTTCCACTTCACCGAAACGCCCAAGGGGGATAGGTGCCGGTGTCGCCTGGAGGTCTTTGGTCACCATATCTGTCTCAATTAGCGCGGGTGAGATGGAGTTTACCGTAATACCTTCTTTGACCAGCATGGATGCGTAGGAGTGGGTCAGGCCAATGATGCCCGCTTTGGAGGCAACGTAGATGGGGCTGGTGATGCCCCCGGTCTGTGCCGCTACCGAGGTCAGATTGATTATCCTTCCCCATTTTTTGGACCGCATGCCATGGAGACAGGCTTGAGTGACAAGAAATGCCGACTTGAGGTTGATATCCATAACCCTATCCCAGTCTCCCTTCCGCAGGTTTTCAAGCTCGTCGCGATGTACAATGCCAGCATTGTTTATTAGGATCTGGATGGTTCCCAGCTCCTGCTCCACAGTTTCGACCATGCGAGAAACTTCTTCTGCTTTTGAGACGTCAGCTTGAATTTTTATGCATTCAGACCCCAACCCCTTGATCTGGGAGCAGGTGTCATCCGCACCACTTTCGTAGGAGTGAAAGTGGACGCCCACATTAACCCCCAGACGGGCAAGAGCTACAGCTATACCCTTGCCGATACCTCTACTTGCTCCGGTGACCAGAGCCACTTTTCTGGCCATAGGGCTCTCTAAATCCTTTCTTTCATACGAAATCTCCATACCGACCTGTTCAATTGAACAAATATCAAACTTTTGTCCTTAGAAGCTTCTCAGTTTAACCATCACTTCGAGCTAAAGAGGGGGAGAATGAGAGGACATCAGGATTGTAACCTGCAGGCAAACCAAAAACAAAGAAATACTTTTTTATGGTTATTCTCTTTTCACATTATATGGATTTCAGAGCACTGATCATTACCGAGGATGAGCCTTACCACTATAAAGAACTTGAAGAATCGCTTATGAGTGTCGATTTTGAGGTGGAATTCCTTTCAGAGATGGAATCCAGCCTGTCCTGGGTAAGCAATTCTCAATTCAAGTACGACATCTTTTTCATCCTCAAAGAACCCACTGAGCTGGAACTACCTGCTGTATCCTCCCTGTCCAGGATGAAAACCCTTTTCGTCATGCCGGATCATTATGTCCTGCTCCAGAAATCCAAGAAATCCAACCACTGGCTCAATCCCAAGGGTATTTCTATTAATGAAGAGTTAAAGGTTGTTGATGAGGGAAGTAACCTTGGTTCTCCACAAAAAGTTGTGATATCCGGTTCCTCCATGAGATACAATCAGAACTTCTTTGACGAAGTGGAGAGAATAGTTGCATTAAAACCCTATCATCTGAACGACAGTGATTGGGATACAGTCATCCATGGCAATAGAACCACTAAAGCACTCATGGAGGATCTGGTGTTCAGAGCAGGTAAAGATGTTACTCTTGCGGTAAGAAAGGAGAACATGATGGTCTTTTCCTGCGATATCTTCTCCAATGAAGCCATAAAGGCCGGAGATAACGCCAAATTAATCGAGAATGCTGTGGAAATTATGCTCAAGGGAGCAGATATAGTAGAATAGAATGAAGTAGCACCTCATCTTGTATCTTTATCAAAAATTATTTTAGTCTTATGTAAATAAGATTCTCATAGTCTGCTATGGAATTATGTAAAATAATACGCTATTCTCAAGAAAATAGCTCGGGTAGGCTAAAATTGACTTATAGAATAGAAAAGGAGGATATATACTATGGAGACCAAAGAGATAGTTAAGAGAATTAAAGGACTTTTCAAGAAAAAGCAAGAAAAATAATTAAAATTCCTATAAAAAATATACTACCCCTAATTTTTTTAAATAGGTGCAACTGTATCTCTTGGAAAAAATGTTAAAAGAGCTGAAAGCTGGTTATGTAAAGACAGAGACTACTGGTAACACTCACCCCTAACCCCATACCTAAACGTTGAAGAGACAAGCTAACCCTATACCCAGCTCCTATTCAGATAGTTTTTTTGATTTCCCCCCTGCTGAAGTGTTCATTGATCTCAAAAAAAGTACTCAGCTAAACCTAAGGTATGCGGCTGCCGGGATTTGAACCCGGGTCAGAGGCTCGGGAAGAGGCGAACGTTGATTTCAAGGCCGTAGAACAAGATTTCACTGTCTGGCTCAATAAGAGAATGCAATCTGATACTGCACATAAATATTTACTCTGCTTAAGAAAACATGTGAAGGGTGTTGTTATCAATAACAGAGAGGACTTAATTACCGTATGTGATAAGGTGGAATACAACTGGAATTGGTTTGCTAAGGCTGTCCGTAATCTCATCAACTATTACGTTGACAAACGAGTTATCGATAAGCCTACTGCCGTAGAATTGAAAGAGGTGTTGAAACCCAAGAAGGGTAGCACAGACACATACGTCCCTTCTGATGCCCAGATTATAGATACTCTTAACCAATGCAAGAATGAGAACGTCAAGTTATTGGTGAAACTCCTATTGTATTCTGGTATACGTATTCGAGAAGGCTTGAAAGTGCTTAATGAATTTGACCCTAACAAACTACACATCTATGATGGTGTGGCCTATTATGACATTGACTGGGAAAGGGGAAATAAAAAAGCTCTCAAAGCATTTATGCCAACTGAGTTTGCCAAACAATTACAGAAAGTCAGAGTAACAGAGGTTATGGCCGGAAAACAAAGTAGGAGATCTCTGAAACTAAAGCATTGCAGAAACTGGTTTATCAACAAATGTGTAGAAGCAGGAGTATCGGAGTCATTGATTCAATTCATGATAGGACATAGTAACGGCTCAATATTGATGACCAATTACCTTGAGAAAATAAATAATTCCTTACGCTCTTATAGGTCGGTATTGCCATTGATGATGCCAGTAATTCAAAGTTAATTCTACTCTCAATAACATTAAATTTCACCTGTAGTATGGATATATGGTATATACGTATTGAAACGATATTAATTATTTTTCTCTCATACTCACCCATCTCTCTTACAATATTGTTTTTCATAGCCTCTTTTTCCCCGAAATTTGTTTGTGGGTTTACTCTGTGCGTTAAGTATAAATACAATGAAAAAAAAACATATCATTGTAGAACTGAAATTTGAGAAGGCAATTTTTGATAAGGTTTAGAAGGTAAAAGTAGCTTTTAGCTACTGCTTTAGAAGGTGGGTTACTCAACCCGATAACATTTGAAGAAGGATAGAAGGAAAGAGAAGGGAGGTGAAAATACGTGAGAGTGAAAATTAATGGATTTAATTCACTCAAAGGAAGAGTTCAGGAATTTAAAAAATACAGAGATAAAATCGGGATTAGTGGATACTACAAACAGAAAAAGGAAAAGAAAACTTACCTTCCTTAGTGATAAAGAGCTTAAAGATTTAGTAGATGAATTTGGCTTTTCTGGGGCTGCAAAGAAGATAAAAGAGAGGTATAAAATTAATGTTGTCCTACAAACTGTAAGAAATGAGTGCAAGAAGCGTGGAATTGATGTAAGTGCAAAGGATTGTAAGGACGGTCTCTATTTTGAGATTTTAGTAACAAAGGGTTTGGAAGAGCTTGGAATTTTTAAAGAAGTAGAACATATTGGCACTGCTATCGGTAATGGCGTTGATATCTATGCTTTAGATGAAAATAATAAACCTGTATGGATTGAGTGCAGAAATTGGAATTATTTTAAGAAGATTGATGTTGGAGTAGTAAAGGACAAAATACTTCCGAGATTTAAGGGAAAGAAATATAGGAAGATACTTGTTCACAGTAAAAAGGTTGAATTTACTAAAGAAGCTAAAGAACTGTTAGATAGTGAAGGAATTGAGTTTGTCTATATCGCAAATAAGAAGCTGACTACTAAGAACTGGGGTTCAACGCTAAAAGCAGCGGTATCGAAGTTAGGAGCATTTTTTAAGCTTCCTGTAAGAGCTATTAATAATATTTTGCTAAGATTAAAGCAGACTGTTAAAGATGGATTAAAATATTGGAATTTGACTTGCGGTTTGGTAGAATCTGGAGTAGCTAAGGTTTGCAATATCGATGAGCCTTTAGGTGTTTTTAAGAGAGTAAAATCTAAAGTAGCGGTAGCTATCTTTAAAAAATTGGGTAAGTTAAGAGAAACAATTAACCATTCTAAATTTGGTTGTGTGTTGAAGATTATGAGTCCAAAGGTCGATTTTGGATGAATAGTAATTAATTGGTTTGAAGGTTGTTTATGCTGGAATTTTAACTGATGGTTAGAGCTCTCTATAGTTAATAGCTCTCCTGAGTGGAGGATTTGGGTATGGTGGTATTATGACTCGTTTGTCAGTAAAATGTTTTAGAGTAGATGAGAATAAGTGGAAAATATTTGGGAACTTTGCAGAAAGTTTTGGTAAAAATAAGAGTGAGTTGATTAGAGAATCTATTGATTCTTATGTAAGCGGTAATGGTAGAATTATTGGGTATGAGATTCCAAAGATATTTGAAAGTGAAAGACAGGGATTGGGTATTCTTATTATAGGAGACAAATGCACAGGTAAGACTGTTCTACACAGTAATTTAGTAAGAATTTATGGTTCTGATGGTGATGTTGTTGTTACTTCAGCGGGTTTGGATGAGATAGATACAAGGAAATACAAAGAAGCGGGAGCGGTAGTGGTGAAGGGTGATGGAAGATATAGTGAATTTCCAGAAGAGCTTAGGAATCCCTATATCGGGTTTGAAGATACAACAAGAGTAGATGACTTCATTATTGATATAGCTGCGGATGCAAGGCATTCAGATTTAGAGAGTGGAAGGGGAAAAAGAGATTTTGGTGTAATTGTGCATATGTGGAAAATAGCAGCAGAAATCATGCCGTATATTGATGTTATTGTAGTAATGAAAAGCGGTAGTTTTGTTAGCAATGCATTTAAGCACGAAGAAGATGTAAAGATGTTCAGTTATGCTAAGAAGTTGGCTAAGGGGCTTCCACAATACCATTATTTTGTTATTGACAGGAGATTTAAGGCGATTTCGGGGTATATAAAGAACGATGATGTTAGTTTACTGGAGAAGAGAATTAAAGGCGATGCTACTATTGACGATTTTGAATATACTCATTTTACTGGACAAATTAATGGTGATGGAGCTAAAGGAGAGGCAATAAGTGCAGGTATGAAGAGGTATCATAACAAGAGAAAACAACAGAGGATAAGTAGCGGCAACCTTTGTGACAGGGACAAATACGTGATAGCAATAAAAGAATTAAGCAATCGAGGCTTAAGTTATGATAAAATCACAGGAAAAGTAGTAGTAGAGTATATTGAAGAAAATTTGGATGACGAATTCCAGTATACCTTAAACAAAAGTAGGGAAATCTCAAAAGTGAAGAAGAGGTTGCTAAATGGTAACAGCAGAAACTAAACTACACAACACAAATTTTAGGAGATATGGACGCAAACTTAAGTCTAATATTGAAGTTAAGGCGATTTAGAAGAGTTTTTTTGGAAATAAGGTAAAAATTGAAGTTGGTATATTTTTAGGAGGTTTCCAGCTAACTATTGAAGAATTGCGAACTAAGAAAAGCTGTGATGTAGCATAAAAAATATACGGAGGTGAAAAAATGTATGAAGTGAGTTATGCGGATTTAAAAGAAGAAATCAAAAATTTAGAGAAGTTGATGAGAGGAAAATTGAAACAGAGAGTAAATGCTTCTGAAGTATATAATTTAGTCAATAAGAGGATAAACAGGACAGGATTTGGGCCATACATAGGGGAGACTGTATCTATAAAGAAGATTGATATCGAAAAGTATGGAAATAAGTGTAAAGCTATTGTTACCTTTTTTACGAAAGAGGGCAAAGAAGTAGTTGCTGAGACTGCAAACCAACGTTTAATTCAGCCGTTAATCAAATTTAAAGCTGCTTTGAATGCAGGTGCACAAGAGATAAAAACCAGGTTAGAACGAAATGACTCAAATTACCAGTATAGATTTACGTAATTTTAGGTGGAAATTCTGTGTTTTTTGGTTACATGATTGGCAAATAAGAGCCACAAATGTCTGTGAATATAAAAATACAGATCAGTTGTGATTGAAACGATTAATATGGGATAGAAGAGGGAAAACATTGGGGGATAATAACGAAAATAGTTAGTGTGATATATCTTTTCAGATTGGTGCATAGAGAGAATTTTTTGTGTTGTTAATTTGTCTTTGGTGATTGGGGGAGAGATGCTGACGATGAAGTGTCGGACACCCTGTAGGTGCGAATGTGGGGTTTTGTCTGACTGTCGGACAGAATAATAAGATGAAGATGAGGGTTTATTTATATAGTTAGAGCGTTTGTCGGACAAGAAAATACATGGGCGGAGGAAGGGAGAAATGAAGTATAGAGTAGAGTATAGTGTAAGTGGAGTAGGACAATGATTTAGGTTGAGGTGTAGAGAGAATTTTTAGTAGGATGAAAAAAGATATATCCCATATGGATGTTATAAGAGACTCCTTAATGGGGCGTGGAGAATTTTATAATTTTTGAATTGGATTTTACTGGGATGCTTAGGTTGAACTGGGAAATATCGGGTTAATCCAATAATTGTAGAAGTTCTTTTCCTTTATCAGTAAGAGAATAGACTTTACGCCTGTCTGTGGTTGTATGAGATATGAAACCGTCATTTTCAAGTTCAGTTAGATGGGTGTAGATGGAGGATATAGTAACGCCAAGTTTTTTGGCGAGAGCATAGCCGTGGAGCGGTTGTTTAGATAGTTCTTTAAGGATTGTGAGTTTTGTTTTACTGACAATTGGCATCAGATAATTAGATTTAATATGTTTGGTAAAAATTATATAACAGAAAAATCAGATATACCTAAATATTTACATATGGGGTTAAAATGAGAGAAAAATGTTTGTTGATGGTTGTTTTGATTGGTTTAGTATTTTTTATTGGATGTGCAGGGGAAGAACCATCAAAAGGGGAAGGGGGAACGCCTGAGGCAACTATGACAGAAACTCCTGAAGGAACAACGACTGAAAGACCTACAGCGACTCCAATTACATCGGAGGAGGTTAAATTGGAGTATACGGTAAAATCAGCAGAAAACCCTGATGAGATACCAGATGAATTGCAAAAGTGGAGAAAAGACGGTTACAAATGGGTTATCGTTGAGCTTGAGGTAAACGAAGGAAATCTTGATATGGAGGATATTTGGTTTAGGAGCAGGGTTGAGACAAGTGAGAGATTTTATGATTTAGACCATACCACTGACAAGCTAAAAGATGGTATTCAATCAAGAGGTTCAATAAAAGCTGGTGGAAAAGGAGTTGCTTTATATCAGATTCCAGTTGATGAGGAGACTTACTCTTGGAATTTAGAGAAAACACATATGGATATTGAGGCAATGTTGACTGAAAATCCTACAGTAACGGCTACACCAGAAAGTAAGTTTGATAAGAATGAACTTGCTGAGAGAATAGATGAGGAGATAAATGAGGAGTATATTAATTATTTGGATAATATATACATGAATTATAAAGAGGATATGCTTTTTATTAGTTATATTAGCTATATGGGCGGAGATGATGTTGAGGTGTATGCTCAATCTCTGAGTGTTATGGAAATTATAAATGCTTATATTGTGGAAAGAGATTTAGAGATTAAAACGATTAAATTTAGAATAACAAGTGAGATAAGGTCTTTAACAGAAGATGACGGAAAAATTGTTGAATACTCTTTAACTATAGAGAGAACTGGAATGCAGAAGTTTCTGAATGGGACTTGGGGATTCTCAGAGTGGAAAGAGATGACTAATATAACAGGAGAAGAATAAAAATAAAGCGTGTATGAGAGATAAAATCCCCCTTATTAGAAGTGAGAAGAGAATAGTAAGATATACTGGTTACGTTCTTTATTCTATTCTGTGCTTTTTTGTATTTTTAATTATAGTTGGGGCTTTAGTCTCATCACCTGATAGAGGGGATAGGGAAGAGCAGGTAGGTAAGGAGTATGTGAATATAACTTTTGATGAATTTGATGACCGTAACTCGGCTTTCTGACCCATAGGTATATGACATAAGATTTTATTCAGTAT
>CAZQTT010000056.1:0-17050 GCA_964596255.1 uncultured archaeon
AAGTATTAAATAATACGGATCTGATTACCCGGTAAGGGTTCCACATAGGTGAATACCGTTAAATACCGGCCTGAGTTATTCTTTCCACGGCATTTATGGTAGTTTCTTCACTCCTGGTGAGAGCAAATCTCACAAATCCGTTTCCATATTCTCCAAACCCTACACCAGGTGTGACCAGAACTCCTGCATCATCCAGCAGCTTTTTGGTAAAGGACATGCTGTCATAACCCTCAGGCACTCCACACCACACGTAGAATGTGGCTCTGGGCACATTGACGTCCAGCCCCGTGCCCTTCAGACCTTCGACCAGTATATCTCTTCTCTTCCTGTAGATATCGTTGTTCTTCTCAATCACTTCATCACTTCCACTCAAGGCAGCAACTCCGGCTTTCTGCACTGCCTCGAATGTCCCGCTGTCGATATTGGTCTTTATCTTCGTCAGACCGTTTAGTGCCTGGGGGTTGCCTACTGCCATCCCTATTCTCCATCCGGTCATGTTATAGGTTTTGGATAGAGAGTTGAATTCTATTACTACATCCAGTGCTCCTTCTACCTCCATGAAGCTTTTTACCCTGTAATCAAATGAGACCTCGCTGTAGGCCGCATCCTGCGCCAGGATTATGTTATTATCCCTGCAGAAATCAACAGATTCCTTAATAAAGTCGGTTTCCGCCACACCAGCCGTGGGATTATTGGGATAGTTCAAGAACATTATCTTCGCCTTTTTTGACACTTCAGATGGAATGGACTGCAGATCAGGTAAGAATCCGTTTTCCTCTTTTAGGGGCATTATGTAGGGATTGCCCCCCGCAAATATGGTGGAGCTGTAATAGACCGGGTATCTGGGATCGGGAACAAGAACATAATCTCCTGGATCGATAAATGCCAAGGGGAGATGGGCTATCCCTTCTTTGGAGCCGATAAGCGCAATTATTTCTTTCTCCGGGTCCAGCTTGACGTTCTTTCTGCGAGCGTAAAAATTGCTTACAGCTTCTCTGAAAGATTTCGTGCCGGCATAACCGGGATACTTCTGGTTCTCTACCTTTTCTACTGCCTTTTGCATTGCCTCCACGATGTGAGAGGGTGTCGCCAGATCGGGATCACCAACACCAAAGTCAATGACATTTGCTCCCTCTTCCTGCTTCTTTCTTTTCATGACATCCAGTTCAGCAAATAGATATGGCGGTAGCTGATTCAATCTCTCCGAAAGAGGAAAATCCATCTTATCACCTATCAGTGCTCCTTCCATCAAAAGACTGATATTCCCTACTTTCAGCACCCACGTATTCGGCTCTTGGGCGGATGAGCTTATTGTTCTCATACTGCTCAATTACATGGGATGTCCATCCAGAAATTCTGGACATGGCAAAGATATTGATGTAGAGGTCGTCCGGGATGTTCAAGTTGGCATAGACACTGGCTGAATAGAAGTCAACGTTGGGGAGCAGGCTCTTATACTTGTACACTGCTTCGGCAATAGATTCAGATATTTCAAACCATTTAGAATCTTTTTCGTCACCCAGCTTTTTGGAGAGTGTCTTCAGCTCCAATGTTCTGGGATCCATTACATTCCTGTAAACGCGGTGACCAAATCCCATGATCTTTCCTCTTCTTTCCAGCTTCTCTTTAATATAGTCCTCCGCTCTCCAGGGGACTGCTACTTCTCTCAACATCTCCATGACCTTTTGAGAAGCACCACCGTGCAGAAATCCCATGAGGGTTCCCGTTCCGGCGACCACACAGGCGTAGATATCTGCGAGAGTTGAGGCTGAGGTTCTGGCAGCAAAAGTTGAGGCGTTAAGCTCGTGATCTGCGTGCAGAATCAGGTCCAGGTCAAGACTTTTTGCCTCGATTTCGGTGGGTTCTTTACCGTGAAGCATGTAAAGGAAGTTGGCCGCATGATCCAGATCCATATTGGGGCTCACCAGGTTCTGTCCAGTTCTTATCCTGTGGTAGTAAGCTGTTATGGTGGGAAGCTTTGCCACCAGATTCTTTGCTTTATCAACGCTCTTTTCGTAGCTTTTATGGTGAATATACTTATCCATTGAACCCAGATAAGATATAGCAGTCCTGAGTACTACCATGGGGTGTGTGAACTGTGGTAAGTGAGTCAGCAAACCAATGATCTGAGGAGGTAGCTCTCTTCTCTCTTTGAGCTCTTCAGAGAATAATTCAAGCTCCTTTTTACTGGGTAGCTCGCCGAACAGAAGCAGATAGGTTACTTCCTCGAAATTGGAGTTCTTGGCCAGATCATGGATGTCATATCCTCTATACTCCAGTACTCCTCTATCTTCCTCCAGAGCTATCCTGCAAATACTTGATTTACAGGCAACTATATCCTGAAGACCGTCCTTAAACCTGGTTTTTTCAGTCTTTTCAGTCATATTTACCCCTCTTCATTTTCTTCATTTCATTTACTATGTCATTAATTATCTTTATTCTTTATATCACTCTGTAAGATGGATATCTTTCCAGTATCATACTTGAAACCGTCAATGGCGGTTCTGGGGTGGCCAGCTCAACTGCCTTATCCAGTTTCCATTCCTTGTCAGCGTATATGGTGAACAAGGAGGTACCCGCGCTTACGTGCTGTCCTCCCTTTTTATGCAATACTATACCTGCCCCCTTGTCTTTAGGGGCCCCGGCAGCTCTGGCAACCTTTACCAGTTTGGAGTTGTCCACTATAGCCACTGCACCATCAATAGGTGCTTTCATCTCATACTTGTGGGTGCCAACAGAAATGTCTTTGGAAGTTACTTCGGGGTCTCCACCCTGGGCTTCTACAATCTGCTTGAATTTTTCCAGTGCCTTTCCAGACTCAATAAGCTGGTTGGCATACTCAGAGCCGTTTCTGGCCTTACCTGACATCTCCAGAAGAACTCCAGCTACTCCAGTAGCCTTCTCAATCAGACTTCTTGGTCCTTTGGCAGTTTCCAGTACTTTTAAGGCCTCCTTAGCTTCCAGAGCAGGTCCTATTGTTCTACCTACCGGCTGACCACCATATGTCATTACACATGATACATCCAATCCCATTCTGCGGCCCAACTCTGAGAAATCTGTTGACAGAGTTCGACCCTGCTCCACATCGGCTACTTTAGACCCTTCTCCCACAGGGATGTCGATTACGATGTGTTTGGCTCCAATTGAGCCTTTTTTGGCCATGACACTTGCCAGCAGCTGGGGTCGGGGGTCTATTGACAGGGGATGCTCTACTTTGATTATCTTGTCATCAGCAGGAGCTATGTTGGTCGCTCCTCCCCAGGCTATAACTCCACCCACACTCTCGGTTACCTCTCTTATCTCATCAATACCCAGGTTCACGTCAGCCAGAACCTCCATGGTATCAGCGGTTCCGCTGGCAGAGGTTATAGCTCTGGAAGCGGTTTTGGGTATGAGGAGACCGCTGGCAGCTATTATGGGAACAACAAGCAGGGATATCTTGTTACCGGGAACACCTCCGATGCTGTGTTTGTCCACCACAATCCCTCTCTCAAAGCTTAAGGTCTCTCCGGTGTCGATCATCGCTTCAGTAAGCCACTCGATCTCATCAATATCAACATGCTGGAGATAATCGGCCATAACAAAAGCGGTCAGCTCAACTTCAGTGAGCATATTGGATACAATATCCCTCACTATAGCGTGGAGCTCTTCTTTGGTCAGTTTTTTACCATCCATCTTCTTCTTGATGTATTCAATTGATTTGGGCTTGGATACAGGATAAACCTCAACATCAGCCCCTTCCGGGAACTCGATCTCGCAGGGAACAGCGGTCATACAAATACCGATCTCCCCCTTATCGACCATCCCGGTAGCTATATTAACATCAGAAACACAAAATTTCTTGCCGTAACTTACTTTTACTCTATCTCCTACAATAAGTCCCAGCTCAGCAGCATCATCGGGGCTTATCATGGCTGAGGAATGTTCAAGTCTGAGAGGGATATTTTTAACTTTAAGTTTCATATCTGGTCACACTCCTGAGTATTTTTAAGTTTTTTTATCAATTTGCTGAGAAATTGGTGAATTTTCAGATTGAAGTTTGTAATCTTTCTTGACCTTCTTGGACTTTAAAACTTCAATTCCCTTATCTTCAGCAACTGCGTTGACCATTTTTTTGATTGCAGATTTTATTGACTTTTCGTCTATCACTATATAATGTGCGCCTGTAATTTTTACTGCTTGCTCTATAATTTCCTCATTCAGACCCTCAAAAGTGTATTTGGCAAAATTATGGCCAAAGGTGAACGTCGTTCCCAGCATGATCTCTGTTTGCCGAGGGGCATAGTGTGTTCCCCCCACACCTACGGCTATGTGCCAGTCATCTCTGCTGTTATTTATGGATTCCACCAGAGATTCGGCAACTATCCTCCCTGCCTCTTTATCATTCCACTCGTTTTCAGTAGAGCCGATTTCATAGAACGCTGAAGGAGTGGAAATCTCTGATGGGCCGTGATGGGTCACTTCCATGGTGAAATCAAAATCCGGTTTCCTTTCCAGCTTCTTGCTCATAGCCAGCACATAATTCTTCATCCTGATCGGTGCCGGCATCGCCAGTGAATAGGGTACTCCTCCAAAGTCCGCAGTATTGACATTCCCCGAAACATGAGCGGAAAAGATCTTCCTCTCATCTCTGCTGCTGTGCCTGGAGGCGAACAGAATCTCTTCAAATTCGAATTCTTTTTTTAACCTGGAGTCGAGACCATCCGTATATATCAATCTCTCCTCTATTTCGGCAATTCCAATATTTCCAGCACCATAAAAAGTGCATCCTTTTAGCTCCTTCTCTTCTGGTTTTAAAATTTCCAGCAAATGAGATTTAATGTTCTGTGAAGCCTCATCATTCCTACTGCAAACAATCAAGTGCATCAAAATCCCTCTATACTCGTTAAGACAACAAGTCTGGATAATGAGTTTTTTAAATTTGTGGATTGTTGATAATTAATGATAGCCGGTATTATTCTGACTCCACTCACCTTCCCGTTAGAATGGATAACAATATTATTAAGTTAACACCACTAAAGCCTTTTTTAATGGAAAAGATCGAGTACAGGCCTATTGGAATTGTCCGTTCTCCATTTAAAGAGCCTCAAGGTACTCCCATACAATCTGCCAGCGCTGAGGGGGTTGAAGGGAGTGTAGAGATGTTCTCTCAATACGCTGAAGGGTTAAAGGATCTGGAGGGTTTTTCCCACCTCTATTTGATTTATCACTTCCACCTGGTTTCCAGTTACTCGCTGACTGTCAAACCTTTCCTGGATGAGCATCAGGGGGGTTTGTTCGCTACCAGATCCCCCGCCACCGAATCCCATCGGTTTTTCTATAGTCAGACTGATGAAAATAGAAGAGAATGTACTGCGCGTTCAGGATGTGGACATCGTGGACGGGGCCCCTCTCCTGGACGTCAAGCCTTATGTACCTCAAATGGACGCCAGGAAGACAGAGAAAATCGGGTGGATGGAGGGTAAAGTAGAAAGAATCTCTCAATTGAGAGACGATGGGAGATTCGTGGAGAGAACCTAATAGAACAGATCATTTTCCCCTTCTGCTGGCTATACAACATATCCAGCGGTTTTCAAAAGTTTTTTTTGTAACTAACATTGTATTATAGAATATCTTCAACCTCTTTGATAACTTCTATCAGGTTTTTCTCTTTTGAAGGGAGCACTCGGTCGCCTTTATGAACGTGATGTGGGAATGTATCAACTTTGTGGTGAGGGGCATTATCGTATCTGAAAACGAAAGATTCTTCTTTTCTGTATTGAAAGCGGTATTTTAACCTCTCTAACCTTCTTGAGTTTCTCTTATCAACTCCAGGAATTCAAGTGTTGAGCTATCTTTAAACAGTATTTCACCGTAGATTAGAGCTAAAGAGGATGATTTAACTTCAAATTCTATTTGATAAGAGATAATTACTGAACTGCCTAAGCTTTTATTAACTTGCTCCAGATAGTCGTCTATCCGCACATTTTCAGCATCCTTTCGATGGTTTCCTTGTCTTTCTCCAGCAGTTTCAAAGCTTCAAATTCAGAAGCCCAGAGCATAAGCTCCTGAGAGTCTTCAGTTTTACCCTCTTCAAATTCCCTGAAGAATTCTTCGCTGTTGACCCCGTGTTTGTACTCAAAATCCTTGAGTTTCTCCTTTGTTTTCTTGATACTGTGTTCAACGAGCTTCTTCTCTCTTTCCAGAGAATTCTTCAGGATTTGAGCTTCCCTTTCATTTTTGGATATCATTTCAATAATATTTTGTGAAAATACGTTAATAATACTTTTTATTGTCCTTTATTATCTTCAAGTTTAGGCAGTATATTATATAATCAAAATCTGATAGCTTCTTTTTCCAGCTCATACCCATCCTTTGCTGCGGATAGGTCAACTAATAGGAAGGCGGACTGGAGGTTGCCGTAGATCTTGTTGGAGAAAACTGTAACCACTTTTCCGTCGTGGTCAACCCTGACGCCTTCGCAGGGCTGGTGACTCCTGATAAGGGTTTTAACTCCCAGAGAACCCAATATCTGATGGGTTACGTCTTTGCCGAACATTCTACCCGCTCCCCGCAGTGAGGGACCAGTTCCATTGCCATCCATAGGGTCGCTCCACAGGATCTGCTCCAGATGTGGTTTCTCTGGATGATTTTTCCCGGCCATTTGTATTTCCTGTAAAGAAGAGACCTCAGGTAGACCGCCGTGGAGGAAGAGGTATCTCCCTTCTGCCACTGCTGCATGGGGGAGATGCTGAAATAGCTCTGATAGCTCGCGGTATATCTCCCTCCCGTTCCGGAATTTTTCTTCCAGTAGCCTAAGAAGGTTGTGTGGATGAACAGGGAGGTCGGAAGGTGGTTCATGGTTGCCTCTCAGGAGTGTGAACTTGTGGGGGTAGTCTCTTTTCAATTTGAGTAGAGTGTAAAAGACTTCTGGGGAGTCTTCTCCTCTATCACCGTAATCTCCCAGGAATACGATATAGTCATGTTCGAAGTGGCTGAGAATGAATTCTAAGCTCTCCAGATCACCGTGTATATCTCCTACGATAGCAGCAGTCCCTTTATTGGGCATGCTAACGAGGCCACCTGCTCTACATTCCTGTTCTTTGTTTAACTGCTGTTTAACTTCCTTCACCAATCTAAAAAAATCTTCTCCATCTACTTTTTTGCTTTCCCGGGTGACCTCCATCATCTCGAAGCCCATATACTTGGTTAGTTTTCTCTTAAAATAATTTTGGGGGTCAGTTCAGTTGCCATTTTTTCTTCTGCCTTCAGACAAATATTAAAACCCCTCTGGCAAGATTTGCATTATGGATGATGTGGTAAAATTAATGTTTGAGATGGGAGCGCTAAAGCTGGTCCCCCGTTCGGGGTGGTTCAAGGTGGGCATCAAGGAGCCTGAAACCGTTGCCGAGCACACCTTCCGGACAGCCATTCTTGCCTTTGTAGTTGCCAGAGAAGAGACCTCTGACGTCGATACTGCTATGAGGGCAGCTTTTCTGGGATTGATCCATGATCTGCACGAGAGCAGGACTCTGGATCTGCATAAGGTCGCCAAGAGATATGCCACTGTTGACAGTGAGCAGGTGATCAAAGAGCAGATGAAGGTCTTAGGAATAGAGGATGAAGTTGAGGGTATGGAACATCTTCAACACTATGTTGAGGATGCAGATAAGCTTGAACTGCTGCTGCAGGCCAAAGAATACTCAGAGCAATATCCATCCGCCATGATATATGCTGATAATCTTGAGTTTGAGAGTAAGGCTGCCAAAAAGCTGGCGGAGAGAATAAAGGAATCGGATCATAGGTGGTGGCTAGACTTTGAAGTTCATGGTTGACCGCATGCTGGGAAAGCTCGCCAGATGGTTGAGGATCGCGGGCTACGATACGCTATATATTGCCGACTTACCGGTTAACAAAGAAGTTGAAGACGATTACATGGCTGCAAACCATGAGGACAGGGTATTGCTCACCAAAGATAAGGACCTCTTCAGCAGAGCCAAGTCTGTGGGCAGGCCTGTAGTATTGATAGAGTCGAACAGTGTGGGTGACCAGCTGAAAGAAGTAGAAAAGATAGGGGTGAAGTTCAAGCCTGTGATGGATAGGTGCAGCGTATGTAACGAGTTCCTTCGAGAGCCCAGCGAAGAAGAGGTGGAAGAAGTGCTGGAGGAAGAAGGGATCGAAGAGGATCTGGCGGAGATTTATGAGCTGTGGTACTGCCCTAGGTGTAAAAAGCTTTACTGGAAAGGGAGTCACTGGGAAAACATGATAGACTTTCTCCACAAACACTCCGTTGACCACTAACCCCCTCATTTTCATAAAAAGCTGCAGGAAATCAACTTTATATCAATTTGGATCACCAACGCTTTTTTTCTCAACGTAAAATCCGTTAAATGACGTAGAATAGTTTTATATATATCGAACTTCATCTTTGTTCATGAATTCTGAAGAGGAGAACGTGTGGATTATTGAGGCAAAGCTGCTTACAGAAAATTCTCAGAGAATGGAAGAAGTTGTCCGGGAATTGGAGGATAAGGGTTTCTCTGTTCGAAAAAGAAGCATAGTATTCGATAACTGAACCCGCGGTCAAATTGGCCTTGATGGCCTGGAGTATTCGAAGCGTTTATAAATACATAATATGAGTGGAATTAATGCTTGAGGTAGATCTATGCGGTTTAAAACTAAATAATCCCTTGATCCTGGCAAGCGGTATTCTCGGAAGCCACGCTTCTTCATTGAACAGAATAAGCGAGCACGCTGGAGCTGTAGTATCCAAGTCAGTGGGAACAGAGGCAAGGGAGGGTTACAAAAACCCTGTGGTGATCAACTTCCCGCATGGTCTTCTCAATGCTGTTGGGCTTTCCTCTCCTGGAGCTGAGGTTTTCGCCCATGAGTTGAGGAATTTTAAGGGTAAAGCTCCTCTAATAGTGAGTCTCTTCGGATCGACTTCTCAAGAGCTTGCCTCACTCACTAATCATTTCCCTTTCGCTGATGCCTTCGAGCTCAACTTGAGCTGCCCTCACGCAGATAAAGTGGGTCTGGCCGTAGGTAGTGACCCTGAACTGGTGAAAGAAGTTGTTTCAGAGGTAAAGAGAGCAAGCAAAAAACCCGTTTTTGCCAAGCTGTCCCCCAATGTCAGGGACATAACAGAAATAGGCAAGGCTGCTGAGAAAGGTGGAGCAGATGCGCTGGTGGCGGTCAACACGGTTAGGGGAATGAGAATAGACATTTTCAGCCAGAAACCTGTATTAAGCAATATCAGTGGAGGAGTCAGCGGAGAAGCAATAAAACCCATAAGCCTGAAGTGTGTATGGGACCTATACGAAAGGGTTAAGATCCCCATAATCGGTTCAGGCGGCATTACCACCTGGTCAGACGTTGTAGAATTCATTCTGGCGGGTGCAAGTTCTGTGCAGGTCGGATCTGCAATTTTCTACAGTTACAACATATTCTTCAGCCTCAAGGAGAGTTTAAAAGCATATCTGAACATGACAGGTGAAGATCTTCCCGAGATAGTAGGAAAAGCCCACAGAGAATCTCAATATAAAGGATTATAGAGGGTTATAATATGTTCACAGTCAAAATAGATAGTATAGTAAGGCACAATGAGGATACAGCTACCATTACTTTCAACCACCCTCTCAGGTCATTTCCCGGACAGTTCGTGATGCTCAATGCATTTGGTTACGAAGAGATTCCTCTGAGCCTCTCAGCCCCGAACTCGGTGACCGTTAGAGCAGTAGGAGACACTACCCGTGCTATGGTCGATTCTGAGATAGGAGACCTTATGGGAGTTAAAGGACCGGTGGGAAGACCCTTTTCCCTTCCCCAGGGTAGCGCACTGATAATCGCCGGAGGTATAGGTGTAGCTCCTCTCCGTTACCTCCACAATTTCCTTATGAAGCTGGGTATTGATGTACACGTCCTTTATGGGGAGAGGACTGCCTCCAACCTCATATTTCTAGATGAGCTAGATGCGGACATCTCCACCGACGATGGTAGCAAAGCTTTCCATGGAAATGTTTTAGAGCTTTTGAAAAGTAAGGATTCCCAGTTTTGCCACAATTTCTCCAAAATCTATTGCTGTGGGCCAGAAGTAATGCTTAGGAACCTTTATACTTGTTTTGAAGAGCTTAATGTCTTGCAAAAAGTTGAATTTGCACTGGAAAGGTACATGCGATGTGGTCTGGGGGTTTGCGGGTCCTGTTCTCTTCAAGACGGCTCGATGGTCTGCTCAGATGGTCCAGTTTTCAGAGGAGTGAGATTGAACTGGTGACAGGTAACTGTAAAAGGTGGCTGATAAAGCTCAAGTCATCAAGTAAATTAGATTTAAATACTGAGGTTAGGACTTCTGTTCAATGAATTTCAATGATGATAGAAATTTGCGCCATCAGATCAAGGAATTAAGAGAGGAGAAAAATGCAGTTATACTCGCTCACAACTACCAGATAATGGAAATACAGGAAGTTGCCGATTTTACAGGTGACAGCCTGGAGCTATCAAGAATGGCCACTCAAACAGATGCAGACATAATCGTATTTTGTGGCGTAGATTTTATGGCCGAGACCGCTTCCATATTGAACCCAGATAAAAAAGTGCTCATTCCATCAAAACAGGCTATATGCCCCATGGCAGCTCAACTGACTCCCGATATGATCATTGAGGCAAAAAAAGGTAAAGATGTACCTTTTATAACTTATGTGAACTCCAGCGCAGAGTGTAAGGCTGAAGCAGATATATGCTGCACTTCTTCCAATGCAGCTCAGATAGTAAAATCCCTAACCTACGATGAGGTTTTCATGGGTCCTGATGTGAACCTTGCCTGGTTTGCGGAAAAAAAGAGTGGGAAAAAGGTCACTCCAGTTCCTGCAGATGGATACTGTTATGTCCACAGGGCCTTCAAAGAAGAGGATGTTGAAAAGTCCAGAGAAAGCTATCCTGATGCTGAGTTAATGGTCCATCCAGAGTGTAATCCAGAGGTACAGCTCCTCGCAGATTATATTGGGTCCACCAGTCAAATGATCAAACGAGCTGAAGAAAGCGGGGCTGAACAGATAGTTGTGGGAACTGAGATAGGTCTCATCGACAGAATGAAGCGTGATTTCTCTGGAAAAGAATTCATTCCTCTAAAGGAAGTTGTGTGCGAAGAAATGAAGATGAATACCCTCCACAAAACCCTTGAAACCTTAAGAAACGAGGAGCATGAGGTTAAAGTACCCCAAGCAACGGCGGAAAGAGCTATAAAGTCCGTCAAAAGGATGTTAGATATTATATGAAAGTTGGGCTAATAGGCTGTGGAGCCATCGGAAGCTCTATCTCAAAAGCTATTGATGGAGATGAGAAATTCAATTTGAAAGCCGTTTTCGATCTGGATGAACAGAAAGCAACAAAAATGGTTCAGAATTTAAATCAGAAAGTAGTGATTGCAGAAAATTTTGAAGAGCTTTTATCTACTGAGCTGGATGTAGTTGTGGAGGCTGCTTCCCAGCGTGCTGTAGAGCAATATGGAGAGAAAATTCTTCACAAAGAGGTAGATCTGATGGTTATGAGCGTAGGTGCTTTCGTTGACGAGAGTTTACTGGAGAGAATCACAAAAGCTGCCAAGGAGAAGGGGAGGAGAGTACTCATTCCATCAGGAGCTGTTACGGGTATCGATACTATTAAATCTGTATCTGAACTGATAGATGACATAATATTGACCACCACAAAGCACCCCGAGAGCCTTAAAGGAGCTCCATTTTTCACGGAGAGAGGAATTGACCCTGAAAAGATCGGAGAAGTGACTGATTTATTTGAGGGGAGCGCCAGAGAAGCTGTAAAACTCTTTCCTGAAAATGTTAACGTTGCCGCCGTAATCAGTCTGGCTGGAGTGGGTTGGGATAGGACCAAAGTGAGAATAGTCGCCGACCCTGCGGTAGACAGGAACATCCATCACATAAAAGTAAGTGGTGAGTTCGGAGAAATTGTTACCCTTTCAGAGAACGTTAAAAGCCCTGAAAATCCCAGAACAAGCTATCTTGCAGCTCTTTCTGCTATCAAGACTCTCAAAAATATGGAGAGCGGTATTGATATTGGGACCTGAATTCATATCTTTCTCCTTATATGAAGATGAGTTGATATGGAATTAACTCAATGACTTTTCTATTTAAAATCTAAATAACTATTCTTCATTTTTCTATTAATTTTAATTTTTTATTTCAGAATTACAATTGCACTTTCGAAAAGTTTTAGTAGCAAGTCTATAATTATAGTACTATTGTGAGAGCATGAAGATGATACCTCAAGACCATATCAGATATATCCTGAAGGCTTCAGAATGGCACTTCGATTTTCAGGAGGTAGGATATGCAGGATCAAACTAATTACGGAAATGGACAGCTAAAATCGGGTAATGACAGGTACGAGATGCTCAATAGTATCTTAAGACATGACATCAGCAACTACCTTACTATAATAAACAATTACCTCGAATTGCTTGAGATCAGCAACTGCGATAGAAAATATATGGAAAAAATTAGGGATACAGTCGATAAATCATTTAAGCTTATAGGAAAAGTTAGACTGTTCAAAGACTACCAGGATGAAGCTAAAATTAAACCTGTTAACCTGTCCGCTGCTCTTCTGGAAGAATTAGATGGGTTGTCTTCAAACGTTAACATTCGAACCAGTATTCCAGATACCATCTACGTCCAGGCCAACGAGATGCTAAACTCTGTATTCAGTAACCTGCTCCATAACGCTATTCTGCATAATAATAAGAAGCAAAAAGAGGTTTATTTGACTGTGAATCCCGGAAGAGATTGGGTAGAAGTTAGGATTGCCGACAATGGTCCTGGTATTTCTAATGACATGAAAGATAATATATTCAAAGAAGGAATCAAAGGAGAAACAGGAAGAACTGGGTTGGGTCTTTATATCGTGAAGATGCTAATAGAAAGTTATGGCGGAGAGATCTGGGTTGAAGATAACCGTCCGGAAGGTACAGTTTTTGTTTTAACCCTTAAAGCGGTTAAGAAGGACAAAATTAAATCCAGCTCAGGCTAAAATTAACTTCCATTTCTAATGACCTATGGTGGACTTCGACCTTGACAAGATACTGGAGAACGTCCCTGTCCCTACCTTCGTTATTGACACACAACACAGGGTGAAGTACTGGAATAAGGCTTGTGAAGAGCTGACCGGCTACAGAAAGGAAGACATCATCGGAACTACCGATCACTGGAAGCC
Source organism: uncultured archaeon (assembly GCA_964596255.1). Classification (GTDB taxonomy): domain Archaea; phylum Halobacteriota; class Archaeoglobi; order Archaeoglobales; family Archaeoglobaceae; genus JdFR-22. The sequence continues at coordinate 13,204 of CAZQTT010000056.1, forward strand.
TTTTTTTGCCCAGAAAAAACCTCTTCTTGCAGACATCGTCCTCGATGGAGTGGAGCAATTTTACAGGAATAAGATAGTCAAAAAAAGGAAAATAAGGGAGGTTGGAGGTAGAGAAGACACTTATGAGCTGGAGTTGTTTCTCCCTCACTTCGGAAAATGGGTGTATTTCAGAGCTTCTCTCCTGAGATCAAACGGTGAAGTCATAGGAGCTATAGAGACCATGGAAGATGTCAGTGAGCGAAAGCTCATGGAAGAGCTGGTAAAGGCCGCCGAGCAGGAGAAGGGAGCAGTCCTTGACAGCATGAGAGAGGTTGTCATCTTCCAGAACCTGGATCATAGAGTTTTGCTGGCCAACAGGGCCGCAGGTAAAGCGGTAAACATGAATCCAGACGCCATGGTAGGAAGTTCATGTTATAAAGCGTGGTTCAATCGCAGTGAGCGATGCGAGGACTGCCCTATCGAGCTAGCTTTTGAAACAGGTCGACCACAAGAAGAGGAGATGGTTTCTCCGGATGGCAGAATTTGGCTTATTAGAGGTTATCCTGTCAAAGACGAAAATGGTAGAATTGAAGGAATAGTTGAAGTTGGTATGGATATTACCGAAAATAAAAAAGCGGAAAGAGAAATCGAGCGGCAAAAAAAGTTTTTACAGAGAATTATTGATTCTATACCCGATTTTGTGGTATTCAAAGATAATGAAGATATTTACAGGATGGTGAACAAGTCATTCTGCGGCTTTGTAGGGAAAGAACAGCAAGAAATTATTGGTAAAACCGACTATGATATTTTTCCTCCCGATGAGGCCGAGATGTACCAAAAAGAAGATTTCCGTTTGATGGATACGGGGCAAACACAGATACAGGATGAAGAAGTTACCGGTAAATGGGGGAAGAAGTGGCTCCAGGTATCCAAGACTCCAGTATATGACAATTCCGGTAGCGTTATCGGAATATTGTGCTCAGTGAGAGACGTTACTGAGCGAAAGCTCATGGAAGAGCTGGTAAAGGCCGCCGAGCAGGAGAAGGGAGCAGTCCTTGACAGCATGAATGAAATTGTAATGTTCCAAAACTATGATCACCGGATACTGCTGGCCAACAGAGCGGCCGGAGAAGCTTTGGGCGTAGATTCAGGGGCACTGGTAGGGAATTACTGCTATGATGTGTGGTTTGATAACAAAGAAGCTTGCGAAAACTGCCCCATCGAGTTAGCTTACGAAACTGGTTATCCTCAGGAAGCAGAGATCAGGGCCAATGAAAAAGTGTGGTTTATTAGAGGATATCCTGTTAAAAATGAAGAGGGACATGTAGAAGGTGTAGTCCATGTGGGTCTGGATATAACCGATAGAAAATTAATGGAAGAGAATTTGACCAAATTAAATCAATTATTGCATGTCACCAGTAAAATTAATGAACTGATAGTTAGGGAAAAAGAAAAAGAAGAGCTCTTAAGAAGAGCTTGCAGAATGTTGGCCAGCTTCGAAGGTGTAATTACAGTATGGATCGGTTTATTAGAGAACAACACAATTAGACCGGTTGAAGTGGTGGGGGAGATGAGCAAGGAAGAGCTAGAAGATGTTCTATCTTCAGGCGGGGTCTACTGCACTCAAGAGGCTATTTCCAAAGAGATACCTGTTCTGAAATGGAGTAATGAGTTGTGCAGGGACTGTGCAATAAGGAAAAAGCATGAAGAGCACCAGAGTTTCGTGGTTCCGATATCGTACCACAATAGATTATATGGTATAATCTGCTTTTGTTCTTCAAAAAATATTTTTGGTGAGAAAGAGAAAACCAAGATGAGTGAGCTGACAGAAGACCTGGGTTTCGCACTGTGGTCCATTGAGATCGAGAGGGAAAGGAAAGAAGCTATCAACGAGATTACCAAAAATTTAGAATACTTTGAGTCCCTTGCCGATAAATTGAGAAACCCGCTGGCAATAGCCAAGGGCTATTTAGAGATAGAAGATCAAATCGGGACCAGAAATACTTTGGAAATTATTGCAGACCAAATTAATAGGCTGCATAGTATACTTAATGATTTGAGAAAGAGAGAGGTAGCTACATTCCAACTTAAAGAGAAGCTGGAGCAAGAATAATTGTTTAGTGCTTTATTATATGGCTAAATTTTGAACAAATAATCACTTTAACACACAATAACTTTTCAAACTCTTTTTAATTAGTTCTATCTCTCCTCTCCTCACAAGATTCCCTTCCTCTTCCCATCGCTCGAGGCTTCCCATCGCTCGAGGGAGTAAACCACTATCCGATATAGTTAAAAAATACTTCAAAAGATATCTCAGGGAAGGTCAACAGGAAACAAGAAATTTAAGGATTACAACAAGAGGTATTAAAGTGAGAAAAAAGATAACTAAATTCCTGAATTCCAGAATTGTTTTATATTGACATAATTTCCGCCAGTACAGTGGTAACTATGAAGTTGGGAATTATTAAAATGGGTGCAATAGGCACTTCAGTGCTCTTAGATTACTTGGTGGATGAGAGAGCAGATAGGGAGGACATAGATGTCAGAACAGTAACCAGTGGAGCTAAAATGGGTGAAAATGAGTCCTCCATAACTGAAATGATAGGGGATTTCGACCCTGATCTCATAATTGTTTCCTCGCCTAATGCAGCTCTTCCGGGGCCTAAAGCGGCCAGAGATGCGGTTAAGGATGGAAAACCAGTAATAATCTTCAGCGATGCTCCTGCCAAAAAGGTCAAGGACGAATTGAAGGAGAGCGGTTTTGGCTATATCCTGATCAATGCAGATTCAATGATTGGAGCTCGAAGAGAATTTCTGGATCCCAGTGAAATGGCTCTTTTCAATTCGGATGTCATAAGGGTTCTTTCCGCAACAGGTGCCATTCGAGCCATTCAGAATGAGTTGGATGAAGTCATAGGCAAAGTTAACGGGGGAGAAAAGCCCGAGCTTCCACAGGTTGTAATTACCGCAGAGAAAGCAGTTAATGCAGGTAAGTTCCAGAATCCCTATGCCAGAGCAAAGGCAATGGCCGCATACTATATAGCAGAAAAAGTTGCGGATTTAAATGTGAAGGGATGCTTTATGGAGAATGACAGGGACAAATATATTGCACTTGTCTCTTCAGGACATGAGATGATGAGAGCGGCTGCCAGGCTTGCAGGTGAAGGGAGAGAAATTGAGAAATGCAATGATTCTGTATATCGATCGCCGCACTCAAAAGATGGGTCAACATTAGGCAAATTTAAATTAGATGATAAACCCCAATAATCTGCTACTGATCGAACAAAAAGCCAGTGACCAGTAATTCAAAGCTGATGAGGATGATTTTCTTCTCTTTTTATTTTAATCTTTACTGATTCAACTAAACGCCCAACAGGCATCTTAAAATTGAGGATTTTAAAAATGCTTCATTGTGATTGGTAATAATTTTTATTAATTGGGATAATAAAATTTAGGAAAAAGAGTTAAATCCCAAAGAATACAGTAAAAGTAATATATCGCCTTTAGAAGTTAAAAACAGATGAATTTACGGCAAACCATCAAAGTACCAGAATTATTACAAAAGTGGATAATAATCGGAATAGTTCTGGGAATTATCGCAGGTCTCAGTGCTATTGTATTCTTCGTCGCATTGGAGTCAGCGGAGTCCTTTTTTACTACTCAACTTGTGGGGTTTCATCCTCCTAGATCAGGTGAATCAATAGAGGAGATAGATAATTGGATTGCTCCTTCCAATCCAATGCTCTTAATAGGGGTTATCACTTTGGGAGGTTTGCTTTGTGGTTTGCTTATATACACCCTAACTTCCCCAAGTTTTAGGCACATAACCCCAATTTATCCAGTATCTCATTTTGTTTTGCGGTCAACT
>CAZQTT010000057.1:0-17046 GCA_964596255.1 uncultured archaeon
TTGTACACTTCTACTAAAATAAAATTTACCAACTTATTTCATAGTAAACCCTAAGGATACTACTCAGGGAGCCAAAAGCAAGAAGTATGTTAGAAAGGCAACAAGGAAATAATCTTAGATTCTTTTTACTAGGTATCCCACCCATATATACCACATTCATTCTCTCGATAGGGATATCAGGAGTTCTTTTTAACTTAATACCTCTTGCAATATTTTTGCCTCTAATCTGGGTACCAATAGAAAAGGTGTTGATAGAGAGTAAGCTCTGGTTCATCTCACCTATGGCATGGGCCTCTTTGGCAGAAGTTTTCATTATTCAGATGAGTGGTTCAAGATTACAGGTCTCTCCTAGAGACCTGCCAAGATTTTTCACTCTCATGACTCCTGCGTCTCTATATCCATAAAACGACTAAAGCTACAGTAAATGAGATAACTCCAAAGAAAGAAAATTCCAAGAGGCGTAGAGATTTCAAAACCCTTGTAGTTAACAATATCCACCGATTTATAACCTAAGAACACCAAGATTTTTATGAGTAATACACCACCAATAGTTACCAAGACAGCGCTGACAAATTCCATCAATATTTTTTGGAACCATTCTTTTGATGCCATAGTAATTCCTTTCAATAAGATTAAGCCCTCTCATCCAAATTATTTTTATTTCAAATTGATTACTTTTTTGTCTGGAGCAAAACTATACCACTAACACAAATATAGAAAAAGCCCAAGGACTTTTTATGAAGTAATAATTACTCATATCTTTTTATGCTAAATTATGGGTAGACTGTTATTAAATCGCTAAAATCTCCCTTTCTAAAACACCTACTAACTCATCAAGCTCTCCTGCAGTAATAATCTCTACTCTATCGCCGATTTCCGGCTTTATAACCTCCGGAAGCTTTTCCTTAATCTTCCCCACCTGAACAGCCTTCTGGCCCTCCTCTTTAATCTTCAAACCAATTACGAAGAATGTATTATTAATGTAGTAGTCTATCCCCATAATCCTCACTTTCTCAGCAAGCAGAAACGAAAACAAGTTTCCTAAGACACCTTTCGGTACTTTTTCCCTTTCCTCAACCTCACACATGACCTTAACTTCCCTTGTCTTAGGATCAACAATTACAATATCCACATAAGAAACTCTGCTAGAGCTGGCAAGCTCGCCAAAATATACCGTCAACCTTTGGCCTGATTCTCCATGGTCGTGATAGATTTCGTAATTATGGATATGTTTTTCTAATCTCTTGGCGAGTTGTTCTGTATAGGGTCCTTTAGTCATTCAAGATTGGATATGAAAGGATAACTAAAATACTTTCTATATTTTAAAAATTGAGTTAAAGAGTTCAAACTTCTATAGTTTCTTTTTGTTTCTTTCTCTTCTTTTCTCTAGCTTACCAAGATGATTGACAGAAGTTGGGTCATGCACTTTACCAAAAACAGGATCGGCAATTTTATGCTTTTTAGTTTCAAAGTTCAAGGTAAAAAATTTTTATTAAGCTTTTTTCAACCTTATTTAGGGGTCGGAAAAATGGAGTACAGAAAAGAGATAGAACAGATTATGGAAAATATGGAATGTCCCCACAATTTTCTCTGTTATGAGTCAAACTTTGAGAACGTCTGCAAGCCAATAGGAGCTGTCACTGGTTCTTACATCGAATGTGGAGATGAATGCCCTTCTGAACCACATATATGCGAATTTAGAATTCTTTTCGGCTACTCCAGTTTTTGCTCGTGTCCGTTGAGAAACTTCGTATACCGAAAGCTGCGGATTTGAACTTAAACACGCTAAAAACCTCCAAATTGGTTCTAAAGAATGGGCTCGCCCGGATTCGAACCGGGGATCTCTGCCTCGTAAGGGCAACGTCATGACCAGCTAGACCACGAGCCCCTAAACTCTCAATTTGTGTAACTTTCTGTTTTACTTTTAATTACCTTTCCTTTAATATTTCTTATGGTGCGTCCAGAGTTACCCTAAATTCGTGTCTTTTTCCACAAAGGTTCTTTTATATTCCTGTATCCCGTACTGCTCTTCTCTGAAACGATTTCGTAAGGGTGTTCCTTAGTTCAAAAAACATATCAATCTAAATTTACTGCTCTTTCAGCCTTCTCCACCCCATGATGCAAGCTCCTTTGGCAACAGCAAGCGGATCTTCCAGAATTTCGATTTGCGGAGTGAAGGGTTTCATCAAAAAGGAGTAGATCCCCTCTTTTAGCTTATCTCTGCTGAGGTGAACCCCAATGCCTCCTCCAAAGACTACTGCGCTGGGGTCCAGAACGGTTACTATGTTGGCCATTTGCCTGCAGAAGATCCTGAACTCCGGGAGGGAATAGAAGTGGCTTTCATTCTGTTTCAGTTCCTTGACCTCTTTTCCGTACTTCTCCTTTAGGGCCCACCCGCTAAAGTAAGCTTCCAGGTGCCCCATACCGCCACAGGTACATTGCCTTACCTGATCTATGACCGTGTGGCCCACTTCTCCCGCCTTACCGTTACCAGTATACAGTCTTCCGTCAGTTATTATTCCGCTGCCTATTCCAGTTCCCAGGGTCACCGCAAATATGTGGGGGAGCTTGAGATAATCTTGAGCAAATAAGCCAAAACAGTTGGCATCGTTTTCAAAGAATACCGGGAGGTAAGAGGAGAATTGAGGAGTTTCAGGTAGATTGGGAGAAAAGAACGGCTTCCCATCCTTTATCCATGCCGCTATACTTACACCAACGGCATCGACTCCATGTTCCTCAGCAACTTCTTCCACATACCCTCCCAAATCCTTTAGCCTCTCAGAAGTAGAGTATTTACCCAGGTATTCATATCCATTACTGCTATCATCGTAGAGAACAAGGTCGATCTTGGTACCGCCTATGTCCACTCCCAGAATTTTCATGTGGCAAAATGGACAAAGTAATTTAAATATTTAGCCCCTTTTCAAAACACCTCCTTAAATGTCGTAAGGTACAGACCTGGGCAATACTCACTGTACTCTATTCCATAACGAAAAGATATAAGAAAATAAAGCCATAACTTTGGTTTATGTTATCTCACTCGGAAGGAGAGAAAGCGGTAAAACTCGCCAGGAAGGCGATTGAGAAATACGTCTCCCAGAGAGAAAGAATATATGACAGGTTTGAGGGTGTTTTTGAAGAAGAGAGAGGTGTGTTCGTCACTTTAAATAAAAATCACACTCTTAGAGGTTGTATCGGTTTTCCGTATCCTATAAAAAGACTCGACGAGTCTATTATTGAGTCTGCAATATCTGCTGCCACGGGAGATCCCAGGTTTAGCCCTGTTACTTCAGAAGAACTCCAGGATATTACTGTTGAAGTTACGGTGCTTTCACCTCCTGAAAACCTGGATGTGGATAGAAAAGAGTTGCCCAGGTGTATCGAAATAGGGAAACACGGGCTGATCGTTAAAGCAGGATATTATTCTGGACTTCTTTTACCTCAAGTTGCTGTAGAGTATAATTTTGGCCCTGAAGAATTTTTATCCCAGACCTGCATAAAAGCTAATATGAGCCCAGATAGCTGGGCAAGAGATGACGTAGAAATTTATACATTTGAAGGTCAGATCTTTCAAGAAAAAGAGCCTAATGGTGAAATTGAGGAGTCCAGTGTAAGTTGTGACCAGAGCTAGACCCTGAACTTCTTACCTAAAGTAAATAACACAGTTGGAAAAACGGGAAAACGGAAAAATTTTAAATATAATTCTCTGTATGTTTCACCAGTGGTTGCCATGATAAGCACAATACTGTCAGGTGAAGTTCTCAGGTCTATAACTCGTTCAATGGTTGCCCTGGTGAGTGAAGCCAGATTTCACTTTACACCCGAAAAACTTCATGCCAGGGCTGTAGACCCCGCAAACGTAGCTATGGTTATTTTGAACGTCCCCCAGGAGTCATTCGAGGGTTACAATATAGAAGAGGAGAAAACTATAGGTGTAGATATCAACCGGCTCTACGATATACTGAAATCCATTAAAAGTGATGAGCTTGTCGAGATGAAGCTTGCCGACGATTCATCACTTAACGTGAAGTTCGGGAGCGTGGAATACTCTGTTGCTCTAATAGATCCTTCAGCCATAAGAAAGGAGCCCAAGGTCCCCAATCTTGACCTTCCCTCCAAGATAGTTATGGATGCGGGAGACTTCAAGAAATCAATTAACACCTCGGACAAGATCAGCGACAGGGTCATCTTCAGGAGCGACGAGAACGGCTTCTACATTGAAGCTGAAGGAGATGTGGACAGAATAACCTCTACTTACAGCGAAGCAGAGTTAATCGAATTCAATAAAGCTGAAGCAAAGAGCATGTACTCTATTGAGTACCTCAAAGAGTTCATTAAGGCCGTATCCTCAGGAGATACTCTTACACTCCATCTGGGTAACAACTACCCCGTAAGGCTGGTGTTCGGGCTCGCCGGAGGTAAAGTAGAAGTAGAGTATATTCTTGCTCCCAGGATAGAAGAAGCAGAATAGCTCTTATGGCTTCATTCCTACCCTTACTACCTTTTTTTGCCAAATATCCCTTCATCAGAGTTGCCAGCTTATTTCTGGATGAAGAGTATCCAGATGTGGTCGGCTTTCTGGAGTCTGAAGGTGATCTGGAACTGGAATCCAAGAAGACCGGTAAGGATATTATTCTCTCTGTATTTGATAAAGCAACTGTAGAAATCAATTACCCCCATTCGGGTTTTTTATGCTCTGTCTGTGATGCCAAAGAGTGCAAGGACTACTGCGAGCATGGTGCTATTGGAAATGAAATAGACTGGAGCTCCTGTAGCCTTTGTGGAGAGTGTTTTAGACACTGTATCAGGGAAGAAGACCACAGCTCCAGATATATGGCCAAAAAATCTGTTTTATCCTATCTATTCTCCCGAATGCTGGTATCCTGCCTGGACGACTGGGTAAGAAGGAAGTATGGGGTCAAAGAGGCCAGAAAATATCGCAGACTAATGAGTGACGAGGATTCTTCGCGTATTGAACATGTGATAGGATTGTTCTCTGCAGATTTTGGTATAGAAGCCTACTATAACCAAGAAGAACATGACGTCAGAGTTCACGTGAGCTCATACCTTAAAGCACCATCCAAACTGAAGGATGAAAAATGGAGATTGCTGAATCGAGAGTTGATTGACGGTTATGTAGAAATTTCCATAAAGGAGTTTTTCCGGCTGGTGGAAGAGTATCTGAAGGAGAGACTAGAACAAAAGCTCACAGTTACCCATGAGATGAAGGAGCTCCTCGAACCCTATCTGAAAGATATTGTGCCTCTAGTAGAAGAAGAAAAGAAGAAAGCAGGTAGAGTAAAGTTCAAGAAGACGGACTGGGAGTGTTTCCCGCCGTGCATGAGCCAGATACTTCAAGACCTTCAGAGCGGGGTCAATATATCTCACACGGCGAGGTTCGCCATCACATCCTTCCTTTTGAACATCAATCTGGATGTGGAGCAGATCATTTCATTGTTCAGCAGCGCCCCCGACTTCAATGAGGAGAAAACCAGATATCAGGTAGAGCATATCGCTGGGGATAAAGGAACAGAGTATGCCTGTCCCGCCTGCGACACCATGAAGACTTACCACAACTGCTACGCTCACTGCAATACCTACCACCCGCTTTCCTATTACGAATATTGTATGAGGAGAAAGGAGAAACAGGAACAGGAACAGGAACAGGAACAGTCAGCCAAAACAACGGGTTAGTGTAATGAGAGTCATTGACCAGAGATTTAAAGAATATGAGGGTGAGATCAAGCTTGTCCCGGAGAGTTTGGACGATCTGTGGCATTTGAAATACATAATTGAAGTTGGTGACACCGTATTTTCACTTACCAAAAGAACAAGTGAGAGCGATGACAAGCTGAGAAGCGATAAAGAGAAAGTAACTGTGAGAATCGGGGTTCGGGTGGAGAAGGTAGAGTTCCACAGGTTCGCCAACAGGCTGAGGATAGCAGGGACTATTGTGAGTGGTATTGACGAGTCAGGACACCATACACTCAACATCTCCCAGGGAAAGGAGCTGAGCATCATAAAGACCTGGAGAGAAGAGCAGCTGGAGAGAATTAGATATGCTGAGGAAGTTTCCAGGAGACCTGAGGTCGTCATAGTCACCATCGAAGAGGGTGACGCCATTATAGGAGCTCTGCGTCAGTGGGGCGTGGAGGAAGTAGTCAGCATAAGCAGCAGCTACGGAAAAGAGAGTTCAGGTAGAGAGAGTTTTTTCTCCGAAGTCCTTTCTTCCGTGGAAAAAATGGATTTTAATTATTTGGTGGTGGCCGGACCGGGATTCACCAAAGAGGATTTCATGGACCTGATCAAAAACGAGTCCCCTGAACTGGCCCAGAACGCACTGGTAGTGGATGCTTCTACCATCGGCACTAGAGGATTTATTGAGGTTTTGAAAAGAGGAACTCTGAACAAGATCATGGGTGAAATAAGGGTTGCTAAGGAGGCAGAATTTATGGATAAGTTGCTGGAGAACATCTCCAAGGACCAGAAAGCTGCCTACGGTATAGGAGAGGTAAATAAAGCCTTTGAATACGGAGCCATAGAGACTTTGCTGGTCTCGGATGAGTTTTTGAGGAAGCAGAGAGAAAAATGGGATATAGACTCCTTCATAAAGGATGTAGAGAACATGAACGGGAAAGTGATTATAATGAGTACGGAGTTTGAGCCGGGCAATAGACTCGATGCCCTGGGAGGGATAGCCGCTCTGCTGAGATTCGACTTTAATTGAGAATTCTGACAATTAGGATGAGATTTTATACCCAAAACTTTAAAAAGGTACAAAACATAATGAAGACCAATAGATAGCAAGAAGAGGAGATAAGGAGAGGTGTAAATGATACCCGGTGGTTTTGGTCCGAACGAACTAATAATGATTCTGATCGTAGTTTTTCTATTATTTGGAGCAACTAAGATTCCCCAGCTTGCCAGAAGTGTAGGGAAAGGTATGGGTGAATTCAAAAAAGCCCAGAGACAATCCGAAATGGAACTGAAAGAGTTCGAACAGGAGATTAAAGATGGAAAATATAAGGGAAGCAAATCAGAGAGTATTGAAAAGATGGCAAGTGACCTGGGGATTGATACCGAAGACAAATCAGAAGAAGAACTATTAGAGGAAATAAATAAAGTAATGCCTAAAAAGAAGAGTTCTTAAAGCTTAAAGCTTAAAGCAATAACAATTTCAATTTTTATTACCATTTTTCTCCGGTATTATTGCTCTAATCCAATCCAATAGTACTGTTGAATAATTTCATTTGATACGGTAAGCCTTTCAAAGAACCGAAGTGCTCCTATCTTAATTGCTTTACCTGCGATCAGCCGAATATGGATTATTATCAATTCTACCAATTTATGGTAAAACTTAAGTAACTTGAGTTATCACCTCATAATGAGGTGTTTAAAACGTGAAGGTCGTTCATGCTCAAACCGTGCTGGATGAGGCGGTGCTTAGTGAGCTAAAAAAGAAGACGGGAGAAAATGCCACTAAGGATGCTATTGCCAAGGCAGTAGACCACTACTTGAGATGCCAGTACACTGACGAGGAGTCGATGGAGAAAAGACTTGAAGAAGTCCTCCGTAAAAGGAAAAAGTGATCCTTTAAAACAAACATTATTTTTTCTTAAAAAATATTATATATTATCAATTTTTACATCATAAATCTTGGTAAATCTTCAGCCCCTGTTCCTCTGAGTCTGACCGGTTTTTAACTCTGAGTCCCTCATACCCCTTTATTTCCGGTCCACCATTGCCATCATTATAATCGAAGTATGAGCTTATCGTCCTGTGTGCAGCAGAGACCAAGGTTAAACAATTAAGGTTAAACAATATATTTGTCCATGTCCACAACCTTCCTGTTGCAGTAATGACATCTGGCAGCCACATGGTCACCTTCCAAGAAAACACGGAACCGGCGGGTGATCGGCTCATTACTGTTGCTTATACAATTTCTGTTGGGGCAGGTAAGAATTCCTTCCACTGTCTCCGGCAAATTGACCCTGAACTTTTTCTCAATTTTAAAGTCCCTTACCAGATTTATGGTAGCCTTGGGGGCAATAAGGGCAATTCTATTCAACTCCGCTTCACCGATGAACTTTCCTTCAACCTTGACGATATCTTTCTTTCCCATTTCCTCACTGGGTACGTTCATAGCTATAGATACGGGCTCTGTAGTGTGGGTCCCTATGCCTATAATCCTCAGAACCAGTACTGACCTCCCGGAATTTATGTGGTCAATAACCGTTCCCTCTTTAATTTTGGATATAGTGAGCTGCTCAGCCATTATATCACCTCATTTTAACATCTCCGTAAGGAGGGCCATTCTTACCGGAACTCCATAAAAAGCCTGTTGGAAATACCTGGCATGAGGTGTGTTGTCAACTGAGGAGTTAATCTCATCTATTCTGGGTAGAGGATGCATTACCATCAGATCTTCTTTGGCTTTTTCCAGTGATTGAACATTTATTTTATAGCTTCCGGCCACTCTTCTGTATTCTTCTTCATCAGGAAACCTCTCTTTCTGGATCCTGGTCATATAAAGTACGTCAACCTCTTCTATAACTTCTTCGTAAGTTGAGAAGTTGATTTTCCCCTTCAGCCCTTCCAGAAGCTCGTCGGGTAATTTCAAACTTTCCGGACTGATGAGGGATATTTCGGTGTCAAACAGAGTGAGGGCTTTGATTAAAGAATGGACCGTCCTGGAGTATTTAAGGTCCCCCATAAGGGCTATCTTTAGCCCGTCCAGAGAAGCTTCTTTCTTCAAGGTGTAGAGATCCAAGAGGGTTTGAGTGGGGTGTTGGCCAGCTCCATCTCCAGCGTTTATTACCGGAACCTCTGAATTTTCAATGGCGAACCGGGCTGTTCCTTCCAGGGGATGCCTTAACACAATGACGTTAGCATACTTGCTCACAGTCTTTAGTGTGTCTGCCAGAGACTCGCCCTTGGCTACACTGCTTGCTTCGTGAGCTGTCATGTTGATGACCTCTCCCCCCAGCACTTTCATGGCGGCCTCAAAGCTCATTCGGGTTCTGGTAGAAGGTTCAAAGAATAGATTGGCCAACAACCTATTCTCCAGAGTGCGGCTCTTCTTCTTGCTTCTGGCGTAAGGCTCAAGCTCTTCCGCTTTCTCCAAAATATAAAGAATATCGTCCTTACTGAGCTCTTCTATTGAGATTAAATGTCTGAACCTTGACATCATGGGTTTTTGCCATGGTATGAATATATCATTTTCTAAAGATTTTCGTGATATTAAAGTTACCTTCAGAAATTGAGCTGGCAAACTAGTGGTTTAGCGAGACTGTTTGATAGCCTAACTTTGATCTTGATATATGAATACCAAAATGTTCATAAATCTAAGCCAAATACTCATCTCCAAGGGGCCGTAGGGTAGCCTGGATATCCTCTCAGCTTGGGGAACCGGAGCCACAGACGGCTGGTCCAAATTGCTGGAGACCCGAGTTCGAATCTCGGCGGCCCCACTCCTCAACTTCTTTAAACGCACCTGTCAGCTGCTTGTTTTTTTAAATCAATGGAACCAGAAATGCGTTCTGGAGCCGCGTGGCATCGCTTCGCGATACCACTAGTATTAAGAGAACATTCAAGCTAGTTCGTTAGTCTTTGCTTTTGACTGGTCAATCTTAAGAGAGGTATACTTACCAAGCTGTTTATAGTTTATATTACAGTAAAAAAATACAAAAATATCAAAAAAAGCGGAAATCTCTAACCCAAAATGTTGATCAATTTGTCATTGGTAAAGTAAGAGCACTCTTCAGTCCATTCTTCTTCCAGCTCACTTAACTTTCTAATTTTCCCGTTACTGTCCCTCTTACACATCCAGCATGTAGCCAGTATCCTGCAATATATACACTCTTTACAGGAGGTCATCCTCTTTAACCCCATTTTTTATTTTTACTTCAATATGCGATTTTCTACTGTTAATTGTTAATGTTTAATCATTTAAATAGCTTTCGATTGTCAATGTTTAATTATTAAAGTAGATTAAGGTTAAATAATGGAGAGATACCTCTGAAACATATGGATGCCTGCAGCGAAGATATTCGGGAGCTTTCCTCCATTTATGATAAACAAAGCATGAACACATTTGTTACCCTTTATTTCAATGGAGAGGACTCAAACTTCATTCCCCACAGAGAAAGAAAGATCCGCTCCGTCCTGAAGGGTGAAGAGCTGAAGAACTTTGACAAGACCATGGAGAAGATAGAAAAGAATGTAGAGAACAGCTCTCATGTGGCGGTATTCGCCTCCCATAAGAACAACTATTTCAAGGTCATTGATCTGCCCGTTAAGCCCCAGAACGCATTGATCGTGGATTCTTCACCCTATATTCGACCCTTAGCCGAGCTCTACGATGAGTGGGGCGATTATAACTTGGTATTGCTCTCCACCAACCACGCCAAGATATTCTCCATTTCCTGTGGAGAAGTAACTGAGCAGGACGATATCACTGCCGACATCATGAGCAAACACAAGAAAGGGGGTTGGTCTCAGCCCAGATTCCAGAGATTGAGAGAAGAAAGTATTAATTCCTTCTTTACAGAAGTCATAAACGAGCTGAAAGGGACAGACGAGCCCATTATACTTGCCGGACCGGGGAATGCAAAAAAGGAGTTCCAGGACATGCTACCCCAAAAATTGAGAGAAAATGTGGTTGATGTGGTTGATGTGGACTTCGATGACCAGCACGAGCTGATCAAAGAGTCGCAAGAGATAATGGCAGAGGTAAACGAAGAACAGCTTAACGAACTGCTGGAGCAGATCAAAAGAGAGGTTCTGAAAGAGGGCCTGGCAGTGTACGGTGTCAAAGACACGCTTGAAGCAGTGACGAGGGGACAGGTAGAAATATTGCTGGTGGACACGAACTTCAGGGCTAAAGGATGGATCTGCGAGAATTGTCAGGTAGTGGAAAAAGGAAGTTCAACCTCGTGCCCCTATTGCGGGAACAGGACCTCTGAAGTCGATATAGCAGAAGAATTGATAGAGTTCGCAGAACGAACAGGATCCAGAGTAGATTTCGCGGAAAATGAGGAGATAAGAGACCTGGGACACATAGCCGCCCTGTTGAGATACAAGGACTGAAGTTGCAGCTTCGTATAACTCAACTTACCACTCTACTTCTCGTCTCTCCCTGAAGAATTTGCCAGTTGGTATATTGGGTGTGATAGCCAACTAAAAACCGGTTTCCAGGAACATAAGGTCATCAGAACCCGCAAGTCCACAGATCAAGAAACTATATGTTGACTTTACTTCCTTTGATAAGTTCTCTGGACCCGTAGACCTCTTCAATCCTCTTGGAAAGGTCTTCAGGGAATCCTGTTGATTCCAAGTATTCTAACAAACTTGATTTACGTTTCATCCCCAATATTACTCACTAAAGCGTTTCAAGAAATTTTCCTTAGAAGGTAAGCTCCAACCAAACTTGTTATTGCCACAAATAGCTCAAATCCTGGAATGCCTTCTGGTTCAGGAGTTGGGGTTGAACTGGGTGTGCTGGTGTTTTGAGCAGGGGGCGATGATGATAGCTTAATCAGCACTGCATCTACGTTCTTTTTGCCCTCGAAGACGGATGTTTTGAAGCCGGCAACTATGAAGCCTTCATCTGATGTTTGCTGTATTGATGTGGCAGCATCGTCCATGATCCCTCCTATGGTCTTGTTCCACTCCTCCCCACCTGAAGAATTCGTCTTTATCAGCCACATGTCGTTCCTGCCTTCGCCGTAAGATCGAGTAAATCCTGCGATTATGTATTCGCCGTCCCTGGTCTGGTGGACTGAAGATGCGGCGTCAAAATCTTTTCCTCCATAAGTTTTGTTCCACGTCTCGTTCCCTTCCAGATCTGTCTCCATCAACCAGGCGTCACAACTGGTTTTACTGTTGCACTTGTGGCCTGCAACTATATAGCCATCAGTTAATTGATATACTGAATGAGAATAATCGCCCACAGTTCCGCCCAGAGTCTTGTTCCACTCTTCATCTCCTGAGGTGTCCGTTTTTATCAGCGTTAGATCACTGTATCTCTGGTCACCAACTTCGCCTACAAAAATATACTCTTCATCCTCAGTAAGGATTAACGAGCGCAATACATCGAATTGGAATCCGGTTATAGTTCTGTTCCACTTTTCATTCCCCAATGAGTCCGTTTTTATCAGCCAGATATCTTTAGAGGTGGCGTAGGAGTTTGTTTGCCCCGCGAGTATGTATCCACCATCCGTTGTTTGTCTCACTGCCTGAGCTTCATCCTCAAGCAGGCCCCCAAATGTTCTGTTCCACTCTTCATTTCCTAAAGAATCAGTTTTTATCAGCCAAGCATCACTGCTGCCGGCACCGAAAGATTGTGTGATACCCGACAGCACATAACCACCATCAGAGGTTTGCTGGACACTGGTTAATATCTCATCTTTTGGACCGCTAAATGTTCTGTTCCACTCTCCTTGTGGAGGCGAAGTTGTTGGAATAGCGCTGACACCGATCACAGAAACTACTCCCAAGGAAAACAGGATGATTATGCACAGGAAGGTTTTAACATTCATTTGAAACATTAATGAAGAATCCAATTACTTAAACATTTAGATAGTCATACTCTACCAATCCGAGTGTTCACTATTTTTAATCCTCCTCTGGAGATGGGAAGTCAATAATGTAGTGCATTCTCCTCAGAAGAGATTCATCCATTTTATTTTGGTTGACAGCAAGGATAGTAACACCTTCGTTGCTTTCCGCCTTATGGAGAATATAACCGATTCCCATGTTAGCATATCTATCATGTGCTTCCCTAACCTCACTCCTTTTTCCAAATAAGGCATCGGATTCGTCAAAAAACAGGATAATGTCGCTCCCCTCAGCTCTCTCATAAAGTATGTCCAAGTTCTTCTCGATTTCTCCAATATACTTACTGACGACCATTGAAAGATCTATAATGTAAAAATTAAAGTCTAATTCCCCAGCGATTAGCTTGGCAGCCATTGTTTTTCCACTCCCTGAACGACCGGAAAACAAAATCTTAATACCTTTGTCAAAAGAGGGTTTCCCAAAACCTATTTTATGATGTTTTATATCGTTTCATATCTTTTTCAGCTGTTCCTTCTTATCACTGGATAAGATCGGATCTAAGTCATCCCACGAGTAATTTGGAGCTACTTTTGTGGCAAAAGGGATATCGCTTGATGGGCTCTTGCCCTCATAGTCATCCTGAGATAAATCTAAGTTGACTGGTTTGGACGATCCTCCCCTCAACCCCGGAAACTGTAAAATTGATAGTTTCTTTTTAAAGCGCTTGAATAAACTCCACACCGTGCTCACATTGATTTTCGAGTGAATGAAGCCCATGTTGCAACTCAGAAGAGATATTCACAGATCCATTCCACCTATAAAAGATAGGTTTAAAAACTATTAAAAACTTTACTCACGCTCACGCTTACGATATCCGTAACACAAATTCGAAGATAGGCTACAGCTAACAGAAAGAAAGGAACAGAAAGAAAGTAGTAGGTGAACTCATGAATAATCTCGTTGTTATAGGGTTTATTTCCCTTCAAGATCTAAATTCCCCGTTGGCCACAAAATAAGCCCAGGGAAAAATAATGAACTTGTTCTTGAGCTATCGGAAAGCATTGAAAAAGATTCTAATTAAACCCCTTAACTGGAGTAGCTTCCAGTCTCAATCCCAGGTAGAATAGGGCGATCATGCTCAGATAAAGCCCCATGAGATGGCCCCAGATGTTGACGATCCCGTGGCTGGTCTTCAGGTCAGGTGGGAATGAGATAGCTATAACAAAAAAGAACATCATTAGGGAGAACACTACCAGAGATATTTTCTCTCTCACTTCCTTGGTATCCTGTATATCATACCTGTTGTGGATCTCGTAGAAGTAGAGTGCTACAGCAAAAGTTCCTGTAGAGGCGTATATTATGGCTTTAATAGGCCCTATGTAAGCTATAGCTACTCCAGAAGCTATCACCAGGAACAGCAAGTGGACCATAGACACCCTTAAGCTTATGTGGAGTTCTTTGGCCAAGTATCTGAAGGAGAAGTATGGTAGCAGGCCGTTGAATGCTAATAGGATGCCGGAGAAACCGCATCCCTGCCTTACAGCTGCATCACTGAACAAGAACAGGTCGAGGGACCCCAGGGCAGGAGCAATAACCACGAAAATGATAAAAAGCATCACATTGAATATCCTCACTTCTCTCGACCATACCACCAGGGAGATCAGGATCCAGTAGATGAAGATGAAGCTCACTATGTTCCCCATGAAATGCTGGAAGTCGTAATGGATTAGGTGATAGGTGTAAAGCCTTAACAGGTCATAGGGGTTTGAGTAAGAGAAGAAATGGTATTTTAAGGCTAATAATTCCTTTATTTCAGCAGGGAGGACGTATACTATGGTCAGTGTTAGTATGATGGTTGAAGGCAGGAGCAGATAAAAAATGGTTTCTGTTCTGTTGAATTGAGGTATTTCTGGCATCCTTTATCACAAGTCAATAAGTCCATTGGAGGCTGCTTTCAACTCGTCCCAGGAGGTCTCTATAACTTCTGTGTGTTCTCCATTGATCTCGTATCGTTTTATCAGGGATATCTTGTGGTGGTCAAATGTGGCATCGATCCGGGAATTTCCTTTGAGGATGACTCTCCCTGTTCCTTTGCATGTAGTGCAGGGTTGTTCTTCGATCCTGCCTGCCCTGACGAAGGGGTTGGGTGGTGACCCGAATCCTTTGCACACCCAACAAACAAACCCCTTGTGAGACTCTATTCTCTCCTTATTAAGTGGTTTCAGTGGGTTGCCGTCCTTGTCCAGTACTTCTCTTTTGGTGATCAGGTTCTTCCATTTCGAGTGTATGGTTATTTTTCTTTCCTTAATTCTTATCACCCCACCCGCATCGGGTAAGAGTTGAATATTAACTTCATTGTTTATTAATTTTTTCATACTTAAATTTATCATTCAACTAAATTTCAATTTGTCATTTTATTATATAATTAATTTTAAAATTTTCTCGTAAAAAATTATAGATGATTATTATGAATGGGAAAGCACAAATGTTAAATTAAGACTTTCTCTCTTTTAACCCAACAAAGGTAAGGGGGGTGAAAGGATATGAATGGAATAAAAAATGCAACTTTGATAGTATCGGCTCTTTTGGCGGTATTGTTAACTGCTACAGCACTTACTGCTGGTGCACCACCTGATAATACACCAGCAGCCGTAAAAGCCAACTCAGCAGTAGTAGTTGAGGAAGGCGAAAGCATCCAGGCAGCGATAAATAATGCATCTGACGGGGACAGGATTCTTGTTAAAGAAGGGACTTATGAAGAACTCCTAACCATCAACGGCAAAGACCTTAAGCTTGTCGCTATTGGGGACGTCACAATAAAGAACCCCAGTCCTGCAGAAACTATAAGTAACCGTAATGACACTGTTATGATCTCAAATTCTAACTGCACGATCGAGGGCTTCACAATTAATGTTAGCAATGGATGGGGCGGTATTTACGCCTTCGGTGGACCTTATTACGGAACCGGGGAAGTTAATGTGATGATCAAGGACAACAAGGTCACCAATTACGAGAGGAACGGGATCACAGTGAACGGAAAGTTAGCCACGGGCCATATTATGCATAACAATATGGTAATCGGTCAAAAAGACAGCTATTGGGCCAACAACGGAATTCAGATCGGCTGGGGAGCTACTGGATTCATCAAAGATAATAATGTCGAAACAAACTACTGGATAGGAGAAGAGTGGACTGCTTCTGGCATAATGGTTTTCGATGCCAAAAATGTCAGTGTAACCGGAAACACGGTAAAAGACTGTGAAACAGGCATCTACGTGTTAGGTATAAACAATAAAGTAGTAAACAACAATCTTGAAGAAGAACTCGAAGAAGAAACCTGGGGAATTGTAATAGGTGACCCTGAACCATACTTAGGCTGGGGACTAACTTATGAAGAATGCACCAACAATAAAGTGATCCACAACACAATTACTGGCTATGACTACGGTGTAATAGACGAAGGTGACGACAGTAAAGTCCACGCAAACGTGGTTAGATAAATCTCTAAAAAACCCAATTTTTTTATTTTTATATTTAGCACTACACCCGACCCATTTTTCTTTATTCTTATTTCTGTCAGTTCTGTAGAAGTAGACCCTTGAAATAGTTGCATTATTTGCATACTTGAATAGTTTATTTAATTAAGTATTGTTGAACAAAAAGTTTAAGTAATGTTGGGACAATTAACTATTGTGACAGTTCAGATAGTGTTCGTAGGCCACCACAAGAATAGGTTGCTGGAGTCCATTAGGGCGTTGAGAGAGTACCCGGTGAGCAAGGTAATACTTGCGGTGGGAGAACAGAGATCAAAGGGAGAAGAAATAGCCAGAAAAGTTGCACAGGAGATCGAGAGTGAGATTAAGGTGGTGTGGGATGTGGAGACTACTGAGATGGACAAGAAGGATACCATTAAGGCAGCAAGTCAGCTGGTCCAACTGATAAATGCTCAGAAAGAGGATGTAATACTGAACGTATCGGGGTCTTTGAGGACCTTTTCTATTGCGGCCTACATCGCTGCCAGCGTCACCGGATCGAGGGTGATCTCTTCCATACCCCAATACGATGAGAACGATGTGGAAGTAGGTATTGAAGAGGTGGTGGAGGTTCCCATACTGCCGGTGCATTTGCCGGGGAAGGAGCAGATGGAGATAATCAATGCCATAAACGGAGAAAAAACCCTGGATGAACTCGTCTTTAAGTTGAACCCCGATATCAAGAAGGATACTCAGGAGTTCAAGAGCGAGAGGTCGAGGATCAGCCACCACATCGCCAAGCTGGAGGATGTTGGTTTTGTGAAGAGGAGGAAAGAGGGGAGGAACGTTAAGATAGTGAATACTGAGTTGGGAGCTATAATAAGAAATTTTTAAATTTGAAGATATAATAGTTAGATGGGGGTCTTGATGAGAATAACGGTTTATGATGGTGCAGAAACTATTGGAGGGAACAAGATATTTGTGGAAGAGAATGGGAGAGGAGTCTTCCTTGATT
>CAZQTT010000058.1:0-16705 GCA_964596255.1 uncultured archaeon
GAACAGCATATTTGATCACTTCTCCTCCAGCAGTTTTGGCCAGTCGGTGGCACTCCTCGCAGTCAAAACTGGAGTGTATGGATGAGCTATCCAGCTGGTTTCGCATCCTCTGGTGACAGCCAACACATTCCACGTCATTAACATCTGAGGTCAAACTGTTTATGGTGTGAGAGCCATTAAATAGGGTAACTACATTCGTTCCGCTAAAGAAAGCCAGTGTTGACAGGGCAGCTATGAACATAAGTAGAATGATCGCTCTCACCCTTTCACCTCTGTATATGTGGTGTTCTCACTTATGACCATATTCTCCAGGTCCCAATAAGATTCGGAGGCAGTCCATGTATTGTTGAAAACCACTTTTGCCTCGCTGCTTATTGAAAAGTTTATTCTAACCCCTGTATTCGTGTGGCAGGCAATACAGGGCTCACTCTTATCTTTCAGCAGGTCGGTGTCCTTGGACTCTACCACAAAGCTGTAGTGTGAAGCATTGTATCCCGTATCGTTGCCCAGATCAGATAACCCAAAGCCTCCTGCTACTGGTGCGTTGAAAGGATTGGTGGAGTTAAGATGACAGTAGCCACAATTAATTATGGTTGCGGCGTGAGCCTCTTTTCCCGGTGAACCTGTGGTTGCGTTTGCGAAGGTTATGCTGGTGTTCGCCCGGTGACATCCCAGGCACTCCTCACCACTCCATCCTTCGTCTCCATCTACTGTGGAGTGGTTAGAGCCTGCCTTCAACTCATCGTATATGTCGGCATGACACTTAATGCATCTGCTCTCGTAGCCTTGATTGAGATTATAAAAGGAATGTCCTCCGGCAAATAGGTTGACGGTGGAGGGAAGGACAAGAAGTCCTACAGTAAAAATTATGGAAGTGACCATCATTATCTTAATTATGCTCATTAAATTATGATACGCTAGATTAATACTTAAACTTTCTTTTTACCAATTATAAACCTGAATTATTTAGGAAAATTAAAATAAAACATATTTTTAGCTTATTTAACATTAACAATTGTATAGTAGAGCTATCAGGATGTACTCTCTCCAGGATGTATGTTTTTGGCATATCCAGAAGGTTCCGATTCTATGTACACCTGGGCCTTTTCTTTACTACTTTCGTGGCATCTTCCACACCCGTCTTCAGGATGGACAGCAGCCTCATGACACCCCATGCATATGTCTCCCGTATAACTCCTAGGATAGTTGCTCTTCACCTTATCCACAAAATCAGGGCTGGTCTGGCTGTGGCCCCGACCTGTACGTTCAACATTATCGATTACCTCCTTCGCGTTCCCACCTCCATGGCAGGTCTGACACCACAAAATCTCTGCTGCATGGATTTGGGTAGAATTTGTATCTGAAACTACATCAGGTAGGTTGTAATAATTACTTTGAGCAAGGTTCTGGGTGGCGAATCTGGCGATGTTGTGGCACTCGTAGCAGTAGCTGCTGTTAACACCATCCTCTCTGTCCCCATCCGGAATGTAATGGTACCTGTAGTGATCCCAGGGATTATAAGCATCCCAGCTGGTATTACAACTACCACTACCGCTACAGCCGCTGTCACTGTTACTATCAGTGTTAATCTCTACTGGCGCATGGGTTAAGCAGTCCTCACCGCTTTTTTTAGTTCCACTCACCAAACCCTCATAGATATTTTGATGGCATCCGGTGCAACTTATATTATCTACACTTAGGAACTCATGTTTGGCTCCCGATTTGTCAAAAACGCTATTGTAACCTCTGGTCCCATTGGAAGTGAACTCAGTGAAATTCCAGGCCCTCAAAGTGTAATTAATGTTCCACCAGTAGCTATATTCAATCTCCATTGAATAGTTGGTATGGCAGGCAACACAGGCCTCGTTCTCTCCTACAGACATTCTGGACGTGTTTGCATACTCCAGAAAGGGCTTGTGTGCGGAATAATCACTGCCATAGTCCGTCTGGTTGAAAGCAGGAGCCGGAGAAGCAAATTTGTTACCAATCTGCTTTCCGTTCCCTCCGTGGCAGTCCAGACAGGCGGGGGTGTAAGCTGCATGACTCTGATTTCCAGAGTACCAACCGGTGTCATTATGGACAGCATAACCTATGGGATCGCCACTGGCAGTCACTTTCAACCTGTGACAATCAACACAATCAAGACCTTCATGTAACTGAGATTCACTCAATTCATCCAGTATACGAGAATGACAAGAGGTGCAGGAAATGTCATTGCCGGTGGAGGTTATGTTCGAGATGTGGTGACTACCTGAGAATAGGGTTATGGTCTGGGTGGATGTAAGCAACACCAGTGCTGAGATAGAGAATACTAAAACCACGATTACTGCTGACCTCATACTAACATCCCTTGACAAACATCGGAGCCCCCGGATACCAGTTCTTAAAGTGCTGGTTTTGAAGATAGCATTGACTTCTTTACATAAACTTTTTCAAATTTTATTAAAACGCGAACCATCTAATCCACGATATCAGTCCTTCAGACCCTTATAGTTTCAATGCTGAACTGCATTTTCATATGTAGCGCCCGTTATTGACATCGTACATCTTGTTGCTGGGCTCTGTCCACGTCTTATACTGCACCGGTGGCTGTTGAGACCCTGCCCTTTTACAAGCTATACATGTTTCTGCGTGAAGGAATAGGGGTGAAGCAAATACTTTCTCTTCGGTCGCGAAATTCTCATGAACTGAACTATTCCAGTTGGGAGAAGTATCGGTACCAGGCTTATTCTCTACATTTACGTCTGTTGCCCCAGAATGACACTGGTAGCAGGAGAGTCTTCTGGCTGTGTGCACCTGATCAGATAGGGCCTGTGGTGGCGTTCCATTAACTACAGTTGGATTATGGCAGGAGGACAGGCAGTAATCGGATTTGTTGTTGTATGCGGAGCCCACGTACCGGGGATCGTGCATGGGGTCACTGTGATTGTCCCACCACCATATGGAGTGAGAGGAGTTGGGAGCAGTACCGAGTGCATTATCCTCGGTATGGTTTATGGCCTGCCACACATCCGAATGGCAGGTATTGCAAGTGATATTATTCAGTGGCTTGAGCTCATGCTTGGCTCCCTTTTCGGGTTTTGAAATGTCTGTGGTGTTGTCCGGACCATAGTAAATGGGCCACACTTTCCAGTTATCTCCAATCGTGAAGTTATAGTATTCAGGCCTTACATATTCATACCAGATGGTGTATTTAGAATGGCAGGAGATGCAAGCCTCATTTTCACCAAAAGACATTCCCTGTTCTTTGGCATCAACTACAAGGCTCTTGTGTGCGGAGTAATCACTCCCGTAGTCTGTCTGGTTGAATGCGGGAGCCGGAGGAGCCTGCTTGGCTTTCCAGGTATCATTATAGTATATGCCATTTCCACCGTGACAGTTCAGACAGGTGGGGGTGTAAGCTGCATGGCTCTGATTTCCGGGGTGGATTCCGGTTGCGTTGTGTGTAGCATATTGGATTACTTCTCCGCTGGTGGTGATCGTCATCCGGTGGCACTCCTCACACTTGAAGTTGGAATGTATGGCAGAGTGGTTCAGCTCATCCACTATCCACGAGTGGCACCACGTGCAGTCAAGGTCGTTCTGGGGAGAAGAGATATCCGTCAGATAATGACTTCCGGTGAAGACAGTTACGGTATTGATAGAGGCAAATAAAGCCAGAACTGAAACCAGAATGATCAGAACGGCTATTATAACGCCCCTCAATTTACCACCTCTTTATGGGTGGTGAAGTTGCTCATTTCCATGCTGGTGTTAAAGTACGATTGGTTGGCTGAGTGGTTGCTGTAGACCACAAATTTAGCCCCAGTACTTACATTAAGAGTCACCTGCAGCCACGTATTGCTGTGGCACCCCACGCAAGCTTCCGTGGTGTTGGGCATCAGGTCGTCTCTTCCCGAATAATAGACGTAGCTGGCGTGCATGGCATGTGTACCGGTATCATTCTCGTTGCCGGAGAGTCCAAAGCCTCCTGCCAGGGGAGCGCCCGTCACATTGGAAGCATTCAGGTGACAATATCTGCACGAAGTGATCGTGGCAGCATGAACTCCTTTGCTTGAGCTTAAGTTTGCTCTGTGGCATACACGGCACTCCTCTCCACTCACTCCAGTTTCGCCATCTACCGTGTCGTGCACCTTGGTGACCTTTAATTCTTCCAGAACATCGGCATGACATTTTTTACAATTACTCTCATTTCCTCCTGATACATCATAAAAAGTGTGACTACCCGCAAAAATATTAACTGTTGCTGGGAGAATGATTAAACCTATTACAAAGATTATGGTAGTTACTAATATGATTCTTCCCAGGGGCATAAATTATTAATAATTCACAAAATACTTAAAGATTCTTTTGCTAATAATCATGAAAGAATATTTTTGTGATTTAATAATCCGGCTTTAATTTTGATCTGAGCTATGAAATTAAAGGTTCAAATACCATTTCTTGAGCTCTTCAAACTGCTGGTGAGTGTTCACCACATTGGTCTCCATGGGGTTCTTGAAGAAGAAACCCAATTCCTTGACTACACCGGTAACGTCCTTCTTCTTGGCGTAGAGCAAGAACCTGGCCAGGTCAATTATCAGGGGGGCTGCAACTATGGCGTCAATGGCATCCCAGATGAAATAGAATTTCATTTTGGAATCCAGAAAACCCTCAAAATGGATGAAATCGAAGGCCGTTTTGTTGTCCAGGAGGCTGGGGAAGAAATCTATCTCTGTAATGCTGAAAGGGGAGTAGCCCAATATCTTTTCCAGGACTTTGTCCTTGCTCTCCACCTTGCTCTCTTTGTTGTCCTTGTGGGCCAGGACTTTGCCGTCATCGTCACCCAGTATGTTATACCCCATCCATCCTGCTACCTTCAGGTTCCTGTAGAGGAACATGGGGGCTAAAGTGGTCTTCACTAAAGTCTCCCCTGTCTTTCCATCACTTCCGGCGTGTGGAGCTTTCTTCTCTGCCAGCTCCTTCAGGGCAGGAATATTCGAGCCTGAGCTGGGAGTGAAATTGGCGTAAGGCAATCCTAATTTTATTGCGGCGTAGGCGTAGAGCATGCTGGCGTTGACGTACTCCTTCTCATTCTCCTCGATCATGGTCTCAAAACCATCGAGGGAGTTGTGGTATATCTCGTTTGCTTTGGATAGGGGCTCTGTAGATGCTGCGTTGATGACCACTGTATCCTCATCTGAGAATTTCTTCATGTCCTCAACTAATCTGTCCGTGATCTCCTTTAGAGTCAACCCCTCGCTCTCCAGGGTTTTAACGTCCTTGAACTCCTCCATTCCCGTACCGCAATTGAGAGCTGTTCCAGTGGCGGTTGTAATTTGTTCCAGGTCCTCTCTGACGTCTTCAAGTAGGTCCCTATCAAAATGCTTGTTGAGCTTGATGTGCTCCAGAGTAGCCTGATAAGCGTTTGAAACTGACCTTATCTCGTGTCCTCCAAAATCGAACTTTAAAGGAGCGATTTTATCCAGACCTTCAAAATGAGGCAATTCTGAAACCAGTCCGGTGGTGCTGGTGGCACCTTTTTCGATCGCCTTACCGCCAGCTATTGCCGTAGAAGACACAATTCCATAAGCTCCAATAAGCCAAATCTTCATTTGGCGAACCCTCCATACCGATGCTTAAAAACTTTCCCCAATTCACTTATATTTATCATTATCGTTAATTGCCGATATTTTATTCGATAATCGATAATTTTATAAATAAATAGTGTAAGCGGAGGTATGGACTCCACTACTAAAGCGATGACGGATATGATTTCAGGGGATATCATCTTTGCCGAGCATCCGGGCAGGATAATAAAAAAATGGAGACAGATATTTGAAGTATCTCAGAAACATCTGGCATCGGAAGTAGGGGTATCACCTTCTGTTATTAGTGATTACGAAAGCGATAGGAGAAAATCACCGGGAATAAGTTTTGTCAAGAAGATCATCGCCGCTTTACTTGACATCGATAGAGCTAGAGGGTTCAAAACAGTATCCAAGTACAGGGATATTACCAACGGGTTCAAGATAGATGTTATCCTGGATATCAAGGAGTATATGGAACCCGTTTCTTCCACCCAATTTGCGGAGATAATCGGGGGAGAAACCTTGAACTACCAGGAGAGAAATGTAAATGGCCATACTATTGTAGACAGCTTGAAAGCCATTCTCTCCTTCAACTCCTACGACTTTTACCGATTGTATGGTTTTACCACGGAAAGGGCCCTGATATTCACCAAAGTATCCACCGGAAGGTCACCGCTGGTGGCGGTAAGAGTGGCCAACCTCAAACCGGCTGTTCTGGTGCTCCACGGAATGGAGCCGGAACTGGTGGATGATATGGCCGTAAAAATAGCCAGTCTGGAGAATATCCACCTTATTGCCACAACAATGCCTTTGGAGGAAATAATCAAATCATTGAGGAGGTCGATAAAGTGAATAAAGTGGGAATCGTTTCCTATGGTTCTTACATACCCGGATTCAGGATCAGCTCCGAAGAAATTGCCCGAATTTGGGGAGAAAATGCACAAGCGATAAAAAATGGATTGGGAATATACCAAAAATCAGTCCCCGATATGGACGAGGACACTGCAACAATATCTGTGGAAGCTGTTAGAGAAGCCCTGAGCAGAGGTAAAATAGATCCGGAAAGCATTGGAGCATTGTATGTCGGCTCAGAAAGCCATCCCTATGTGGTCAAACCCACTTCTACTATTGTGGGAGAAGCTATTTGCTGCGGGAACAATTTCTATGCTGCTGATCTGGAGTTCGCCTGTAAGGCAGGTACGGCAGGTATGCAGATATGCATGTCCATGGTCCAGTCGGGAATGATCGAGCACGGGCTTGCCATCGGTGCAGACACCAGTCAGGGAGCACCGGGAGATGCGCTGGAGTACTCTGCATCTGCTGGCAGCGCCGCCTTTATACTGGGAAAGGACAATCTGGTAGCGGAAATCGAGGATACATTCTCTTTTGCATCCGATACACCCGATTTCTGGCGGAGAGAGGGCCAGGAATTCCCTCAGCACGGCGGGAGGTTTACCGGCTTGCCGGCGTATTTCAGGCACACCACTTCAGCCGCTAAGGGTTTGCTGGATAAAACGGGGATGGACCCCTCGGAATTTGACTATGCTGTTTTCCACCAGCCCAATGCCAAGTTCCCTGTGAGAGTAGCTAAAACCCTTGGTTTTAACCCGGAACAAATTCAGCAGGGATTGCTGGTATCTCACTTGGGCAACACCTATTCGGGAGCGACCATGATGGGGCTCGCCTCCGTACTGGACATCGCCAAGCCCGGAGACAGAATACTGGCAGTCTCTTTTGGCTCGGGAGCGGGCAGTGATGCCTTCACCATAAAGGTGGAGGATGGCATAGAAGAGCTTGACAGAAGCCCCTCGGTGTGGGACAAGATAAACAGAGGAGAGTTGATCGATTACGGAACGTATGTAAAATTGAGAAAGAAGATCAGGGTGAAACAATGAGGAAGGTAGCTATTATCGGTGTGGGTCAAAGCCCTTTTGGTGAGCTGTGGGACCTCAGCTTCAGAGATATCTTCCTTTCGGCAGGGGTGGAAGTGCTGGAAGACTCTGGGCTGGAAGGAAAAGAGATCGAGGCAATGTACGTGGGAAATATGAGCGGGGGGAGGTACCTGGCTCAGGAGCACATAGCGGCACTGATAGCGGATTATTCTGGAATGGCCGAGCTGAACATCCCCTCAACAAGAGTGGAGGCTGCTGACGCCAGTGGCGGGCTGGCTTTGAGACAGGCATACATGTCTGTGGCCTCGGGAGTCCACGACATCGCCATTGCCGCTGGAGTGGAGAAAGTCACTGATGTAGGAAGTGATATGGCCATGAACATCCTCTCGTCCTCTGCGGATAGGGAGTGGGAAGGATTTGTGGGAGCAACGGTCCCCTCACTATATGGGATGATGGCCAGAATGCATATGGAGAAATACGCTACCACTTCCGAGGACCTGGCAGCCATCAGCGTCAAGAACCACAAGAACGCCACACTGAATCCCAAGGCACAGTTCAAAAGAGAGATATCGCTGGAAGTTGCCTTGAAATCGCCATTCGTCTCCGAACCACTGAGGTTGTTCGACTGTGCTCCCGCCTCTGATGGAGCATCTGCAGTGATCCTTGCCGATGAGGAAACTGCCAGAAAATACACGGACAATCCTGTCTTCATCTCCGCCTCTTGTCAGGCCAGCGATTATCTGGCTCTCCAGAGCCGTAAAGATACTCTGACCATGGATGCTGTGACTAATGCGGCAAGAAAGGCTTACCAGCAGGCAGGACTTGGCCCTAAAGATATTGATGTGGCTGAAGTGCATGACTCCTTTACCATCGCTGAGCTGATGGCCTATGAGGACCTCGGTTTTGTGGAAAAAGGAGAGGGCAAGAAGCTGATAAGAGAAGGAACAACCGGTATCGATGGCGACATTCCGGTCAATACCTCTGGTGGTCTGAAGGCCTGTGGGCATGCCTACGGGGCTACAGGGATCAGACAGGCTGCAGAAATAGCTCTTCAGCTCAGGGGGGAATCAGGTAAGAGACAGATCGATGCGGAGAAAGGCCTGGCTTTGAACATTGGTGGTACGGGTGCTACGGCTGTAGTTACCATATTCTCGAGGTGATAACTATGCTACCCAGATTCTGGAGAAAAATAAAGTACAGGTATGATTTGCTGGGCAACTACTGTGAGAACTGCGGAAGAAGTTTCTACCCTCCCAGGACCTTATGTCCCGTGTGCAGGAGAAGAAGTAGTATCAAGGAAACCCGTTTCAGCGATAAGGGAACGGTTTTGAGCTACTCTATTGTTCACGACACCGGAGAGGACTCTACCAAGTCCCGAAAGCCCTATGTGGTGGCACTCATAAATCTGGATGACGGACCTACCATAACCTCTCAGGTGGTATGCGATCCCAGCGAGATCAGGACAGGAATGAAGGTAAAGAGGGTGTTCAGGAAATACGGTGAAGAAGGAGATTCGGGGATCATATACTACGGAACCAAGTTCGTTCTGGTGGGTTAGTGGTTGGCAGATTATTGAAAGGGAGTTGCCCTCATAATCAAAGCAAAGTTATTCAACAATATTGAGGATATCGATGTAGGTAATCAACGAAAAAGTAAAAATATTGCGGAATCTTCAAAACAGTATGCATGATAAAATCGACATCCTGGACATCAAGATACTGGTGGAACTTCACGAGGACGCCAGAAAAAGCCTTCGAGAGATTGCAGAGAAATTGGGTGTCGCGGAAGGTACGGTATACAACAGGATAAACAAATTGAGGAAATATGGGATCATCGAGAAATTTATTCCCATTGTAAATTATTCTCAGCTGGGTTTCGACCTCATCGCTCTCATCGGTATCACTGCCGAGGGAGGCCACCTGGTGGATATAGAGAAGTCCATAGCTGAGGAACCCAATGTCACCGCTGTCTATGATGTCACCGGAGATTACGATATGGTGGTAGTAGCCAAATTCAGGGACAGGGAATCCTTGAACGGTTTTGTAAAAAGAGTGGCCGGACTGGAGCACGTACTGAAGACCTACACCATGCTGGTGCTGAACGTCGTCAAAGAAACCCACAGCGTGGATCTTTCCACCTTATTCAACCAGAATGAGTTTTAAAGAAGTTATCGTCGCAAGAGGCCATCCCAATATCACTGTGAGGCATAAAACCACTTTCCAGCTGACCAGGGATAAGGAAGTGACCGCAAAGGGTGACTGTATTGTGGGGGTTGATGCAGATAAAGGGGCCCGCGACATCTCCCCGCAGTTAAAAGACTATTTACTGCAGGGTGGAAAAGTCGATATGGAGTTTATTTTACCTCAGTACGGGTTGAAGGAGCACATTACTGGTTATGGAAGTAATGAACTGTCTTTCAGCCATTTGACAGATATGGTGATCAGAAAGAGCAGTTATGTTTGCGGCAGAACACTAATAGTGAATGCCGATAAAGCATCTGCACATTTTAATAGGGAAATAGCGGAGTTGTTATCAGATCCTCACACAGAAATTAATTTTATTGTTGGATTTAATGATAAAAAAATTTAAATTATTCTGTTTTGTATAGGCTTTATGCAGCCACTTTTCGAGGACGTAGCGAGGAGGTTTTACGTTTATTTGTTCGCTTCCTTCGGAATAGGTTTTGTCATATTCCTGTGGGGTTACGGGCTGTATGCTATGTTCTCCCAATTCAGGATTCCTGACATCTCTTACATTTTGCTGGCATTTACCATATTCCTCATATTCTGCACGGTCGTTCTGGAGCACAGAGGAGTGACCATGCCCTATTTAATAGTTGGAGGAGCGCTATTGTCGGGGATACTGACATTTATAACCATTTGTGTGGTCAACGGTGCCCTGTGGATAAGCCATAACGGTTTTCCCTCAATAGATAAGTTCCTGGTCATGATCTCCGTCAGCGCCATTATGGGTTTTTTGCTGATCAAACTTGTGACCATGGAAAGAGAAGGGTACGAATACTGAATAAATTATTTATATAAATCATCTTTAGGCTTTGAATAACAGAGAATAGGGTTATTCTATTCGGTAACGGCTTCTCCTCGCAGCTGTAAAGTCCTCTCTTTGAACATGGCAAATCGGACGTACCTGAAACCCAACTTCATCAGTTCTTCATCGCTGCCGTTTACAATATTTTCGTCTACATCGAAGTAATCCATGAATCTGGTGGATGAAACGAACTCTCTGAATTTGTCCACATTGTAGCAGGCCATGTAGAACATCTTCAATTCCTTGTCGGTAAGCTGTTTGTCGGGGTTTTTGAGCTTGCCGGAGATCACTTCCATGAACAAGTCGTTCATCTTATTATAGGTGTCCCCTTCCTGGTCCTCCAGCCATTCTCTAACCGTCCATTCTTTATCTTCTTCAAAACCCTTGCAGTGCTCTTCCTTGACCATGTGATAGTATTCCTTGTCATGAGATTTCATTCTTGCCAGAGGATAAAGACGACAGGAGCTGGGCCTGTCCTGGTAAATGCTGCAGCCCTCATCGGTAACAAAGGGGCAGCTCTCGTCATCCTTCATTTTGAGGAAGACTACAGGTAATGCTGACTTCTCGCCCATGTGACATTTGGTGTAATCCCTCAGGAATTCGGTAGAAGTTATACTCAGGTTGTTCTTCATGCGGATTATGTCGTAAGGTGTCAGGAATAAATTGAGGTCTCCACAGCATTTGTTGAAGCATTCGATTCCCGGATGACAGGAAAATTTGAATTTATCATCAAGGGTGAGCGCTTTGGTAGTATCTATGTTGTTTACACTCATCGGCCCCCTTGATTTTAAATGTTCATTTATATGTTACTGTTGAAGTTGGGTATATGCGGGATACAGGTCGAGGTCATATATTCAAAAAATAAAAAATTAAGGGTGGTAGGTTTCAGATTTATTGGTGGTGAAGCCCTTACCTGGGCCACAGTGCAGTATGAATTCGTAGCCCATATCCGGGCCTCCCCGGAAACCGTCGCCATAGCTGACATCCTGGATTTCTCCTACGAAAAAGGTATGGTCGCCGGTCTCCACTTCATTCACTACCTTACACTCAATATTGGCCTGACATTCTTTGATGGACGGTGTGCCGATCTTTTGGGAAGGAATAAATGATACGCTCATTTTTTCTGCTTTGTTCTCCCTGGCTCCACTCTCCGTGCCTGCTACCCACACATCCTTCAACAGCTCGATGGTAGGTACCGAAACCACGAACTCTTTTGATTCCTTGATCAGGCCGTTGGTGTGTCTGGTGTGACCTATAGAAATCCCTATAAGGGTAGGTTTGAAGGATAAAGGTACTACCCAGTCGGCAGTCATGGCATTAGGGTTTTTTGGTCCGGCCACTATCAAAAATGTTCTTAATGGATACAGATACTGCAGCATCGTCATTTTATCACCTGAGGGAAGATGTAATTGAGATTTTAATAAGTCTTATGTGGTTGGTTGGTAGTCTAAACATCATTTGAGGACATAAAACTTTAAAAAATTGACAACTTACCCCTGAACATGGAAATATCTAGGATAAAGGAGGAGATCTGGAAGAAATATAATGAGGACCCCAGAAATTGGAGTTTCTGGATATCCCGAGATAAAAATGGAGAATTTTATGATTTATTCATCATTCATCAAGATGAATGCTACTTTATCAAGGTGGATACCATCTACAAACCCAACCCCATAGGTCTGGGCAAAAAGATGAAGGTAGATACGGACTTCAACAGTAAATTGCCCGAGAGCGGCTTCAGAAAAATGGACAAGTCCGAACTGGAGGAGCTGTTCAACAAACCGAAGAAGCTGTTCGAAAGAGAGCCCACCACTTTTGATGACCTGAAGGAGAATGAAGTGGGTTTCATGGGCCCCCAGTACATGGCTCAAGAGCCTCCCCAGATCTCAGAGGGGCAGAAGAAGCTGGACGAGAAATTGTCCGGAGAGCTGAGGAAATTGATGAGGAGAGAGAACTACATGTATCAGTAGCTTTATATATTAAAATGAATAAGTTTAATACGGGGATCAAAATGCCCGTAACATTAACTACAAGAGTGGAGGATGAATTGGCCAAATTAATAGATGAGATAGCAGAAAGGGAGGGTATGGACAGATCTACAGTCATTAGAAGGTTCCTATCGGCTTCAGCAAGGGATTGGTTAATTCAAAAAACTCTGGAAGATTATCAACACGGAAAGATCACTCTCTGGCAGGCTGCCAAAAAGTGTGGCCTATCTCTGTGGGAAATAATCAATGAGGTTAAAAGAAGAGAGATCTATCTCCCTTATAGCCTTGAGGATTTGAGAGAAGATATCAAGGGTTTGGGATGACCATAGTATCCAATGCCTCTCCACTGATCTACCTGGCCAAAGTAGGGAAGCTCAATCTGCTTCAGATTGTTTTTAAAGAGGTTGTTATCCCTGAAGAGGTCAAAGAAGAAGTTGTGGATAAAGGAAAGGAATTGGGAGAAAAGGAAGCCTATATGGTAGAAAAAGCCATCGCCGAAGGGTGGCTTAAAGTCTCTCGTGCCGAGATTTTGGAGACTCCCATAGAGCTTAATCCAGGTGAGCTGGCAACCATCTCATTAGCCAAGAAATTGAACACAGAGGTTCTAGATGAAACTCCTGGGAGAGTAGCTGCAAAATTATTTGATTTAACTCCTAGGGGAACTATTTTTGTTTTGCTGAAATCCTTGAAAATGGGAAATATTGACTTGAACCAGTTCATTGAGACTTTAAATCAGATGATAAAACATGGCTTCAGGCTAAAAGAGGAAGTCTATATGGAAGCAATGCGAGAAGCCATACGGTTAGCGTCAAAATGATCGAACTTCAGCCAATACGCATTGATCCCAAAGCCCTGCTCCACAAGGATAGGCTGTAATCTTTTCTCAAGTCATCAATTTTATGGCTGCATTCAATGTTTATATCCTCCCATTTTATATCGAATTCTTCGAAGGCTATTCTGAGGTAGCCCATATCAAGGGGATCGAATCCCATGAGGTAGGAGCCTACGGCATCAGCAGCTATGACGTTATCGCTGGCGACCAT
The DNA here is from genome assembly GCA_964596255.1 of uncultured archaeon. Taxonomy (GTDB): domain Archaea; phylum Halobacteriota; class Archaeoglobi; order Archaeoglobales; family Archaeoglobaceae; genus JdFR-22. The sequence continues at coordinate 13,542 of CAZQTT010000058.1, forward strand.
AACTCCATGTTCCACTGGTGTGGTGTAGAGTTCGGATACATTACCGCCGATCACTCCGTCAATTATGGTGATTGCAGGCTGGAAAAGTTTAAGGAGGTCCACAAGTTTGTGGTGGATTCTGAAATGCATGTTGACAGCCGGTTTTTTGAGGAACCCCATGTTATTCTTGATTCCTATGGTTGTTCCGGCAATCCCATGTATCTTGAGCTTGGGGAGGGATATGAAGGGAGCATTAATTGCTTTTAGGGCTGTTTGGGCAATATTCACTTCATTCAGTATTTTTCCCTTGACTTTGACTTTGACAAATTTATCCTTATCAAGATTTATACAGGGGGCCAAATCTCTTAGACCGAAGGCGGAAAAGCATTTGTCAGCATCTCCTTTCCTTAAACTGCCCTCGGTGATAACTGGAGCATAATCAAATCTAATCAGGTTTATAACTGATTTTACTACTTCAGGGTGAGTAATGCACCCTTTTTGAGGATTATTGTACTTTATAAAGTTGGGCTTGATAATCACTTCTTCTCCAGGGTTGAAATATGATCTTAATTTAAATACATCTAAAGCCTTTTGAATGAATTGGTGAACATTCTCGTAGCTGTTCACTTTTTCCACCAGAACTTTACAGGTCAAAGTATCACCTAATAGAATTAACTTTCTACAACTTGAAGGTTGCTGATTCCCTAATTCCTATCTAAATAGGAAGATAAACATTTTATATTCGAGAAGAGAAATGTTGATGATTTTTGGGATGTAGTATAGTTAATGATGCCGAGCTTTACGCAGATAGGATAAGGCCTGATGGACAGTTCATGGATTGATATGAGGTATCCAGTTGAAGATAAACTCAATTCTCATTTCACTTAGAGGAAAACAATAGAGTGGCTAGAGGAGAATAAGCAAAAATAAGGGAAAAAAAGATTAATTGATGTTTTTTTAGGGTTGTCTTCTTGCCATATAGACTATTATTACTATTGCTCCCAGTGTTAAAGCGATCAGTCCAATGTATCCTGTCGGTTGTTGCCACCACGGCAGTATTTTTTGGTCTTTGGTTGAAGGAGCTGGAGTTTCAGTTGTTGTCTCCTTTACTGTAGGGGTTTCTTCCTTTGGCGTGGGAGTAGGAGTAGGGGGGCTTGTTGAACCGACTCCAGCCTGTACTCCGGATTCTTTTGTTTCTGTTGGTGTGGGGGTCGGTTCGGGTGCAGGAGTGAAGAGAATAGCTCCACCTCCACCGCCGCCTCCACCTCTGGAAGGCTTGGGTGTTGGTGTGGTAACAGTTTCAGTTTTTGCAGTGTGATTTACCCACGTGTGGTTGATGTTTCCGTAACTATCGACTGTGTGGGTGGAGATATTATAGGATGTCTGGGATGTGAGGTTAGTTGCCAGGTAGTAATCTTCTGAAGTGTTCTCTATCCATTCTCCATTGATATAAACCATTAAGTGGCTGAAATCGCCATCGGCAGGGTTAATCCAGGTCCAGTTTACAGTGCTTTCGGTGGAAACGCTGGTGAGGTTGGTGACGGAGGCAGGAGGGGTCGTATCTTCTACTGTAAAGTTCCATTGAAGTTCTTGGGTGGAACCATTGGAGTTGCTTCCCCATACACTGACTTCTACCAGACCAGCGTGTGGGAAGCCCCTTATTGCGGTAGCTTGAGACTCTCCATCGCCGGAAAGTTGCATGGCATTGGTCCAATCCCAGTTAACACTCTGATTAGCCGTAACATTGAATTCCACAATTGATAACCTCTCCACTGTCAGGTCCAGCGTATCGTCTTCAGTGTAGGTGTTGCTCCAGGAAACTATAGATGGAGCTGCCCCAGTTTGGTTTGCTGGTGGCGTCGGACTGGGAGTTGCTGTGGGTTCAGGAGTAGGAGTAGGAGTAGGAGAAGGGGTTGTCGTAGGGCTGGGAGAAGGTGTTGCTGTGGGTCCGGGTGTGGGGCCAGGAGGAGTGGGACTTGGTGTGGGGCCAGGAGGAGTGGGACTTGGTGTGGGTGTGGTGATAATTGTCGCTGAAGAATAATCCAAATCAATTCTTTCTGAACCGGAGACACTGGGTTCCCAGTCATAATCCTCAACAACTAGGTATTCTTTTCCGTTTGCACTCACGACAAGGTCGAAGGAATCACATTCGGGTATAATTAATCTATTGCTACCAGGAACTCCATACCAGCCATCACTATCCACTTCTGCTTGATTGACAACTTCGCCGTCCACTTTAGCTATTACCGCTGTGCCGCTGGGTGCGGGTTCTGTGCCGTTGCTAACCTTTCCATAAAGCAGCATTGGCAATTGTGGTGGCCCTTCTGCCGCAATAGAGCTTACACTACCTACTAAGAGTAGAAACAGGAGCATACAGCCAATTTTACTGATTATTGATTTCATTCAAAACACCTTAATTCTCTCTCGCCATATTAATATATAAACGAGTATGAAGAAAAATTTAGTAATATAATTCAGTAACAAAGTTCAGGTTAAAAAGTCTGAAGTCTGAGTTGTCAGAGTTAGATTAGACATTGTGATAAATATATATTATACTCTTTGTGTGTTGATTTTAGAAGCATATTAGGCGAATTGTCGGTTATATTATATATTCTTTCCTTTATATTTTGAGTATAGCTCTAAAAATTCTTTTAAACTTATTTCCAAGTCTTCTCTAATTATTTTACGCAGAAATACTTTGGGTATATCCCTATTTCCGTGGACAGGGATAGTGGTTACTCTGCCATCTTCTGATTTCATCCTTACGTGAGCCCTCTTGTCCTGATAATTTCGAAACCCATGGATTCCAAGAACTTTATGAGTTCTTTGCCTTTAATTACAGGAAGTTTAGGCATTTAAGCTATTTTTAGTTCTCTGAATCCCACGAACTTATTAAGCTCTTCATCCTTAGTCTCTTCGAGACACATATCCACTACTTCCCGTATATTCTCCAGTGCCTCATCTACGGTTTCGCCGTAGGAATGGCAGCCCCTGAATACTGGGCAACTCACTATGTAGTATCCACCCTCATCCTTCAACGATTATAGGCAAACGTAATTTCGCCATTTTTGATACCTCATCAGGTGCCTTGTATATTAAAGACGTTTCCCCTAAAAAAATCTGGAGATTTATTTATAGTCATTTTAACAACTCTTGGCGTTCAAATTCTTCGATCCAGTATTCCC
>CAZQTT010000059.1:0-16328 GCA_964596255.1 uncultured archaeon
ATCACACCCAGAAATATCAACTAAAAATGATAGGTTATTTTCTGGCAAGCCCTAAACATTTTCTCCCTACTTCTAAGTAGCGGAGCTTTTGTATGCTTTATTAGTTACTAACTCCCTTTGAAAAAGTAAAATAAAAAGTCAACCAAATGCTTAACTAAGCAAGTTTTTTAGTTTAGAATAGAAAAACCATAACCTTGACCATAACGTTTTTAAGAAGAGGTGGAAGAGGTAGTCAGCATGGGAAAAACAGGTACTACAACATGGATAAAGATAAAGGGTAGAAAAGGGCAGACCAGGTTGGTTCCCGGAAGGAGACAGAATTACAAAAAACCGGGGCCAAAACAGAGTTATACTTCCAATGGTAAAAAGAGAAGGAAGCTTGGTAGGTCTTCGAAGTCAATCCAGGGAGCAATTACCTAATGAATAACGTTTAACTTTATATTTTATCCTTACTATAAAATTTTAGAAAATTTTATAAACAATTTAGCATAACTGTCATTGATGCTTCATTCTGAATGGTTGGTCTTCATAGGTATTGGAACTCTTGTTGCCGCTCTTCTCCTCAGTTATCTGTTTAAGGCCTTCAAAATAGTGGGTTTTGATACTTTTGAGGTCTTAGCAATATTACTTGCTCCTTTAGCCCTTGAATTTGTTATTGGCGACGTATTCCTTGTCAATTACAATGAAATAGAGATCTACGCTGATCCTGCAGGATTTTTTATACCCTTAATCCTCTCTACCCGGTTTCTGGCATCTGGAAGGGCGCCCCTGAAAAGAGCCATCCCTGGAATCATCTTTATAAGCTATATAGCTCACGTACACTCCACCGCGAGCCATGTAGGTGTCATAGTAAAGGATATAGGCACTCTGGTCCTGATCACGTCCCTTTATTCTCTCTACGCTTCCAAAAAACCTGAACAAACCGGGCCAATGGCCTACGTTTGCGGAACAATTGGAGTGATTATTGGCGCTGATGTAGCCAACCTATCCAACCTGAGTACTCTTTTTGGCCAGCAGTTGAAGTTCACCATCGGGGGTGCAGGGATGTTCGATGCTATATATATAGTCGGGTTGCTGGCTGTGGTTGTGGATTTAATAGCTTCCAGTATTGAAGAGCTTATTAAGGAAGAAACCTGAAGTTCATCCATAATTACCAAATTTGGAATAATATAACAAGCATCATGATGCCACCGGAAAAATTATAACTTCTGAACAAGATAAGGAGAATTATAACAAAAAATTACCGGTTACCATAAAAGAATAATCTTGGAAAATCTTAATATGGTTATAGCCTATTAATAAATAGGAGAGGGGTGCTCACCCAAAGGTGAAATAATGGAAATAGCAAATCTTGTAGTGTCTCACAAGACGGCTTCAATTGAAGAGATTGAAAAAGCATGGCATGGGGATTACCGCTCGCTCATTGAAAAGATTATTTCTTTCCCCAATATCCAAGAATGTGCTGTTTTGTTGACCTGCAACCGGGTGGAAGTATATGTTGCCGGTTTTAATACGGAGGAAACTCTAAAAGGGTTTGCAGGTAGAATGAGCGTTTCCGAAAGGATTATAGAAGTTCATCGGGATGATAAATGCCTTGAACATCTCTTAAGGGTATCTTCCGGACTGGAGTCAATGATGGTGGGTGAAGACCAAATATTGGGCCAGGTGAGAGACTTTTATAATATGAGCAAAGATTGCGGTGGTGTAGGAGATATACTGGATACCGTACTTTCCAAGGCTATTAATGTGGGTAAAAAGGTCAGAAACTCCACCGACGTTAGCAGAGGTTCGGTCTCAATCGGATCGGCAGCAGTTGAGCTTGCGGAGAAAAAATTGAGGACACTCAGGGATAAAAAGGTTATTATTGTTGGCGCCGGAGAAATGAGTACTCTGGTGGCCAAGGCTATCGCCCATAAGGAGTGCGAAGTGTACATTGCCAACAGAACTTACAAAACCGGTGAGGGCCTCGCTAAAGAGATTTCAGGCAGGGCAATTGGCTTCGATCAGCTGGAAAAGTATATTGTGGGTTGCGATGTCATTATAACGGCAACTTCAGCACCGCACTATGTGATAAGAAAGAGCATGATCAAAGATATAATGAAAGTGAGGAACGATGATCTACTGCTAATTGATATCGCGCTCCCCAGAGACGCTGAAGAAGAAATAGCCAATATTCCTAGAGTAACTCTTTATACTATAGACGATCTCAGAGAAATAAGCAGTGATAATCTCAGAAAGCGAATCGATGAGGCCCAAAAAGCGGAAGAATTAATCGAAGAAGAGCTTGAACACCTCAAGATGATGCTTAAAGATTTGAAGGCCGGTTCAGCTATATGCTCCCTGTACGCTCTGGCGGAGGATATCAAAAAACAGGAAGTACTGGAGCTTTACAACAAGCTGGCAGCCAATCATGAAGTGGATGAAACTGTTCTTCCCATTTTGGAAAATTTTGCGGACTCGCTCATGAAGAAATATCTCAGAAGGCCTACGGTGAGGCTGCGGAGTGCCGCAAGAAATGGGAGACCTGAAATTATAGAAGCTACAGAGTATCTTTTTGGTGAGAAAGATGAAATATCCAAACCTTCGAATGAGAAGACTAAGAAAGGACATTCTGAGACCTCTGGTTAAAGAGACAGATCTTACCACAGAAGACTTGATAATGCCTCTTTTCGTGGACGAGAACATTAACAATGAAGTAGAGATCTCCTCCATGCCGGGATATTCCAGAATTCCTGTTTCCGGTGCTACAGATGAAGTGGGGAGAGCCATGGAAAATGGGCTAAAGGCCTTCATTATTTTCGGAGTACCTTCTCATAAAGATGAAATAGGTTCTTCCGCTTTTGACAGTGATGGCGTGGTCCAAAAGACAATTAGAAGCATTAAGAGGGAGCATGAGGATGCAGTAGTTGTCACCGATGTGTGCCTGTGCGAGTATACCACCCACGGCCACTGCGGGATAGTGGAAGGTGAAGAGATCATTAACGACAAGACACTACCTCTTCTGGGGAAGATAGTGGTCAGCCACGCTGAAGCCGGTGCGGATGTAGTGGCTCCTTCAGGAATGATGGACGGGATGGTAGAGACCATAAGAGATCACCTGGATTCTCACGGCTTTACGGATATTCCTGTCATGAGCTACGCCGCGAAATATGCCTCCGCATTCTACGGGCCTTTCAGAGAGGCAGCCGAGAGCGGTTACTCTTTTGGAGATAGAAGAACATACCAGATGGACATCCACAACTCTGAAGAAGCCCTCAGAGAAGTTGAACTGGACCTAAAAGAGGGAGCAGACATGGTCATGGTAAAGCCCGCTCTACCTTACCTCGATGTGTTGAGAAGAGTTAAGGAGGAATTCAAAGTTCCTATAGCGGCGTACAACGTCAGTGGAGAGTACAGCATGGTCAAAGCTGCTGGAAAGCTGGGTTGGCTTGACGATAAAAGGATCGCTTATGAAGTATTAACTTCCATAAAAAGAGCGGGAGCAGACCTCATAATTACTTACCACGCACCAGAAGTTGCCCAGATGCTTTAATTCAAATCATTTAACCTCACAGTTTTTCTTCTCAGCTCAACACCCTCAAAAGCTCGTAATAGCTCCTAAACTTTAAACTTTGTTCAGTTGCCTTACAAAGTTAATGAGACCCAAGAAATTAAGTGTTTAAAAGTTAAATGGGATTTGGAGAGGGACGGAGACCTTTCAGGCGCCTTCAGGTTTGGAGGTGAAAAACGCCAGATCGCCTATACAAATGGAGGTGTCTTTTCTACCAAGGGGGTTTATAAATTGGTAGTTAATACTCTCCATAATCCCATTCTACATGATTATCATAATTATTTTATATAAATTTTTTGGGGATTATGGTTTTGGGATCGGCGTAAAAGTATATAGCGGTTTAACTCCGTCATTTATTTAACTTTTACCATTTTATAAAAAAGTAAACCAGAAATGCGTTCTGAAGAGGAGAGGGAATTACAATCGCTATTTTACCTTCTAATTTCTCCTCTACCTTCAAAGGACAATCATAGCTAATGATGTACATGCTGATTCTCTCTCATCTTTGCCCTTAGTAGAATTATTTGGGATCAAGATAGAGACCTCCTCATTGACTGAAGAAGTGGCCCACCTGACTGTGGAATTCATTCTTTCTTAATGATTATTTCTCCGTTCCTTTCAATAACTTCAACTCTTCTTTCAGAGTTGCTCTTTAGGTAGTTTCCATTTTTAAGAGTGCTTAATTTGCTCTTTAGTCTCTTGAGAGGTGAATTATTGGTGGCTTCCAAACTATTTTTGGTGCCATTGGTCACAACGCCTCTCTCAGAACACTCGGTAATGTCCCCCTCTATCCTGACTTCATAAAAATTACCATTTCTTTCCGTTATCATTGAAATTCCAGCAGTATGACTCCCATTGGGATCCTCAGTTGGATTTATCTTAATTTTGACAATACGAGATTCTACCAGTTCATAAAATGGAACCGGAGTTGATTCGCATTTTACTTCAATTCTATTCTTGTAATCCACTCTATCACCTACCCAATACCCCCATAGTAATATAGAGTGTCAACTTTTTGAATTTTTCTTTTGGTTGCTACGATTATATAACTATTACTGGTAACTCAACTGAGATTTTTATATTTAACCGAAAATCATTTCCTGACCTCACCCATCTAATTTTCTTTGGTCTGATAATATAAATTCACAATCATATGTAGGGTCCAAAATCTTTAACTTTACACCCATTGTACATTAGGTTCAGATAGATGAGAGCTGCAGGACTTGAAGATTATTTATATAATTTATATAAAGCAGAAAGCCAGATAAGGACCAGAAGAACCATATGCTTGCTTGGTCAGACTGGAATAGGAAAGAGCGAGAGCTGTAGAAAAGTTGCCCAGAGACTATCAGAAGATATGGATAAAGAGTTTGTCGACTACGATGATGATACTTCTGCGGAAAAGATTCTGGAAAATCCAGAAAGGTACTTTGTTTTCATTGACTTTCGACTATCTGAAGTAGAGCCCTCGGATTTACTGGGGATTCCTCAACGAGATAATGGTGCTGTGAGGTATGCACCCTTATTGTGGGCCAAGTGCCTTTCAAGGTGCTCAGGCATTTTGATGCTGGATGAAATAACCAATATTCAGAGGCCGGATGTTATGACAGCTGCCTACAAACTGGTATATGATAGAAGGGCAGGGTTCTTAAAATTCAATGATGACGTGGCTATAATTGCAGCAGGTAACAGGCCAGAAGAATCTGCAGTAGCAAATATGCTGCCATCCCCTCTGGTGAACAGAATGCTGCTAATCGATGTTTCCCGGCCCAAACTTGAAGAGTGGCAGGATTACATGAACAAAAATTACGGTGATGAGTGGGATAAGAGAGTTTTTGCTTTCCTCAAAAGGTTTGCTAATGAGGGTTATTTCCTCAGACCTCCCCAGAGAACCGAAACGCTTGAGGGTTTCCCCACGCCAAGAGCATGGACCCACCTCAGTCTTCTAATGCACCAGGAGATAAATGACAGAGATACTTTTTCAGGCTTGCTGGGAAGTGAAGTAGGTGAAAAACTCAACATATTCTTGATGACCGATGTGGATATTGAAGAACTAATTGAGAGACCCGAAAAATTCCACAGTTTAAATTTAGACGGTAAATATATGGCCACAGTAATGCTCTCCTCCTGGATATCCAATTCGGAGGAGTTCAGTAAAACATTTGAACTCATAGATGCTATGGCTTCAGAAAGTAGAGAGTATCTGGTTACAGTATGTGTTTGTCTGGATAGAGAGAAGCTGGTAAATTTCTTAACCCAGTTATTCCAGCACGACCCCAGGTACAGAGAGTTCTTGGGTCAGGTAGCCCTGGAAGCGAGAGCACAGATCAAGAAGTAATTAAAGGTAGAAAATGCCGTTATTAGATTCAAAGAAAACTGAATATTATAGAGAAAAGGCAGAAGAATTTCTGGATACCCATACTTATTCTATTCTCCAGTTCGGAGACCTCATACTGTTTGCCCAGATAAGTGTCTTTCCTGAATACGTGGATGTGCTGGGAGCCCGCAGAGAGAACGGCGACATGATTTTCTTCTCAGAATGCATGACCCTGAGCAACTTTGGAAAACTTGTGGTTACCAGAAAAGTTCCTAACTACATCAAAAAAGGAGTATTCGCCGATAAGCTTTCCAGAGAGGATTTTATCTACTGGTTGAGCAAAGATCCCCAAATAGACAAAATTCTAAAAGAAGTACCTGAATGGTTTGCCGCTGAATTAATCGCTTCCGGATTAGGAGGTTATGAAGATGAGTGATGACAGAGATAAATCTGACACGGGAGAAGAATTCGATAAAGTTAAGGCATCTCTCACCTCAGTAGCCCCATTCATTGCCTCCCTGTTGAGGAATACCAGAGTTATCTCCTCTAAGGAGGTTACCACTACCAGATCAACGCCTGAAGGAGATCTGGTCATCAACCCGGACTTCTTCAATCAGCTCGATTACAGTGGTAAGGCATGGATTCTGGGTCATGAGGCACTGCACATCGCTTTTTCCCACCCCAAAATGATACAGGGAATGGAGAACAAGGAATTGTATAATGTGGCAAGTGATGCCGTAACCAATAGATTGCTTGATGAGCTCATCAAGACCCCTAACAGGCTTCAAGAGTTCACCGTTTCCATGAAGGATATCTATGAGAAGTTAAAGCCCCTGAACATAGATTATGAGGACCTGGAAAGAATGAGTGCAGGGGAGGTTTACACCAAACTGGTTCAAGTGAACGAGGAGACGGGTGGTGAAGGAGAAGGAGAAGATAGCAACGGCAAAGGAAGTGGAGAACCTGAAGAGAGTGAAGAGAGTTTGGGAAGTGAAGCACTTGAGGCTGAGCAGAGTAAAGATAATAGGCTGGGAATAGATGTTGAAAGAGACCTGGCAGAAGGAGAGGGAGAAGAAGGAAAAGGTTCAGAAGGCACAGAAAAAGGGAAGATGTTACAGGAAGGCAACCCCGATATCTACAGTGCAGAAGATACGGAAGAAAAGTGGAAAGAGGAGCTGTTCAAGGCTTATCTGGTTCAAAAGACCACTGGGCAGGTACCTGCTGGCCTGAAGAGGACTATTGATGACCTGTTCAGTTCAAAGGTCAGGTGGAACGAGCTTTTAAAGGAGACCATCCACAATGGTTTGGGTAAAACGGTTGTCTCTACCTGGACCAGGCCTTCCAGAAAAATGCCTGGGCTGATGCCCGGAATAAAGAGGTTTACCTACCCTACAGTTTACTGTCTGGTGGATACCAGCGCCTCTATAGGAGAAGAAGAGCTCGGCCAGTTCATCACCGAAGTATATACCATCGCCAAGAACACTCAGGTGGTAGTGATACCCTGGGATGTGAACACTTATACCGAGGTAAAGGCAAGCAACGCCAGACAGATGGTGGATAAGCTAAAGGATATGATCAAAGGAGGGGGAGGGACCGTTATCGCTCCTGCTCTCCAAAAAGTTCTTGACCTCATGAAGCCCACGGATATTGTTGTGGTGCTGACGGATGGAGATATATTCGATGTGGATAAAGAGGAAACCGATTTTCTTTTCAGCTCGGTAGCCCATAAGGCCAATACTGCAGTTATCTGCTCCACCCACACACTACCTGAAGTTTCTGGGTGGGAGACTATAAAGATAGAAGAAAATTAACTCTTATATTTATATAAATCAAAAATTAATTCACAGGTTATCCAGATATGGGTCAGCATAATAAGACAAGATGAAAACTTTAAAAACACCAGATATTTGTTATTTATATGAACTTCGACAAATCCAGACACCTTTATGAAGAGGCAGTTAAGTTGATGCCTGGTGGTGTAAGTAGTCCGGTCAGATTTGTTAAACCGTTCCCATTTTACGCCAAAAAAGGTAAAGGCTCCAAAATAGTTGATGTAGATGACAATGAATACATCGACTACTGTATGGCCTACGGTCCACTGATTCTGGGGCATGCCCATGAGGATGTGACTGAGGCTGTAAAAAGCAAAATGGATGATGGTTTTCTCTATGGTACTCCTGTTGAACAAGAATTGGAATACGCCAAACTGATTGTCAATTTATTTAGGGGGATAGACGAGCTTAGATTCGTGAATACTGGATGTGAAGCTACCATGTCTGCCCTGAGACTGGCCAGAGGTTACACGGGCAAGAACAGGATCATTAAGGTGGAAGGGAGCTTCCATGGTGCTCACGACTCCGTTCTGGTCAAGGCCGGCAGCGGGGCAACCACTCATGGCGTCCCCAAGTCCGCGGGTGTTCCTCCTGAATTCGTGGAGAGCACATTACAGGTCCCCTACAATGATACTCAAGCTCTATCTGACATGCTGGAGAAAGAAAAGGATGTTGCTGCCCTTATACTGGAACCGGTGATGGGTAACACTACCCTGATACCGCCCCAGGAGGGCTACTTGAAAGAGATACGGAAGATCACGGAAGAGAATGATGTATTGCTCATATTTGACGAAGTTATTACAGGATTTAGAGTTGCTCCAGGAGGTGCACAAGAGTATTATGGTGTCAAGCCAGATATAACTACTCTGGGCAAAGTTGCTGGCGGCGGTTTCCCCATCGGAGTTTTTGGAGGGAGAAAAGACATAATGGAAAGAATATCTCCTTCTGGCAACGTCTATCAGGCAGGGACTTACAGCGGTAACCCATTAACTCTCATAGCGGGCCACACTACTGTAAAATATCTTCTGGATAATAATGTCCACCAGCAGATAAATGGTAAGACAGAAAAGCTTGTCAAGGGCATAAATGATAGCATTCAGGACGCAGGAGCCGATTATACAGCAGATAACGTTAATTCCATATTCTGCATCTACTTCGGCGCGCAGCCCAGGGATTATGTGGATGCCCTCAAGCTGGATAAGGATAAGTACGTGCAGTTCTACTGGAAACTTCTGGAGAACGGAGTTTTTCTCCCACCCGCTCAGTATGAGTCCTGCTTTATGTCTCACGCTCACACAGAGGAGGATATACAAAAAACCATTGAGGCCGTAGGCACATGTCTAAGATCATTGTAGGGACTAGAGGGAGCAAATTAGCTGTTGCTCAAACCCAAATCGTTTTGGAAAGACTGAAAGAGAAAGGCGTTGAAACAGAAACCAAGATAATCAAAACCTCTGGAGACATAATGAAGGATAAGCCCCTTCACGAGTTCCAGGGGATGGGGGCTTTTGTCAAAGTTCTGGACGAAGCTCTGGATGACGGTGATATTGATATCGCCGTTCACAGCCTTAAAGATATCCCTACCAAAATCAAAGGCTCTGTAGCGGCAGTACTGGAGAGGGAAAGTCCCTGCGATGCTTTCATCACCCGGGATGGAGACAGTGTGGACAGCCTCAAAGATTACGCTACTGTGGGAACATCCAGCCTGAGGAGAAGTGCCCAATTAAAGATGTACAGACAGGATTTCCGGATAGAGAACCTCAGGGGCAATGTAGATACCAGAATAAGGAAATTGCGGGACGGTCAATACGATGCCATAATGCTGTCCGAGGCGGGTCTTATGAGGATGGACCTAATTGACAAAGTAATCTACCACCGTCTCAATCCTGAGCTTTTCGTTCCCTCGGCGAATCAGGGGATCATCGGTATCGAGAGCAGGAAAGGTGAAGAGGATCTGGTATCCTTCTTAACCCACGAAAAAACTTCTAAGGAAGCTTCAGTTGAAAGAGAAGTAGTAAGAGAGCTGGGAATAGGTTGTGCAGTCCCTGTAGGTATTTATGCCAAATTGAATAAAGATAAAATCGATCTCCTCTGCGAGATCGTTGCCTTTGATGGCAGTGACTCCCTAAGAGTGGAGGAAAGTCTAAACATTGATACCTCCATAGAGGAGGCAAGAGAAGTTGCAAAGGATATTAAAGAAAGGGGAGGAGGGTTCCTTGCCCTACGGTAAAGTCTATCTCGCTGGCTCCGGACCGGGAGGCCTTGATCTGGTTACAGAAAAGGCCAAAAAACTGATCACAGAAGTTGACATCATTCTCTATGACGAGCTTATTGGAGAACTCAAGGAAGTTATAGAGTCCAGTGGTGTAGAGGCTGTTGATGTGGGTAAGAGAGCAGGTCGACACAAAAAGAAGCAGGAAGAGACCAACAAGCTACTTGTAGAGTTCGCTAAAGAAGGAAAGAATGTTTTGAGGATCAAGGGTGGCGACCCCTTTGTTTTCGGTAGGGGAGGAGAAGAGGCTGAGGTCCTGGTGGAGAATGGGATAACCTTTGAGATCGTCCCCGGAATTACTTCTGCTATAGCAGCTCCTGCCTATGCCGGTATACCGGTAACTCACCGTCAATACGATCCTGCAGTGATTTTTCTTACCGGTAAGGAAAAGAAAGAGGAACAGCGGATCAATTGGGAAGCCCTGGCCAAGCTGAACGCTACAATAGTTATTTTGATGGGGATGTCAAAACTCAAGAATAATGCAGAAAAACTGATTGAGCACGGGAAACCCCCTCAAACTCCTGTAGCCATAATAGAAAAAGGATGTACTCTTGAACAGAGAGTGGTGGTGGGCAACCTGTCCAACATCGCTCAGGTCGCTGAAGAAGAAGGCGCTAAGGCTCCTGCAATTATCGTTATAGGGGAGATCGTAAATTTGAGAGAGAAACTGGCTCCGTTTCTTGTATTTGATCAAGGCTGAATCTGAAGGCTGAATTACCTTTCTCGCCTAAATAATCATCTATAAGTGATAACCCCAAAGTTTATAATTATACTTGCTTATGTCCCTCTATGGAAGTTCTGAGGATAGTGAATCTGGGAGTTAAAGTAGATTCAAAGAAAGTCTTGGAGAATATCAATATTTACATTGAAGAAGGTCAAAACTTTGCTCTTTTTGGACCCAATGGAAGTGGTAAATCATCACTGATAGCTTCCCTTATCGGAAATCCCAATTTCGCCATCTACGATGGGAGAATAATATTTCAGGGAAAAGATGTTACCAACTCCGCCACTGATGAAAGGGTCAAGTTGGGAATGGGCCTGGGATTCCAGACCCCGCCCAAGGTCGGTGGGGTGAAGCTCAGGGATATATTACAATACTGTGCTCAACTGGGTAAAACTGAAGATAAGATCGATGAATACGCCAAAATGCTCAAGATGGAGGATATGCTGGACAGGAACCTTAACCAGGGATTCAGCGGTGGTGAAGTGAAGAGATCTGAGCTATTACAACTGCTTCTCCTGGACCCCAGTTTTGTAATGTTAGATGAGCCCGACAGCGGTGTTGACCTGGAAAATATTGCACTTATCGGTAATGCCATCAAGAAATTGCTGGAAAGAGACAAACCTCCAGAAGAAAGAAAGAAAACAGGTCTTATAATCACTCATACTGGTCATATACTCAAATATGTGGATGCCGATTACGGAATGATTCTTCACAGAGGAAGAATAGGTTGTATTGGCAACCCTTACAATATACTGGAAAGTGTCAGTAAAGATGGATATGAGGGGTGTATTAGGAAATGTCTGAAGTTCCCGAACACAATGCAGAACTAGACGAAGAGACAAGAGAAAGAATAAGAAGTGTAGGAGGGGAACTGGATTCTGAGAGCAGATCCGCTTCTTTTCTCCAGATCGATCAGGATGTAACCCAATCTTCTTCCCGCTTAAAGAATGTGGAAGTGATGGGCATCAAGCAGGCCATGGAGAAGTACGACTGGGTCAAGGATTACATGTGGAAGGTAGTAGATAGAGAGAAAGATGAATACACTAAGGCTGTAGATACTGAAGACGTGAACGGCTACTTCATAAGGTCAATGCCCAATGCAAAAGTAGAATTTCCGGTAGAAGCTTGTCTCTATCTCAAAAAAGCGGGTGGAACCCAGAAGGTCCATAACATCATTATTGCCGAAGAAGGCTCAGAGTTGAATATCATTTCCGGTTGCACTTCTCATCCTGGAGTAGCCTCAGGATTGCACCTGGGAGTATCTGAGTTCTACGTTAAGAAAAACGCCAAATTGACCTTTACCATGATACACAGCTGGGAAAGCGGCATCGAAGTCAGACCCAGAAGTGCATCAATTGTAGAAGAAGATGGAGTGTTTATAAGCAACTACATTCTTATGAATCCGGTCAAAGTGGTTCAAATGTATCCTGTAGCCTATCTCGAAGGTGACAGGTCCACCGCCATATTCAGCAGTGTAATTGTAGGTTTAGAAGGCACACATATAGACGCAGGTAGTAAAGCCGTCCTCAGAGGGGAGAAGAGCAGTGCAGATATAATCTCCAGAACTATCAGCAGAGGTGGGAACATCATTGCCAGAGGAGATATAGTAGGAGAGTCTCATGACGCCAGAGGCCATCTGGAATGTAGGGGTTTAATGCTCTCTGAAAAAGGAATGATCCATGCCATCCCCGAGCTGGAAGGGAAATTCCCTGACCTGGACCTCAGTCACGAGGCTGCTATTGGTAAAATTGCTGAAGAAGAGATATTTTACCTCATGTCCAGAGGATTAAGCAGAGATGAAGCCACCACAGCAATTATTAGAGGATTTATGGATATAGAGATTAAGGGGCTGCCAGATTTTCTCAAAAAAGAAATAGATAAAGCAGTGAGCATGGTGGAAGAAGAAATAACCCCCGAGAAGAAATAACCCCCGACTGATTAAATAGCTTCAAACAATTAGATAATTTCTACTTTTATTTTTCCATCTCTTTCCAGCTTACCCAGCATTTCCAGGAATTCAGAGACAGTCATATCGAACCTGGAGGCAGCCTCGCTTATGGTTTTGCCCCGCAATTCAATAAAACTGTCTTCACCACTTTGCCTAACAGGATTCCTATCCCTGAGCTCAAAGTACTCACATATTTCAGCCATACCTCCACAGCTGGCAAAGTATGTACAAAATATACATGACATTTGTGTTTAATTGGATTAAGCTAAAATAAGCTTTACGCAAAACTTCAATATAATAAACACTTAAATATATTCAATAAAAGTTTTATGTCGGCTTTAGACAAGTTGTTGATAACACTTATAACTACAGAAGGAACAGGACTGGTATGAAGGTAAGATTGATAGTGATTTCCATTCTAATCTTAGTAATCCTCCTATCCGGATGTACGGATACAGAGGAGAGGAAACCCCCTCAAATAAGTAACAAATACGAGCTTACAGTAAGTGCCGACGGACATGAAATCAAGCACATAGAAAAGGCTGAAGGCTACAAGTACGTCCACCTAACAGTAAACAGCGACCAGCCCCTGGACGTGTGGGTCATGCCCACAGAAGAAGATGTAGAAACCTACCTAAACGAAGAAGGAAAATACGACCTCTACCAACACCTCTCCCGCCGAAACGATGACGAATACTTTGCCAGCGACGAAATTACCACCGACATGCACATCATTGTGGAAAACGCCGGATACGACGTAGCCCACGTCCAAATATGGATCGTGCAATCACAGTACGAGAGCCAACGCTAAATCAATTACATTAAACCAACAGAGTACCTGACAGGAGATACAAACAATGCATTAAGACTAAATCTAAGACACAAAAACCATCTAAGCCATATAAATATACCATAAACTTCATAAACACTCTATTGATGTAGTCTTTTAAGGCTTCCAAACCAAAGACATCTAAACCACATGATCGAAAGCGCCGGTGGTGTAGTTTGGAAACACAGGGGCTTGCCGAGCCCCTGCCCCGGGTTCAAATCCCGGCCGGCGCATGTTTTTTTCGAGATTATTATTTTGATTTTTTGTTTCCCCAAATGCAGCTTTTTCCACTTCCCGCATTCTATTCTCTATATCCTCAAACCTTCTAACTACACCACCTTCACTTTCTTGGTATACACTTGGTATTTCTTCTACTTCTTTACTCTCACTAAACTTAACGGTAATAGTATCCTCATCCACCTTCCATATATGTGCCCATTTCCCCGCAAATTCATTCAAATCAACCGGTAATCTAATCATAGCCAACACAGTCTTAGGGTTCGTCTTCATCTTCCCCACTTTCGTTCTTCCCACATAGTTCATAGTATACACTTAGTATTTATCGTTCTTAACACTTTTCCAGCTCCCCAATCATCAATCTGAATCTCTCTACCCTCCATTGTGTTGTGTAGTTTAGTTCCTAATCAAATCAGAATTTTCATACCTCGCAATCAATCTCCTCAATAATTAGTGTAGTATGCGATGCATATATCTAAGCAACTTCCAATTAACACCACCATATCACTAACGATTAAACCTTCATTTAAACTATAACAGCTCACTTCAAAATTTCTTAAAATTCTCCATGCCACATTAAAGTCCCTATTAACATCCATACGGGATATATAAATTTCTAACTCGCTAAAACAGCCATCTGGCTATTATTCACTGCGTTCTTTAGTTTAGTTCCAAACTCTCATCACCTACGGAGTATACTAAATGCGACAGTTGCAATTATAGATACACTCCATAACGGTATAAGGATTTGCATTGCATTATTTACTCTGCGTGCATGCTTATCCTTAACCCATTCTTTTAACTCGTTTACCATTAAGTATTATTACTCCCCTTCAAATGAACACCAAAGCTCGAGTTCCTAACATCAACTCCATCAAAATAAACATCATCAGCCGGTATATTAACAGCAAGTCCACCACCACCGTCAATAACACATGAGTCGTTCCCAATTATCGTCAAAGACTTATTCACACAAATATTCTCACAATAAACTCCATCCTCAACAATAATCGTATCGCCAGCTGTAGCATTATCAATAGCCCACTGAATCTTAACATAATCATCAGGCACGTAAAATAGTGTCAGCTGGAGCAGTGCTCACGCCAACCGAGCATATAACGAGTATAGTTACAATTAATATTCTTGCGCTCATTAACTAGCCCCCAGTCCTCAATTTTAATTATAAGCTAAAAAATTTCTGATTTCTTGTAAATCACGATAACTAAGGATACTCCTTAATAAAAAGTGATATCTCACCACCATAATTCAAGCATCCTAATTAGTAGCCAGCCTGTTATCCATCTCACCAATTATTAGGTTATTCAAAATACTCTTCTCAAATAGAGAAAAATCAAAATCTATAGTTTATACTACAGTAAAAAATTGAATAAAGTGTTTTAGTTTTCCTAGGGTTCATGTTTTAAGCTTTAGCCCCAGTAGGATGCCCAGTCACCCCATACTGCTTTTGTTTCCTCATTCACAACTGGGCATACCGTTTTAATCATTTTAACCTCAAGTAGACCTTCCATGATCATATCCGTTATAACTTTTCGGACTTCTGACTCATCTACGTTCAATCTGCTTACGAGCTCTGAAATCTCTTGATCCATGGGCTTTCCTTCTGCAGAACAGGTTGCATTAATCTCTTCAACTATATCTTCCTTTAATCCCATAATCCACCCCCATACTTTTATACATTCGCTTTCTGTTCATAAAGGGTTTTGTAACCCCCATTAACTTAATTAAGAATTAAGAATCATACCTATATAATTTTTTTCCAAATTTTTATTGGCAAACACCAGCACTTGCCATTTGGATTCTAAAAGCCACAAACCCTATCATGATATTATTTTGCAGTCAACTCCAGCCTGTTATACTTTGCACTCTTTAATCACTTTTAAATCTTTAACTTTACCTCTGTCCCCAACATACCTCGTCTAAAAAGAAAAATTGTGAAACCATTTCAACAATCTTTAGCAGTTTACTAGCTCTCAAACTTGAAGATATCGTCACTCAATCCAGAATTGAACTTTAAATCCCTGTGCTCCAAAGT
Source organism: uncultured archaeon (assembly GCA_964596255.1). Lineage (GTDB taxonomy): Archaea > Halobacteriota > Archaeoglobi > Archaeoglobales > Archaeoglobaceae > JdFR-22. The sequence continues at coordinate 15,763 of CAZQTT010000059.1, forward strand.
CATATGGGCTATGCCCTCAGTCATTTCAATCCTCAAAGGGTACAAGAACTCCCTATCCACCCAAACCCTCTGCTCCTGTCCCTGCTCCTGTCCTGCTCCTGTCCTGCTCCTGTCCTGCTCCTGTCCCTGCTCTTGTTCTTGCGATACCGCATCTTCTTGCTTGGGAGTTAGCTTGACGATAAAGCAGTCTCTCTCTTCTATTTTCTCATCCCCCACGTATTCTTTTTCACTTTTATCCAGAATTTTATTTCCCAGCATACTCCTATAATCAAAGTCAGATTCACAAACACCTGAAAGATCTCCTGTCTTCACCTCACCAGTATTCTTGTTATATACCCATACATTCTCCCCATTCTTGATCTTTATTGTTTCACTATCCTCACTCCTGTACTTGGAGGGTTTTTTCATGGCAAAATAAGTCTCTGAGATGTCCTTATTTCCTTGGATTTCCGTTATTATTACTATTGTGCATTCCATATCCTGAATCATTTCGAACTTTTCCGACCCCATAATAAACCTGACCACATGTTGGAACCCTTTTTTACCAGGCCGAGGTAGAAGCTAGT
>CAZQTT010000060.1:0-15775 GCA_964596255.1 uncultured archaeon
ATGCAGCGGAGTCGGTTAGTTGTGGAACTTGTCATGGTGATGGTAAGACTAAAGAACCAATCTGTAGTGATCACAACCCTTCAGGTTTTGTTGAGCTAGTTTCAAGTACTTATGCAAGGACTCTTGTAGGAGATACATGTATGGGTTGTCACGAAGCAGCACTCCACCCCGATAACCCTGGAAAAGGTTGTAATTGTCACACAAGTAATACATACGTAGAAAATATCTGTATAGAATCTGAACCTTCTGGACTTGCCTTTAATTCAAGAGGAAAACCATATCAAATCGGACCCGAAGCATACTTTATCTTCTCACCAGCTCAACCAGAACCGGGAGAATCGGTAACTTTCGATGCCAGCGACAGCACTGATGACGGAACAATAGAGAGCTATCAGTGGGAGTTTGGAGACGGGAACACCACCACCGCAAGCGATCCCACCATTAGCCACACCTATTCATCTGAAGGCAACTACACAGTTAAACTCACGGTTACTGATGATGCCGGATTGAAGGACACCTACACCGATACTTTTGACGTGGTGAGTGGAGGATGCCCTTCTTGTTCGACCTGCTGTCCAAACTGGTCATATACAACCCTCGATGGATATGGTATAAAATTCGAACTCCTTAACGGTGGATACAAGTGGACCATCAATAATCCTAATCCCGATGCTGGCGTATACTTGACACTGGACAACGACACTTCAACTGACACCTACTATAGGCTATGGTATTCCGCAAATTGTCCTACTACCCTGGAAGATAGGGATAGTGTTTGTTACCAGAGATGTTCTCCAGGAGTGTGTAGTCAACCTCCTGCGGATAATTGGCGCCTTAAAGGAGCATATCATGACATGTTAGATGGTGTTACCATCGACGTACAGAACTCTGGCAGAAAAATTGTGTTCACCATACCCGATAGCTTCTCTACAAGCTGCATTACAGATCTAATCGATTCCGGACATGAAGGATTGTTCCATCCGTATGATCCGGTTTCTCACGATGCCCCCAGAGGGGAGGTAAACGTAGATGAGGGGTATGATCCGGCATCAGGTGAGCCTGATTGTAGTTCCGTAGAATACACCCAGATTGAGGTTGCGTGTCCGGTAAATGTTACAATTACTGATGAATATGGAAATATCATTGCAGATAACGGAACAAATAATATAACTAATGCAGATTTGATTACCGTAGATCATACTAAGACATTTTACTTGCCAGCAAATCAAAAATACTCTGCAGAGATAAATGCATACGATAACGGCACTTTCAACTTTACAAGAGTTCCTCCTGTAGGTTCTAACATCTCGATCAATAAATTTGAAAACGTGTCAGTCACTCCCAATACAACAGCTTTTGTTGATATAGAACCAAACGTAAAGAATTACTTGAGCATAGATCACGATGGAGATGGAGTAGTTGACGAAGAAAGAAGTCCGGATATTAATGAGGTTTCAACAAGGGAACCTAAATCCCCAGAAACTGAACCCACGGAAACGACGATCCAATCTGCTGATGGTAGAAGTGGAGGGGGAAGTGGTGGAGGAGGTGGCGGTAGTTTACCACTTCCTACAACCACCCCAACAGAAACTCTAACTCCCGCTACCACAAGCAGTGTTAGTATGCTATCTAATCCCTCCATGCCATCCACACCTGAAGAAACTCCTGAGGCATCCACAGAGACTCCTACCGCTCAGCCAACTGCTACACCAACTAAAAAACCAGTCTCATTCTTAACTTCAATTTGGCAGCAGCCACCAGTAACAATGGGTATACTAGCAGTGTTAATAGCTGCTATTGTGGTTCTAGCATATGCATTTAAGAGGAAATAAAATAAAATTTTAATTTTTTATGCTTATCAAAAATAACACAGTTAACAGTGAGTTATTTCTTTGTAAGCTAAATTTTGAATTTATTCTTCTGTTGAATCCCACAAAATTCTAACTTTTTTATACTATATCAACTATCTGTATTTGTAAGTCGGGATTGGGAGATTATGTTGTTTGCGAGACCGGTTGCCCGGGTAGAGGAAATTATGGATACACTGGTTTTATAATTCCCCCTTCAGAACGCATTTCTGATCGCTGACGGAAAACATTTTACCGTTTTAAGTAGAACAGAGGAACAATGATGAGAAATGTGGTGAATTTGATCAATCCCTACGATGCAGGGATGTTTCCAGAAGATCTGGCCAGAAAATACGGTCTAAAAGAGTCTCAAGTCATTCAACTTGCCTCAAATGAGAATCCCTTCCCCCCTTCCAAACAGGTTGAAGAAGAGTACATGAAGGGTTTGCAGGGAGTCAACAGGTATCCTCATCCCTATTACAATGGACTCAAGAAGGCTCTTTCTTCCTATCTTGAGGTTGATAAATCCAATATTGCTGTAGGTAATGGAGCAGGGGATATTCTGAGATACATATGTGATGTAGTGGTGGATGCTCTGGATGAGGTAACAATTCCTCTGCCCAGCTTTACCCTTTACGCCATTTTTGCCATGATGAGAGACGCCAGCATAAATTTCATCGAATTCCCTCACTATAACATAAATGCCGATGAGATACCCGATTCCAAACTGCTGTTCCTATGCTCTCCCAATAACCCCACGGGTAACACCATACCCCCAAATGAGGTAGAAAAAATCCTGAATAAACAATCCGGTTACGTTATTCTGGATGAGGCCTACGCCGAATTCTGTGGAAAGACCGCAGTCAATTTAGTGGAAGACTATGATAATCTGATTGTGGTTCGGTCTTTTTCCAAGTTCTTTGCTCTGGCCGGACTACGGATAGGTTATGCTGTGGGAAATGAAAATATAATAAGCGCTATGGAAAGAACACGCCCTCCATTCTGCATTTCCAGTGTCGCCTCCAAAGTAGGGGTTGCTGCTCTTAATTCCATTGATTACTATCAGGGGATCAGGGATAAAATAATTGAAGAAAGAGAGAGACTGGCAAGGGAACTGAAAGAATTCGATTTCCTTGAAGTTTATCCCTCTGAAGCGAACTTCCTTCTGGTAAAAGTGAATACAGGAGAAAGCACGTCCACAGAAAGCATATCCACAAAACTGGAAGAGAAAGGAATGATCGTCAGGGATCTGGCAGGACTCATGGGCCTGGATGGAAGGTATCTTAGAGTAACAATTGGAAATGAACAGGAAAACGACAAGCTCATAAAATCCCTTCAGGAACTTGAGGTTTGATTGGAGAATAGTTCAATCAATCTTTCCAGAAAACCGGATTCCTTTCTTCTTCTATTTTTAGACTTATATCCACATATGCTTTTGGCACATTTTTTGAAGATTGGGAGTTATCGTACAATAGAATAAACTTGCATCCGGAGTTCTTGTTCCTCAAGTAATAAAAAAAGTTGAAAACTACTTTTTTCTGTGAAGATGAGAATTCAATTAGCTGACTTAGGGAATCCAGTATTAGATACTGGGGTCTTATCTTTTCTACAGACTTGCTGATCAATTCCTGCATCTTTTTTATGGTGGAAGGAGGGTGGACCAGAATGCACTTTTCTGATTTCTCCTGTTTTTCGTCTCCAAAAACTCCACGTGAGACGCAATCAACAACAAAAACCTGAGAATCCTTATTGAAATACGGTTCTTCGAAGTATGGTTGTATGTGGTTGCAGGTTCTGGTGAGGGAGATATAAACTATTCTTTTCGCAGTAGATAACTCTTTGAAAAAATATATGGTCTCCTTGAGCTCCATAGAGTTATGGGTCAAGAGCATTATATCCCAATCACCAGCCACTAAACTACCTACTTTCTCTGTAACTTCCTTCCAGTATTTTATATCCACAAATTCACTGTCACTGGCCATTATACTCCACTCCACTTGAGAGAGCTTTTTCTACCCTCTTCGATACATCCATCACGTCAAAAGGCTTGGTAATGTAATCCACAATGTTAGAGTCGCTCATCAGCTGCTGGATCTCTTTTTTAGAGAATCTGACCACGGTGACCAATATGATCTTGAAAGAATCCATTCCTCTTTCCTTAAACCTGTCCAGTATCTCTCTGGTGTTTAATCCGGGCATCATCACATCCAGCAGAATCAGGTCGGGATTGAAATTATCAACCTTACGCAGTAATTCCTCCCCATCAAAAGCCAGATCGGTTTCATAACCTTCCTTATTCATTAGGACTTGTAAGCTCTCAGCTATATCCTGACTGTCGTCAACTATCATTACTTTGCTCACGTAAAACACCTCCTTTAATTGAAACTGAGTGACTCCGGCTCAGCTTTAACCTCTCTTACCTCCTGATCGTAGGGAATAGTGAACGCAAATGTGGAGCCCTTCCCCTGCATACTCTCTACCCAGATATCTCCTCCGTGAAACTTCACAATTCCTTTACATATTGCCAGCCCCAACCCCGAGCCCTCTTCTCCTGCTTTGTTCACCACAGCCTGTTCGAAAGGCTTGAATATCCTTTCAATATCCTCATCTTTTATACCTGGGCCAGTATCCTTCACGTAGATTACAGCCCGCTCTCCATCATCTTCCATGTTCACAAAAATCATGCTCCCTTCTTCAGTAAATTTAATGGCGTTATTTATGAGGTTAATAATGACCTGAGATATCCTGTCCTTGTCTATTACGGTTTGTGGGACTTTATCCAGCTTTAAGGCAATGTCTATGTTCTTATGCAGGGCTTTGGGCCTCATCGTCTCCACAGCTCCCTCTAACACGTCGTTCAAATTGGCCCAGGTCATAATGAACTTCATAGTCCCGGACTCAAGCCTGGATATATCTAAAATGTCTTCGATCAAACGTTCCAGGCTTTGTGTACTTCTTAAAACTGTTTCCAGACTTTTTTTCTGCTCCGCAGTAAGCTCACCAAAATAACCCTGGAGAATCATTTGTAACTGGGCAATTGTGGGTGTTAAGGGAGTCCTGAGCTCGTGAGAGGCCACATTCAAGAATTGGGTTTTGAGTTCACCCGTTTTCTTCAGCTCCCTGTTGGCATTTTCCAGACGCTCTTCACTTTCTCTGAGCGCTTCCTCGACTTCTTTCCTGGTATTTAGGGAGAACTGGGCAATACCACCGAACAATATTAGAGCCACAATTACCATAAACCGCATCCAGAACTCGTGCCAGTATGGGGTAAGCATCTGATTCAAGAAATTGCTCCTGTGAAGAATAAGAGGTTCTATAATCCAGTAAATAGCTCCCAAAATTATGCTGAATAATATCATTTTTCCGGTGATAAGATTGAAAAGATCATTTAACATCTTACTCATTATTATAATAACATGATAACCAAACATAAATGTTGCTGTGGTGAAATGATGCACAATAAATCCAACTCAAAAATTAACTAGTGGTTTATACTATCATCGGTGGGATGAAAGATAGCCAGTTACATCAAGCTGAGCTTTTTACTCGAAGGAATAGGGCCATAACGTGCAATCTCTGCTGGAACCGCTGCGATATAAGAAAGGACGAAATGGGTCTGTGCAACACCAGAGTAAATAGAGAAGGGAACCTCTACACCCTCACCTACGGAAATCTGAGTGCTGTGGAGAGCAGGCCAATAGAGGTCAAACCGTTCTACCATTTTCTCCCCTCGTCAACCAGCATGACATTCTCCACCTACTCCTGCAACCTCCAGTGCCCCTGGTGCCAGAACTGGCACATCTCCCGAAAACCTCCTACCTCACACTATGATATGATCGAGCTGAGGGAGGTAGTAGGTGCCGCCCTGGATAAGAGGGATTCCAGCATTTGCGCCAGCTTAAACGAGCCTGCACTTCTCTTTGAGTACTTGCTGGACCTCTTTCCATTGGCAAGAGAAAAGGGATTGGGGTGTACTATGGTCTCCAATGGATACATGATGCCCCGGGCGCTCAAAGAACTCATAGAAGCAGGATTAACTGCAATAAATTTTGATATAAAGAATGAATGGTCTTTCTACCGTTCAGGAGAGATAATTAGGGTGTGGCGCAACATAAAATATGCCATCAGGAAGGGCGTGCACGTGGAGGTGGTCAAGCTGATGGTAACCGGTCTCGATGACAATCAACAGGCTATAGAAGAGATAATGGAGAACCACCTAAAGTACGCCGGTAGTCAAGTCCCTCTCCACTTCACCCGCTATTTCCCGGCCTTCATGTATCAAGAGACCCCTACAAGTATCGAAACTTTAGAGAATGCGGTGAGAGCTGCCAGAGATAAGGGGGTAGAGTTTGCATATGTGGGGAATGTTTCGGGACATGAATACGAGAGTACCTATTGTCCTCAGTGCAACAAAATACTGATTCGCAGATACAGCCATAGAGTACTGCAGAACGAGATAAAAGATAGTAAGTGTCCTCAATGCAAGAAAGAAATTTACGGCACATGGGTATGAATTGATTTAGAATTGATTTGGTTTTTATTATAAATAATCCTCAATTTAGCAAAAGATATATTCATCTGGCATATACGGCACATATGCTTCGCAATGTCATCGCTGCCGCTTTCAGGAGCAAGGGGAAAAAAGAAGTTACTCGCTCAGAGATTAACTATGTGCTCTCCTTCGATCTGAACTGGTTTACCCACGAGAAAAGCAAGCAGGTGGTGGATACGGCACTCAAAAAGGGTCTGCTAGTGGAAGATGGTGATAAGCTTAAACCCTCTTTTGATGTGGACAGTATCGAGATACCTTTGGGTTTCAAACCGGAGCTAAAAAAGGTTTTATCTTCTTCATCGCTTGACGAGATCATCTGGGAGATATCCCACGCCACCGGAAAAGAAGTAAGCGAGGTCACTGCTATGGTCAACCAAAAACAGGAGGAGTTGGGTAACGTGCTCAATATGGAAGTTGTTGCCCTGCTTATCGCCAAAAGCTACGACATTGACCCCAACAAATACATTGACAACGTATGGAAAGAAACAGTAGAGAGTTAGATAAACAACATTTGAGAGCTAAACCAGAATAAGTTTAAAACTAACCCAAACGCAATTTGAGGGCGTACAGCTCCTCAAAAAACACCCTCTTCTTCAACAGGGTTTCATATACAAAACCACAATTTTCTATCTCTTTCTCGATATGCGGGAAGTTGGTCGAGGATATTATCAAAATAATTCTTCCCTCAGGTGCTAATACATCCCCTACTTCGGACAGGAACCTGGATGTTATCTCTGTGCCGTCTTTTCCCCCATCTATGGCTTTCCTCATCCAGTCCTCACCCTTACTCTCATTCTCCCCTTTGTCACCTTCCTCTCCTTTCTCCCTCTCTTCAAGTTCCAGATACGGAGGATTGAATAGAATCAAGTTGAACTTCTTTTCTATGCATTGGGCGAATTGTGTTCTTATGACTTCTACGCCTTTTTTCCTGGCGACCCTTACAGCCAGGGGGGAAATATCAGTCCCCAACAGGAATCTGCATTCATCCAATAGTTGAGAAGAGACAAAGCCGCTGCCAACTCCTACTTCCAGCACATCGTCTTCCATCCTGACTTCCTGTAAAGCGGCTTCCAAGAGGAGTTCAGAGTCTTCTGAAGGAGGGTATATCTGATCTATCATACTGAATCGGCCAATTGAGCACATATTTCTGGTTCGATTTCTCCCGGTCTCTTAGCACTCAAATAGTCCCACAACTCATCCGGAATTTTTAGTTCTACTTTTCTTATCTTGCTCCACTGGGATAAGCTCTTTCCCACCAATTTCCTTCTCCGGCTGAAAACGAATCTCACCATGTCTTCAAATAATTCTCTATTGTTTATGGTGAACTGGGGCTGGGGCACCAGACGAACTATGGCAGATGACACTTCAGGATGAGGTTTGAAAGCACCTTTGGGTACAGACTCCATGAACTGTGGTCTGCAGTATGACTTTAAAATCACACTCAATCTGCTGTAATCTTTGCTTCCCGGCTCTGCCACCATTCTCTTCGCAAATTCCTTCTGATACAGCACTGCTGCTAAATCAAACTCGTGCTGGAGGAGTTTGAAGGTTACAGGGGATGAAATATTGTAGGGTATATTTGCAACGAACTTATCGAAAGAAGGGAAGTCGATCTTGAGTGCATCACCATGTATCAAAACCAGCTCCTCACGTTTGATCTCATTATAGAACCTCTCCTGAAGGACTCTGTAGAACCTGTCATCTAATTCTATTCCAATGACCTTGTTTGCCCGGTCCAGCAGAGTCTCGGTTATGTTGCCAGAACCACAACCCACCTCCAGAACAGTATCTTTGTGGTTGATCTCAGCATAACCGCATAACCTGTGGATAACCCGTTTATCGGATAGGATATGCTGACCCAGTTTGGGCATAAGCCAAAAACCACAAACCAAAAAAGATCAAGAAACAAAGATCTTGTACTTTGTTCGGGGATTCTGCATCTCGTAGATTATCCTGTTGGTGATGAGCTTTTCAGGGTGCTGCAAACCTTTTACTCTTCCGGAGATGTCTTTAAAGCTCTCAAAGGGCCTCTTCTTTCTTTCGTCTATTATGGCCCACATGGTCTTCTTCCCCACACCGGGGAACAGCTCCAGAAGATGCAGTCTGGTAGTTATGGGCTCCGCTTTATTGAATATATCCACGAATCTCGGCTCATCTGATTTGATTATGTGCTCGATAACGTAGGGCAATTCTGATTTGGCGGCAGGAGTGGTTTCCTCATGGCTCAATCTCCTTTTTATCTTGTGTACAATATCTCTTTCTCCTTTTCCGATGAATGTCCTGTCCATTACTAGAGGGTTCGCTCCTTTCTTAACGCTGACTTCAAGAAGAGTGAATCTTTTTTCTCCCACAACCTGGGCGAGAGCCTCTCTTTTGTGAATAGGGCGTTTATCATCCGGATGGCCGTAGGGCATGAAGTCAAGTATGTAAGCATAGTCTTCCATTTTCTCCTTGTTCTTGCTCTGTGAGTGTCGGGCAGTACTGGTCTTATCCATACAAATACTCCTCTAATAATAAAATTCACCAAAAGCTATTTATTTTTTTTTAAAAATTACCTGTATTTGTCGATGACTTGGAGTATTTCCTGTATCTGCTCTGTACTCAGCGTAAACCTTTCTTTAGCGAAAATAGTCCTAACCTCATCGGGTACACGGGGCATTATGTCCACCAATTTTACCGCCAAATCCTTCTTACCCACCTGTGGGAGTTGTGCAAGCTCATCAACAAGTTGTGCAGCCTGCTCGGCAGGTATCTTGGAGAACGTCCTGAGATGGTTCATTGACCTTCTGGTCTCAAATAAGAGTTCGGATTCTTCCTTCCTCTCTTCGATTACCTTTTCCAGTACCTCTTTGGCCTCAGCCGTAGTTATATAATCAAATTCTCTAACTCTTTTAAAGGTCATTATTCACACCAAACCAATTTAATTTCTAACAAGACCAGAATTAAATAAATATTATTTTTGTGGTGTAAGATGCTCTGGCGCACTTATAATGGTCTTATCCTTCCCACCATCTTTTATCTTGACCAGGTATGCTCTACCTCTTTTTCCTATAACCTGACCGGTTTTTCCCTGATACGTAGGATGGGGCATACCTTTATGGGATGCAGATTCAATATTGATATGTACAGGTTGCCCTACTTCGAATTCCTGGAGTAATTTCCTTATCCTGATACCTTTGTCCCTTACATTTTTCTTCAGCTTTTTTCCAGATCTAAATCGAAAACCATGAGATTTCCATCCCATAATTTTACCTCCCAGTAAGTTTTTTGACTGTATTATTTTTATCCCAAATCTTAATGACGTCAAGTTTAGACACCCTTGCAGAGTTATTTAAAACTTCCGACAGATGGGGTTTTGTTCTCCCCTCATCCCCACTAATGAGTTCTTTAATATATAGGCCACTCTCAGCATCGATTTCAATAACAGAAATGTCCCCTCGGTGAAGGGAAAGCCTGATATCGTAAGTTCTCCTTTCCCTGACCACATCAGCTCTTCTGTGCTGGACCCGGGAAGGGGTTTTCTGGTAGATGATCCGGTTGCTAATGCTTTCCAGCGCTTTTTTTAGCTCTTCCTCACCGACCTCTTCTTTGAACTCTACCTTTGCCCTGTACGTCTTGTTGTAATTCCCCTCTTTGATCAACTTGACATCATCGGAGTCGGTGATCTCCAATTCCCTCACCGCTACCTTTCCCTCTGCTCTCTCCGCTACCACTTTTTCCAGCCTGCTCAGATCAATGTTCCGCTTCTGTGGTTCCTGTATCTCCAGAATAAACGGTCTTCCATTGCCCAGCATCCGAGCGTCCACATCTTCCCTTCCGGAGCCGTGCAGCACTCCTCTTTTACCCTGAGCTATCTCTAATGCAGGATTGACTATTAGCTCCTCTACCGACGTATAATAGTTCTTGCCAGTGTAATCACATTTCTCACAACCTTTTCCTTCACAACTCCTGCACAACCAGGTGGTCTGAGAGATATCCCTCACTCTCTTCAAATATCTCCCATAGATGTAGAGAGATCTTACCTCAAATTCTATCCCTCCTGTTTCCAGATTATACACAATGGTTATGTCCGGCTTCTGGGGAGAGTAGCTTTTTTGCACCATAGTTCCGAGAGATTTGCCCACTTCTCTATTGAACTCAATTTTTATGGTATTATTCTCTTCAACACCATATTCTTCCATCAGGTAGTATTCCAGAGCCTTTACACTACCCTCTAACTTGCATCCTATGAGATATGTGTTGAACTCGTAATCTTTTATCTCTTCTAGCATTCTTGAAACCACATCTTCCGGCCTCCATAGAATCCCGTTGCACAGAAGGCACTCTTCAGGATTTTCGCTTTCAAGAGGCAGTTCAAGCCTATCTCTGCATTTCTGGCACAATTTAAGCATTCAAAAACCAGTTTTCATTTCCTGATATAAGTATTCTAACCCTTACTGACTCTAAACCATCTCAAACCTGTCCAGCTCATAGTGGGAGATGAGGATGCACTGGTCTGCCTGTAAGGGTATTGGAGATAAAGAGATTATATTGTCCGTGTAAGAGGACAATTTCTCCTCCATTTCTTCACTCAATCCCAAATGATCCCCCATGACGAACAAAGGGTTCTTGAGCAGGGGAGCGGTTTCCCTGATGTCCTCCCCATCTTCTCTGAGATAAACTATGGTATAGTGGTGGGATAGCTCGGGGAGCAGTTCTTCAAAGGTTTTTACAGCAGAATAGATACCGGGTGTGCTTCTCTTCCATTCCTCTTTTTCGTTCTGGAGAGCTTTCCGCAATAATCCTCCAATGTTGCGCTCATCAGGGGACATATACTTGACCTCATTTCCGTTTATCCTCAATGCTTTTGAAGGCTCACCTCCCACCAACAGCAAATAGATTTCAGTATCCTTCCTGACTCCATGAGAGTAGAATAGTGCCTGAGCAACACACCTGCATAAAATATCCATTCTGCCCCCAGCGCCGGGAAGATCATTCAGATTAAACGGTTTGGTAACCGCCTTATTTCCCACAATTAGAAACGCTCTCATTGACATCTCTGATGGGATACTGGTGGGTCTCTTTAAGTATTTACTTATTACTTATTACCTTCCTAAACCTTTTCGAAAATAAACTCAGCTTAAGAAGGGTTTGGCTGCCCTGAACATCATGGTAACAACGTAAAGAGCTATGATGGCTGCTACGAATTCTATTGGTGCTTGCGCACCCGGACTCTGGCCCATGCTGATGACGCCAAGACCAGAAAGAAGGATCAAAAGGAATGAATTGGAGAATACGTTGGAGTTTTCGTAAAAGAACTGGAGGTTCATCTCCTTCATCACCAGGAAGGCGTAGAGCAGGACGAAGAATAGAGGGAACAATATTAGTCCAGGCAGAAATAAAGTGGAGGAATCTATGAAGGCAAATTCCTTACCCATTAGCCAGGCTAGAGAAGCATATAGAACCCCATTTTTCAGCCTGAAGAAATCGAATTGCTTGTTTATTTCCTTATTTATGCCAATCACGTTCCATAAGAGGTAAATCGCCGCAACTGTAATGGAGAAACCAAAAAAGACTTCCAGAAACATATAATTCATTTTAAAGAAACGGGTATAGGTGTGTAGAAATAGAGTGAAGCACACTACCATGTAAAAATTGACTATGGAAGACAGATAGTTTTCATTTTCAAACCTCTTTTGTGGTATAAGAGAGTAACCCAGGAGTCCTATTAGGGTTGCAATCACACCCACAATCACTATCATTATAATGAATGTAATCGTAGGTGATTAAAAGTCTTTCTGTTACAATATTGAATATACTGCTGAAGTCAATACATACCATAATAAACTTAATGAAAATTTCAAATTTACTATTCGGAACAAGTTATTCGTATTGGGTATAAGTGTTTCTTAGATTATGGGGCAAAAACTGCATTTGGATATTAAATAAGTGGTAGGTAATGATTTAGAACCATGCATGGTTATAATGACCGGGATAAAATCGATAACATTATTAATTATAGAAAACAAATTACTAATGCCGGTTGGAGAGGTGACTAGATTTAGGAATGCCAACCTGTCTACAGGAGAGACTGGGGCTGTGTTAGAGAGGGCCACAATGTTTTAGGGAGTCGGTCTCTCCACCCATTTTATTTTTTGAACCTGTCTTTTAGCTGAAGAATCAAATAGCTTAAATAAAATCAATGGTTACACTATTGATATGGAGATAACTCCCCTGGCGTTCGACTCTTTTGGAGCAAGGAGCATGTGTACTTTTGTGAAAACTGATGACGTTAACTTGATCATAGACCCTTCAGTAGCTCTGGGACCCAAGAGATATAAGCTTGCACCTCACCCCGTGGAGATAAAGAAAGAAGGAGAGCTATGGGAGAAGATAAAAGAGTATACTGCCGAATCAGAAGTAGCTGTCTTTACCCATTACCACTACGACCACCATAACCCCAGCGAGCCAGAATTATTTGATGGAAAAAAAGTGCTTGCCAAACACACCACACGAAAAATAAACAAGAGCCAGATGAACCGGGGAAAACATTTCATGAAACAGCTTAAGAATGCCAACTCGGTTGAATTTGCCGATGGAAAATCTTACCAGTTTGGTGATACCAGGATGGTCGTGTCACCACCTGTATTTCACGGAACCAGCGATAAGTTGGGGCATGTAATAGAACTGCTAATCGATGACGGCGACCTGAGATTTCTTTACTCTTCTGACGTGGAGGGGCCATCTATACCTGCTCAGATCGATTTTATGATTGAATCCAACCCCCACGTAATATTCATTGATGGACCCATGACGTACATGTTGGGGTTCAGGTATTCCAAAAAATCCTTGCAGGAATCAGTGAATAATCTCTTGAGGTTGATCGACGATACTGAGGTCAACAACCTGGTCTTGGACCATCATCTTACCAGAGACTTTGAGTGGAGAGAGAAACTGGAAAAAGTTATTTCCAGAGGTGAAGATGCTGGGGTTCAGGTTCAGTCCGCTGCAGAGTTCGGGGGTATTGAGGAGAACTTGCTTGAGGCGAGGAGAAAGGAACTCTACGAAAAATACCCCCCGAAGAAAAAGCAGTAGATAGCTATTGGTCTCAATTAACTGAACTCAGGTCTTCAATTTTCTTTTGGCCACGTATAAGAGCTGATCATCCGGCTCCAATTTTTCCTCTTTGGAGGGATTGAGCAAAACCTTTCCTTCTCTGACTATGCCTACAGCGATTGCCTCTTGCTCCTGTTTAAGCTGGTTAACGGCTTCCATGAAGGTTTTACCCTGAAGCTCTCCAATCTTCTCCTGATAAACGTCCATCCCCTTAGTGGACATCATCTCGTTCAGTAGAATGGATATCCGGGGAACGTGAACCGACCTGGATAAGACCAGGCCAAAGAACTTGTCTGTGGACAGAACCTGGTCCACACCTACTTTTTCCAGAGCCTGAATAACCTTGGGATCGGAAACTATACAAGTGGTCTTGACTTCGCTATTGAGGTTTTCTACAGCGATGGCTATCAAAAGAGTTTCCGTATCGTTCTTTCCGGAGATCAAAGCAAATCTTGCTTTTTCCACATTGGCTCTTTTCAGATTCTCGTCATCTGCGGGATCTCCTCTAATAAAAACCAGATTATCATGTTCCAGAGGTATATCTTCCACATCTGCAACCAGGACAACTTGCTTGTCTTCACATAGCAATTCCTTTATTGCAGTTTCCAGCTTCTTATCCCAGCCGAGAACGATAACGTGATTTTCCATATAGGATTTAACAAAACGCCTCCTTTTTAAACTTTCTTCTATCAAAATGTCAGCAGCAGAGGCCAAAAACAACCCCAGAACTCCTATGCCGCTAAGCATTACTATAATGGAAACTATCTTACCCTCCATAGTGATAGGAGAGATATCTCCATAACCCACTGTGGTGGTAGTGGTGACCGCCCAGTAAAATGAGTCGAACAAGGATATCTTCTCAAAGATGTAGAACAGGAATGTGGCAAGTATCCACAGAGCGATCATATATATTCCAGCGTATAATAAAACCTTCCTCCCTCTTAAAACATCTCTAACCTTATAGGTAACCCTTATGAGGATATGAATCATGGAGAAAACATAATTTCACTGTAATATTAAATTAACGTTAGCCCAGCCGTCTTCTTCTATCTCTTCAAATCTGATACCATGGAATAGGGTTTAACCAAATAACAAATCAGTCATACTATTCAGTTCACTGAAATAAGAGCCCCGAAAAAGGTTTCCCATTTGCCGGTTGGAGAGGTGTACCCCCGGGACCCTATACCAAGTGGTCCATCTGTAACATCTTTCCCGGTTTTTTATCCCATATACTTGTAATATCCTTTTGGTGCTCAAATTACCTGTAATTTCCTTTTCGGCATGCTTAAGGCCAGTTGAGTTTATGAAAGTTACTTAATTCACAGGAATTATAGGATGCACAGGAAAACTGAAGGAACCAGATTTATATTGTTGTCATTCTGAGGGTACTTGACTTGAGGCTTATCTCCTGATAACTTCCCTTAAGTGGGAGAGCATGGGTCTGAAACCGTCCCTGTACATGAAGGCCACGGGAATTAGTATAGCCAAGTATATCACCGATACTGTTAGTCTTACTTCATCTGTGGGAATAGCAAACTGTATAAGGAATAATGCCAATAATAACAGGGCTTTGTTGATAGAGAATCTTCTGTTGAGGATGAGAACCGCAGCAAATATTGACTGTGATGCTGTAAGCAAAACTTCCAGGACGTGTCTATGGTCAAAAGGCAAGTTAGTGATCTCTCCTACCGAAATGCTGAAAATAACGGGAATACTTCCCAGCAAAAGGGTCCACTGATTTACTTTAGAGGAGATCAAGACATTGAGACTGTGATTGTGCCTCATCTTGGCCACGAAAATAAGCGCTATGGTAAACTCTGGTGCTTCGGATGCGAGTGGAGCTATCCACTGGACCATAAGAAAAGGCTCCAATCCGAAGATCTTTCCGGTGTGGATCAAGCTCTCAGCAAATGCTTCTACCGAAACCAGTATGGCAAATGCCGAAAATACCATAATGCCTACAACAGAGAGCTTTCTGGTCTTCGCAGGGAGGGAGCACAGGTATTCTGTTACTCCAACCGCTTCAAAGGATTCCATAGGTGACTTGAAGCATAGGTAGGCGTAAATGACGTATAAGGATATTAGAACCACCGCATCCAGAACACTGATATAGGCTTTAAAAGGAAGGGTGAATGCGTAAACTGTTGCCACCATCAGGAAGAATAGCTCAAGATTGAGTCCCTCTTTGAGGGGCACGAATTTCTCTTCTGAACCAGTCTTAAACCTCTTCCATATGGCGAATAGGGCTACAGAGCTCCACCCAATACCTATTAACAGTCTA
>CAZQTT010000061.1:0-15532 GCA_964596255.1 uncultured archaeon
AAAGTATGAAAAGGCTTAGAAAACGAATTAGGAAACCCAGAAATGCGTTCTGGAGCCGCGTGGCATTAACTTCGTTAATACCACTTGGGGATTTTTTGGATTAGATCTGCTTTTTTAGGGTGATCGTGGTCTTGTTTGATGATTGGTTGTTGGTTATATAATCAGTTCTGGGCTTCAGAAGTGTGTTCTGTGGAGGGGAATCATATCTACTAATGCACCACATGATTCCCCTTCTAACCCCTTCATGCAAGTAGATTTTTCAGGTTTACGATAGAAGATACATTAGAGAGGTATCGACGAAGGAGATGCCTCAGTTTGATGATTGAACTTTCTGAAGTTCAGCCGCGTGGCATTAACTTCGTTAATACCACTATTCCTAAATCAATAGATATACTCTAGAGGTTAGCCATTTTTCAATTGACACTTTTTTATCTTTGCTAAACAAATATTGACGAAATATACCGTATCTTGAAGAGTAACTTCTTGAGGTTCGGGGACAATCTCGGCGAGTGCGTCAGATGTGCGTCAAAGGGGGAATCATATCTTCTAGTGCACCTTATGATTCCCCCTCCGCCCCTTTCTGCAGGTAGATTTTTCAGGTTTAGATTATATAGTAGACATTAAAGCGGAATGGGCAAGTGAATTAAGGTTAAAAACTGCTTTTATAAAATAAAGAAGGCCTATGGGCCTGTATTTTCCTTCTTACCGATTCTGGGCGGTCTTTAGGGTTTTCTGCGGTGTAGTATTAGTGCAGCTGCCACCAATACCGCCAGCGTACCTGCTATCTCAAACCCTGGGATACTGGGTTGTGCTGTGGGTGATTCAGTTGGTGGAGCCTCTGCAGTAGTGGGGATAGTAGTAGTATCCCCTGGAGTAGGAGTCATCTCTTCTTCTTCAGTGGTCAGCTCAATAGTGTGTACAGAGAAATTGGGGATGTACATCAGACAGGTAGCAGATCTATTTTGCACAGGGGATACCCAGCAAAGAGGTTGTCCCGTGCCTGTGCCTGTGCCGTTCAACACGGCTTCAGGGTTATCCATGCAGTTTAATGGCTGTTCATCAAAATGGATTCTCAGCCTCTGTCTTTCTCTGATCTCCAGTGAAGTGTTGTCCAGGTTTATGGATATGACCCTGCTTTCAGGGTCTGTGGAGTTCACCTGCATCCTGATGCGCTCTTCCGTCATTTCCTGGACTTCCAGACGCATATTCCGGGAGTAGTTGACCACGTCGTACGTCTCGTTGGCACCCAATGCCACTTCTAGCCCTATCCTGTTCTGGGCGATACCCTGGGCAAATCCCCTGTGCATGCCGTAATCGGGAACGTTAACCGGTGGGGCCCGGAAAATGACCGTGCTGTTCGGCCCTGCCTCAACCGTAACCTCATCGTCGGTTACGGAAAAATCAATTTCTCCTACACCAATAATGTAGCCTGTAACATTTTCAGATTCCAGCTGTACGTATTCTTCTTCATGTGAAACGTTAACGTAGGACGCTACTTCAAACGTAACGGTGATGTCTTCGCCCGGAAGGATGTTGATAACTCCGGCGGGATTATCGTGGAGCTGGATTAGTGTGCTATCCCCTACCAAAGTGGTCACTGAACTCCTCCCCCTGACCGTCTGGGATTGGAAATCGAATGGTTCAAAAGTTATGTTGAATAGTGAGTCGCCTGCTATGGTGTAGTATAGAACATCGCCATCGTCAGTGATGTTGAAGGTCACGTAATTACCGTAAGCGTTACCTGCGGAGTGCATGAATCCCATGCCATGCATATTGTTGTCCGCTCTAATCGATTTACCCTGCTCCCACATGTTGTGGCCCATTTGCCGGTGCCCCATCCCTCCAGGGCCCATACCGCCTGGGCCCATACCGCCTGGGCCCATACCATCTGAGTCACGTCCCATTTGTGCTGCAACCGCATCGCTGGCGAGCAGTAAAAGTATACTTGCCAAAATTAAGAGAATATACCCCCTCATATCTCCCCTTTATGACCTGAAAGGATTTAAATCTTATGTAGAAAAAAATATTTTTGGTTATCCTAAAAACTTTCTCAAGTTCGCTGCCCTCAACACGTATTCTCCTAGTCCTTCGACCTCTCCCATCCGGATGGAATTTGCTATGCGGTCTGTAACTCGCTTGTGCTCATCATCTACTTCAAAAGAGATGGGGAGAGCATCTATCTTGGTTCTCAGCCCTTCTGGAAGGAATGGGGTGTCTGGGTTGAAATACTTCAAGGAATCTCTCAAATCGCTCTCGAAGTTCACGTAGGTCTCTTTAACGAACTGGTAATCGTCTTCATCCAGAGTGTTCAAACCCAATAGCTCTGGTGGCAATCCGATGGAGTATAGGGCTGCAGTAAATGAGATCGCTCTGGGTAGAGTAACTCCTTCAACATTGCGGGAGTAGCCGAACAACCCAACGTGGAGTTTTCTTTTTCTCCTGCTGGGAACAAATCTGGCTACCTTGTTGATCACGGGGGCCAGCTCTGTGATCTGTTTTCGATATTCCCTACTGTATTTGGAAATTATTTCCAGGCTTCTTTGCTCTTCCAGTTCTTGAGGAGAACCCGTTTTCCTCTCCCTTATCTTTCTGGTGCCTTGTTTCACTTCATCTGGAGAGTAGTCGTACTTGAAAGCCGATTGAATGGTGAAGGTGTGGGCGCTGGGGTATTCTTTAAGAGCATTGTCCACTTTTTGGGGTGAGAGATTCCCTCTGAATGGAGAAGAGCCAACCCCCACAATGGGGAACATTTTTACTCCAGTCTCTTCCGATACCCTCTGCAGCCTCTGAAGAGCTATTTTGTTCAACAAGACAGCGCTGACCAGCCCGTAATTCATTGCGGGGTCCGACCTTGCCAGGAACACTCTCTGGTAGCC
Source organism: uncultured archaeon (assembly GCA_964596255.1). GTDB lineage: Archaea > Halobacteriota > Archaeoglobi > Archaeoglobales > Archaeoglobaceae > JdFR-22. Next base: position 2,877 of record CAZQTT010000061.1, read on the forward strand.
TATGTCCTTGTCTTGGAGATACTCCCTGAGCATCTGGTGGGCGGTGAGCATGTACTCTTTGTCCTCGAAAAGTGGTATCACATCTATTCTGTCAGGCTTGAATTCCCCGATCCACTCCGAAATTGTCAGGTCACCTTCTCTGAAGGGTTTATATTGCTTACCGACCACAAAATCATGATAGTACCGATAAACCCTATCCAGTGACTTGAAGGATGCTGTCATGGGGAGTATTACCTCAAAGATAGGAGGAATATCCTTCTGGTAAAACAATCTGGCTGCATCAAAGGACCGGGGTATGCTCTCCAGGGTCTCCAGCAAGATCTTGGCTTCAGCCTTTTCAACCGTGGGATTGGGAACTCTCAACGTCAAGAATACGTCCTCACCCAGCCTATTTTCTTGAAAGAAATTATCGTGCTTGGTGAGCAGCTTTTTGACTACAAAATTATCTACTTCTTTTCCTTCACAGTCCCACATCTGCTCGTCACATTCCAGGTGGGAGAAAGCGTAGTAAGCTTCCTGTATCTCATCTTCGCCTCCCAGCTCCGTATTGGTGGCGAAGAAGGGGAGGTTGACGTTATCTGGGTGTTGAGTGCTCATGCACTTGGGTATTTTTATCATCTTAAATCGTGAGGAATAAGAGGATTTTTAAAATTAATTGCTGAACAAATTTTCTCTCCGATGGTTGAAAGTTATTCGTAAAGCGCTTTAAGACAAGCGTTATAGCCTACATCTTCAGGAGTCTGGCGTTTATGGCTACAATTACGGTACTCAAGCTCATCAGTATAGCTCCCACTGCCGGTGAAAGAAGAATACCCCAGGCATAGAGCACGCCTGCCGCCAGTGGTATGGCGAAGGCATTATAGCCTGTAGCCCACAGCAAGTTCTGGAACATCTTGGAGTAGGTTTTTCTGGACAGAGAAATTATATCCACTGCGTCTCTGGGGTCGTTTTTCACCAGCACGATGTCCGCCGACTCGACCGCAACATCGGTACCGGCTCCTATTGCTATGCCTACATCCGCCTGGACCAGAGCGGGTGCATCGTTAACCCCATCACCTACCATAGCCACCACATACTGCTTCTGAACTTCTTTTATCTTCTCTGCCTTTTCGTGGGGCAGGACTTCAGCGAAATAATTATCCAGCTCCAGCTCTTCAGCAACCCATTTGGCCACAAAACTGTTGTCTCCGGTCAACATCATGCAGTTGATCCCCATATTCTTCAACTGCTGAATAGCTTCTCTGGACTCACTTCTTATGATGTCAGCAAGGGCAACTGCTCCCAGAGGTTTTCCACCCTCCAGCAAGAAGACGATTGTCTTTCCCTGCTGCTGAACTTGTTCGATCTTTTCACTGTCCACTTCTATTCCGTTCTCCTGTAAATAACCCGGACTGACCACCATCAATTTTCTTCCTTCTACAGTCCCTTTCACTCCTTTACCGGCAATAGCTTCAAAGTGCTCCACCTTAGCCAGCTGGATATCCTTTTCTAAAGCACTGTTATAGACTCCCTGAGCGATGGGATGCCCGGAATTATTCTCCAGAGAAGCTGCCAGCCTCAAAACTTCTTCATCCTCCACGTTGGAAAGAGGTACAACATCGGTGACGCCAAATCTACCTTCGGTCAGTGTTCCGGTCTTATCAAAAACCACAGCCTGCAAGTTCCTTGCCCTTTCAAAGGCCTGCCTCTCCCGAATGAGCAGACCGGACTTGGCTGCCAGTGAAGTGGATACTGCTACCACCAATGGTATGGCCAGCCCCAGAGCGTGGGGACAGGTTATGACCATGACCGTAACAGACCTTTCAATAGCGAATACGAACTCTCTTCCATATGAGAGCCACGCCAGCAAGGTGATGGCTCCCACAGTAAGGGCAATGATGGTGAGGATGAATGCAGCTCTATTGGCCAGGTCCTGTGTTCTGGATTTGCTCTCCTGCGACTGGCTGACCAGCTCGATAACCTGATTGAGGTAGGTTTCTTTCCCCGTCTTCTTGACCTCCACAGTTACGGAGCCCTCCCCGTTAATTGACCCTCCTATGACCTCGTTATCAACTTTCTTGGTAACAGGTTTGGACTCTCCAGTGAGCATGGACTCGTTGACGCTGGTTTCACCATCTACCACAACCCCATCAACCGGTATTTTCTCCCCCGGTTTGACCAGAACTTTATTCCCGGCCTTAAGCTCCTCTACCTTCACATCCACGGTCTGAGAATCTTTGATAAGGTGGGCATCGGAAGGCATTATCTTTACCAGCTCTTCCAGAGCCCTTGAGGCACCCATAACTGAGCGCATCTCTATCCAGTGGCCCAGCAGCATCACATCTATAAGTGTGGCCAGCTCCCAGAAGAAGTACTTCCCCTGCAGGCCGAACACCACAGCAGAGCTGTAAACATAGGCGACGGTTATGGCCACCGCTATAAGGGTCATCATCCCCGGATTCTTATCCTTCAGCTCGTCCACAATGCCTTTGAGGAAAGGATAACCACCATAGAAGAAAACGACCGTAGATAAAGCAAAGACCACGTAGCTATCTCCAGCGAACCTGAAAGTATAATTAAAGAATTCCTGGATAAGGGGAGATAAAATCAGAATGGGTATAGTGAGGATTACAGAGACTATAAACCTCTTCTTAAAATCCTGAAGCATGTGTGCATGATGATCTCCATTACCGTGTCCACCGTGCCCGCCCTGGCCATGCTCTCCAGAACCTCCATGTCCTTTGTGCTCGCTATTTCCACTGTGTTCCTTATGCTCTGAGTGTTCGTGCTCTTCATGTTTGTCTTTATTGTGGTTTCCTGTTTCCTCATGAGTGTTCTCATCTGTTGTGCTCTCGTGATGAACATGACTCTTGTTGTGCACTTCAGAACCTTTCTTTCCTTGCTCCATATCATTACCCCCCCAGACTATTGTTTTGAGTTATTCATACTTTATTTTAAGTTATTCCCGGCTAATGGTCAAAACCTTATGCTCTGGTGAAATGGTAAACGTTTCCAAAAGATTCTGGTGGGATTGGAATCACAATCTATGGCGACCAAATAGAAAAAATTTTAGAGGAATTATATCCGATTTTTGTCTATGGAATCGAAAGATAGTGAAGACGAGCAGCAAGAAATTGTGTATCTTGTTCCGCACACCCACTATGATGCGGTTTGGGTCTTCACCAAGGAAGACTACTTTTACATTAATATAGACTTGATATTGAAAAAATTAATTAATTTGCTGGAGAATACCGAAGACTACAAATTCCTCATTGAACAGACATTTTTGCTGGAAGAGGTTGAGGACAGGTTCCCAGACCTGTTCTCCAAACTGAAGAAATACATTAGCCAGGGCAGGATTGAAATCGCTGATGGGGAGAGGCTGATGGCCGATACCATGCTCCCGCAGGAAGAAACACTGATTCGAGAGATCCTTGCAGGAAAACAATATGTCAAACGGAAGTTCGGAGTTGATGTCCCTGTTATGTGGCAGGCAGACGGTTTCGGCTTAAGTGCTCAACTTCCCCAGATATATAGAAAATCCGGTTACCGTTATTTAGCTTTTAGAAGAGGTTGCCCAGAGAGAAAACCCTCCGAGTTCCTGTGGGAAGGTCTTGATGGAACACAGATACTGTCTCACTGGATGCCTCTAGGTTATCGGGCCGGACTGGATTTGAGCAAGCTGGATGAGAGTTACAGAGAGCTGAGGGACCTTGCACTCACCAGACACATTCTGATGCCGTGTGGAAGTGGAGTGACCATGCCCCAGCCGGATACACCTCAGGCAGTCGAGGAATGGAACCAGCGCCATAGAGGAAATATAAAAATAGCTACACCCTCAGAGTTCTTTGAAGCACTGGAAAAAGATGCATCCACTGAATCGGCATCCACTGCCTCCACTCCTCCCATAAGGAAAGGTGAAATGTACTCCAGCAAGTATTCTGAGGTGTTCCCTGACTGCTCCTCCAGCAGGATATGGGTCAAAAAAGCTCAGAGAAAATACGAAAACTGGGTTTTGAGTTTTGAGAGATTTGTATCTGTTCTGGGTGCTCTTAATAATTACTGGACCAACAAAGAAGAGCTTCAGGATTTCTGGTCCAAATTATTGTTCTTGGGGTTCCATGATGTAGTCCCCGGAACCAGTATGGACAGTGCTTATGACGAAGTGAGGGAGTACATTGGATTCCTGAAGCAAAAGCTGCCATACCTCCATGACCGGGTGCTGAATGAAATTGTGGAGAAGGATTCCGCAGGAGAGGTGCGGGGTAATGTGGTTGTTTTCAACTCACTCTCCTGGGAAGTCACCAACTGGGTAGAGCTGGACTTGAACTTCAATGAAGGTGACGTGTACCGAATCGGTGGTTTGAAGAGTGAAGATGAAGAAATCGAGATAGAGATACTGAGGTTCACCAGATTTGAGGATGAATCCCTGAGATATGCGAGGATCGGGTTCTTCGCCACTGTCCCCCCTATGGGCTACAAAGTTTACAGGGTCATGGAGAGCAAGCCGGAGAAAGGATCTGAAAGCTACATCAGGATAAGAGGCAATACCATTGAGACCGGACATCATCGGGTGGAGTTCGACCCATCCAACAGTCTGATCGGCATCTACAAGGGTGGCGAAAGGTTTTGTGGGGCAAATGAGCTCGTTCTGGAAGAAGAGATAGGGGATCTCTACTACCATAAGGCCACAATGGGTTTCCCCATGAAGACAGAGAGTGGAGAGGGAATGAAGTACGGCTCCTTTAGAATGAAGAATTTCTGGATAGATAAATCATCGTTAAGAAGGGTAATTAATGTTGAGACAGATTATTTCTCATTGAGATGGCCTTATAGACTTACGGACCGGTTGAAGCCACTGGTCTGGAGGCACAACTTCTTCAAGGTAACCAAACAGATAATCGTGTATAGAGATCTACCTCGAATTGATTTTAAGACCATCGTGGATAACAACCACACCAGGATCAGATTGAGGACCAGATTCTCCACCAGCATGAACCTTCCGGAGTATCAGTGCGAAACCCAATTCGGAACTGTAAGCAGGCCAACCAACCAGTACTATTTCAATCCTGATGACTGGGTAGAGAATCCTTCAGGAGTTTTTCCCTCCCTGAGGTGGGTAGATTACAGTGACGGTGACAAGGGACTGACCATCATCAACAAGGGGACCCCGGAAAATGAAGTTAGAGATGGGAATATCTACCTCACCTTACTTCGGGCAACGGACATCCTCTCCTCCGACGGCAGATCAGGTCCTGCAATACCTGTACCGGACGCAAAAGAGATGAAGACTTACGTTTACACCTACTCGATTTACCCTCACGATGGGGACTGGAAGAAGGCCAAATCATATAAGCAGGGATACGAGTTCAACTACGATTTAATTGCCATGCAGATATCCATAAGGGAAAAAGTAAGGTCTAAGAGATCCTTCGTAAGCATAGAGCCGGACAACCTAATAATGACAGCCTTAAAACCGTCAGAAGATGGAGAAGGTATAGTCCTGAGGTTTTACGAAGCTTCAGGAGAAGATACTGAAGGTACTGTGTCTCTCTTCATTACCCCTAAAAAAGTAGGGATAACGAACTTACTGGAAGAGGAGCAAGAAGAGTTAAAAGTGGACGGTAACTCAATTCAGATGCAGGTAAACCCTTTTGAGATAGTAACCCTAAAAATAATCTTTTAATTTTTATTTGGTCAATTTACCGTTAATTGGAAGATTGTTTTTTTTACGTCAATTTAAAATTACGGAAAGATATTTTATAATCGGGTGATTAATAATGCTATGGACGTCAGATTCGACCAGGCATACGTGAAGTTTCCCATAAAGGTTCTGGCACTGATTATTGCTTTTATGATAGTTTTGAGGTTCGCATTTGTGTTCTACGACTTTTTGCAAAATCCATTTCATGAACCTCTAACTCTAAGCGAAGAGGCCGTTAAACACATAATGACCGGTCTAATACTTTTGGAGCTGTTTGTGCTTACCTTACAGTTCCTCGTTAGGGAGTTCATAGACTCAAACATAATCCTTATCACTGTTCTAACCGTTCTGGGCAGGGATATTATAGTTATAAATCTCCAGGAAGTTGCCTATACAACGATCCTGGCCATCGGCTTTCTGTTCGCCGTGACCATAGCAGGTATTTATGTGCTGAGCCAGCGAAGTGAAGAAGAGTGTAAAAGGAAAATATTTTGACTGTTAGCATTCAGTGTATTTATTAGTATTCGAAGCTCTCTCCGGGCTCTAAGGCCACTACATCAACATTTAGGCCCTTTGCTTCCACCGCTCGTTTGAGTTCTTCCGGGTCCTGCTCTATTACGGGGAAGGTGTTGTAGTGCATGGGGATTGCTATTTCCGGGTTCACGAACTCCAGAGCTTTCACCGCACCTTTTATTCCCATGGTGAACCAGTCGCCTATGGGTAGCAGCATTACCCGCGGCTGGTGAAGCTCTTTTATCAACTGCATGTCCATGAACACGTCGGTGTCCCCAGCGTGATAGACCTTTGCTTCGTCCATCTCAATGATGACGCCTGTAGGGTCTCCCATGCTCACCGTAGCACCTCCTTCTTCTGCATCAGCAGAGTGCAGGGCGTGGACCATGGTGACCTTAACTCCGTTAACTTCGGCTGTGCCGCCGATATTCATTCCAACTGCTTCCACTCCTTTCCCTGAAAGATAAATGGACAACTCGTGAATGCAAACTATTGGAGCATTATGCTTCCTGGAGAGCTCTACTGCGTCACCCAAATGGTCTCCATGGCCATGTGTAACCACTATGAGATCGGGTTCGACCTCATCAACTTCTAGACCTGCATTGGGATTCCCCTTTATGAACGGGTCGATCAACACTTTTTTGGAACCCTCAAGGAGGAAAGCCGCATGACCAATCCACTGGATATTCATATCCAACCTCTTCAGGAGAGAATATTTAATACTTCAGGTTTAGTGTAAGGTTTAGAACATAAAGAAAATAAGCGGTTATGGCTTTATGTAAGCGTATTCAGCCTGCTGGAGTTCAACGAGCTTTGTTACGCCGGCCGGGCAACCTCACAAAAATCAAAGACCACGTCTTTGCTGATCGCGTGGCGTTAAGAGCATTGTTGTAGGGCCAATGTGAGTTCAAAAAGGGGAGCATTGTCCATATCGACGTGAAATACCGCTTTGTACACTTTACCATCGGTTAAGCAGTCAGCGAGAGAAATTAAAAAAGTTGACACCATAAATCTGAGCAATCTGAGTCTATTGTAGTAATAAAAAAAGAAAAAAGGATTTTTTATTTATGGGTTAGGGGCAAAACTGTATATCACGTCGATGTTCGCCGTCACAGTTACCTTGCCCGGCTGGATTGGGGTAGATGTCTCTTCTGTAGGGGTAGGCGTAGCTTTTGCAATCCCTCCCATATCGAAGTGTGGGCTGTATGGCCTAAAGCCGGTTGAAGAGATATCGATGTTCACCGGACTGCCCACAGTAAGGCTCATCTCCTGGGCCACGTTTTGAGCTTCTTTCCTGGCATCTTCAACAGCCTTTTTAACTGCTTGCTCTCTGGCCTGCTCTCTGGTGGCCTTTTGTAGAGTAAAACTAACCCGATTCACGTCGTTGGCTCCGCTGGCGATGGCCGTATCAATAATATCTGCGGCCATATCCGTATCATTGGATGTGATCCTTATAGTGTTAACCGCTCTGTAATCTGGAGACTTGCTTTCTTCTTCTTTTCTCTCTTCAAAACGCGGCTTCTCATTCTCTTCGTAAAGCGAGAACCGCACGGTCTCTATCTGGTCTTCAGATATTCCCAGAGCCTTAATTGCCTTTATAACAGAGTCCGTATGCTGAGCGTTCTTCTCTCTTGCTTCCCTGGCGGAGTCTTCTGTGACCTCCACACCCAGCTCAATGATAACCTGGTCAGGATCCATCTCCATTTCACCGCTACCCGAAACATGCAGCTTCTTAGCTTCTTCCTGGTCTTGCTGTGTTGTTGAGGAGTCAGCTACTGAAACTATCACTGATCCCAGCAATATTCCCATTACCAATATTAGACTAACTATATACCGATTGTCCATCTTGGACACCTCCCATACTTTTCCCAAACTTATTGTGCCGTATATATGGTGTTTTTGAATTCGTTAACTTTTATTCAGAAATAATATTAAAAAAGCAATTATTAAATGGAAATTGCCGATAGCTAAAACCTTGTAACTCAGCTTCAAGCCAAAAAACTGCATGGCAACATTAATTCACCCACTAACTGAAGAATAGGATGAGGGGAAAACAGTCATTGAGGATGGACCGGTTCTGATAACTCGATTCTACGGTTTTAGTAGCACATGTCTCCGCCGATGAATTTGGTTATCTCGTTTTCGGTGTAGTTTTTGAGGGTGGACATGACTCTGTCGCTGTTGAGTATGTTATCAATTATGGATAGCATTCTATCCTTGTCTTCTTTTTTGACGTCTGCGTTCTCTACATCTTCTCTAAGCTTTTTGAGATCGTTGATCGCATCTTCAGTGCTGGCCTGAATGTATATTTGAACCAACCTCTTCCAGAATTCTTCCTTCATATAACATAACCTCTATTGCGTATTTCTCCATATGTCTTATTTATTAAAAACTTTTCCTGAACTTTTCATGTTTTATCCTAATCAATCTGTTCCATCCAGCTATTATCACTAAGCCGCCTACCAATAAGATCTTTCTCAGGAGCGGCATGGAGTCCCAGAGGGCAGCTTTCCAGGAATTGTAGTAGGTCTGCAATTCCATCAATTCCGGCCATCTCCAGTCCCCATTAGAGTATAATGCATTGGATGCGTTCTCGTACTTCTTGGTGAAGTTGGTCTCCTGTTTGCCGGGGTAATCAACCCAGAAGTGTACGGGGGATATTCGGAAGGAGTACGGGATGTCCTTTTTCTCTAAAATGGAGGCAAGAATTATGGCCCTGCTCTTGCAGTCACCTTTGCTGTTCTCAATGACCTGGTCGGGAGTGGGTATGTACCAGGGCACTCCGTAAACTGCAAAGTCATATTCGTAATCAACGTAATTGATTACAAATTCTTCTATCTCTTTAGGGTCTGAAGAGAGCCCCTCAACAGATAAGCGTATATCGGAATTGACCGGAGGATTGGAGAGCCTTTCCAAGCTGGTAACAAGGGAAAAAGGATTGGGATAGAGGATAATGAATATCCATATAAGGGCCAGAATTGTTTTTGTTCTTAACCTCATAATAAAATAGAGTACAGATGTTCACAAAAAATTTTTGACCCTCACAAGACAGATTGAAAACGTATATGCTGTCATCTTTACGCTTAATACTCAAGGGGATTGCACAACATGTGAAGGGAAAGCCAGTCATATTAGCCCATACTATCAGCAATAAATGTAATTTGAAATGCCCATTTTGCCCTTTCAGGTCTATTGAAGGAGAAGAAATGTCCAGAGAAGAGATATTCGACTTTCTGAGAAAGAGCAAGCGATTGGGAATACTTGTTTATACTGTATGGGGAACCGAACCCCTCCTGAGGGATGATCTTGGAGAGTGCTTGGAGTATGCTAAATCCCTGGGGATGCTGAATATGGTCATCACCAACGGTACTCTTATAGGGGATAAACTGGGGATGCTGGAGCACTGCGATTACCTCATCGTATCCGTAGATGGAGTTAAGACTTACCCCCAGTTAAGGGGCGGGGACCTCAACAAGGTGGTGGAGGGCATGAAGAAAGCCAGAGAGTCCCACACCAGAGTCTCCATTAACTGCGTCCTCAACAACGTAAACCTGAACGAGGTAGAGGACCTGGTGAACCTTGCAGAAGAGCTGGGAGTAGGTATCGTTTTCGAGCCCATAAACGAATACCAGAGTATATCGGAAGAAGTGTGGGAGGAATACGGCATCAGGGACGAGCAGAAGTATAGAATGGCGGTGGACAGGATAATAGAGATGAAAAAAAAGGGGAGAAGTGTACTGAACTCTTATCCCTACCTGGAGATGATAAGGGAGAGAAAACCCCACTTCGATTGCAAAGTCAATCAGACCATACTACACCTGGGACTTGACGGAAAAGTGGAGAGCTGCTTCGGAGTTATAGGTGATGCACATGAAGATTTGGAGGAGCTGTGGAACAAATGGAAGCCCCAGGGTAAGAGATTAGCCAGTGAATGTGAAGGATGCTTATTCTCTGGCTATGTGGAGACCAGCCTGCTGTTCAGTTTAGACCGAAAAGTTATGTGGAACTACCTGAAACACCTATAATTGAAGAAAATCAAAAAAATGGGAGTTTATCGGTTTTTATCTATGTCATTTGCCCTGTTTAATTATTTCTCCACTTATCTGTCCCCTGTCCTCTCTGGAAGTCCGGCGATCCGGCAAATGCCTTTGACCCTGCCGTCAGGGAACAGTTCCTCAATGAACTCGTATTTAACCTTTTTCTGCCCGAAGATCTCTCCTACTTTCTTCTCCAGCATGCTTATGGGAGGATCCACACTTTCCTTCAGGTAGAAATCCCTAACATACTTGACTATCTCCCAGTGCTTATCTGTAAGCTCAGTTGATGTTCCAAATCGGGAGTCTTTGGCAAGAGCTTCTGCGACTTCTTCATCCCAATCCTGTGGATTTTTGAGGAAACCATCCTCATCCACTTCAATTTGTCTTGACCCCACCTCAATATACGGCATATAGGGAGTTATACTCAATAGATTTAATCTTTGTTATACCCTTTTAACCATAACCTTTATACCTATAGTTAAGATTTCCTTCTCCGCCAGGCGATTATACCCAAGGAAGCAATAACCGCTCCTCCCACCAGATATGCCTCGAAACCGGGTAGCTGACCGTCCTGGTCATCTTTTTGCTGGTTGGACTGGTTTTGTATGGAGGATTTCATCTCTATATGCTCGCTCATGGTGTAAAGGTTATTTGTGAGCTTGGACCAGCCCAGCTCGAAGGTCAGGATCTCCGGACCCATCATGGCGGATGCATGTCTGGAACTGGTGGCATAGAACAGCCATTGATCGACCCATAGTCTCTCCAGGTGCTCGTCAAAGGGATTAGAGTTGGAGGGCAAACCTTCTGCCACACCTTTGTCCCATCCGGTAGACATCAACTTCGTAGCCTCGAGAACCATTCTATCTGTCTCGTTGTTCGTCTTTTCCAGCTCTTCAAAGTGATTTTCTACCCATTCCGTGCTGTGGCACTGGATGCAGACCTTTTTCATCTTCTCCTTTCTTTCTGCCTGCTCTTGCTCGCTGATGAGGTATTGGGAAGCGTGTTCTCCTGTCAGAGTGGTGGGGAGGGGCTGGTCATCCTCATTCACTATCTTGTAGGTGGAACCGTTGATGGGCTGGGGGTGGGAGTATATCCCGAAAAGCCTTACCCAGATCCTGCTGTCAAAGTCGTGAGTCCTTTGGGACACCACATTTCCTGCCTTATCCACTACAAGGGAGTTGTGGCACGCGGAGCATGTGGGGGCCTTGAAGTCTTCACCTACTGTCCACGGAACTGACGAGAAGTTCCATTTATCGTGCTGGGAGAAGAAGATGTTCCCATGCTTGCTCTGCTTATATACATTGTATGCGGGGACATCCGGCTTGTAGTGGCACTGTCCACAGGTGTAGGGCTTTCTGGCCATGCTTATCTCGAAACCGTGTCTGGGGTGGCATGCAGTGCATGAGCCCTTGCTGCCGTCGGGATTGATCCTCCCTACTCCTTGATTGGGCCATCCCTGAATGCTGGGAACTTCAACGTCAACTCCGGACCTTTCAACCTCTCTGGTGCCATTAACACTCAGCTTAGTTCCGTGGCATGCAAAGCAGGTCTCATTATGGGCATTGGATGGACTGTATTCTGGTGTAAGTTCTGTTCCATTGGCGGAATAGATGGTGGTCATGGTCTCGTAGAGTGTCTTGTAGATGGGGTTCTTCTCCAGATTGTCATAAGCGTGAGCTTTTACCGTGTCGGAAAACTGTTCCCTCTCCATGGGGTGGCAAGTGCTGCAGTCATTGGGGGATACCACTACGTTTATCCGGTACCCAAAATGGGTGAAACTATCATTGTGCTTCTCCGTGTTCTGGCTGTGGCACTCATAACAGCCCACCGCATTATTCCTGTACTCTGAAGGAATTCCGGATAAGTAGTTGACGCTGATTCTTCTCTCTATCCTGTCCGTGTGAAAAGCCTCAGCAGGAGTCGTGGAGGCATGTCTACCGGACCTCCAGTCCTCAACCAGACCCGGAGTATATTTTTGATGACAGTCCAAACACGATCGAGTCTCATTGCTCAAGTCCTCTACTTCTACTTCCATTTCTGCTGAAGAGACCGGATACAACATGAAGAAGAGGAGAACCACAGCCAACGACACAATTTTTGAGATGTTGAGTGATGCAATCCCTTGAAGGCATCTTGGACCACTACCCTCAAATCCGGTAAGCTTTCCAGTCTCGGCGAATAATTTACCTGCTAATTTACCCAATGATCTAAAAATCCTTTTACCCACTACCACTTTTATTCCCCCTGTTAAGTCCACTAAATTCCCTTCAACTTATAAGTAATTATTGCCAGTATCAATTACACTATGTTTTTGAGGATGTTAATAGTTATATCGAATATGCTATTTCCCATCTTACTATGTAGAAAGTTCATGGTTTGTAAGGCACGGAAACCCCGTACTTCAGTGCGGGGAGGCGTGCCGT
>CAZQTT010000062.1:0-15232 GCA_964596255.1 uncultured archaeon
ACGATATTAGTAGGGATGAGGGGTTGGTGAACGTTGGTGTTAGTCGTGACACCTCCGAGTTCGCGGTTGAGAGCATAAAGCAATGGTGGAACGTGTTAGGGAGAAAGCACTACCCCCACGCCAAGAAGCTGTTGATCTGTGCGGATGGTGGAGGAAGCAACGGGAGCAGTAGGAAAGGATGGAAATACTTCCTACAAGAGTTGGCGGACCAGACAGGGCTGAAGGTATCTGTCTGTCACTTCCCACCTGGGACAAGCAAGTGGAACAAGATAGAGCACTGCATGTTCTCCTTCATAAGCATGAACTGGAAAGGAGAGCCACTCACCACTTATGAGACAATCATCAAACTCATAGGTAAAACCACCACAAAGAAAGGACTCAAAGTAGTTGCCCGCCTCGACGAAAAAGAATATAAGAGAATAGAGTTCTCAAAAGAAGACATGGAAAAAATTAACCTGAAGACTCATGCACTACATCCTAAATGGAATTATACCATCACACCCAGAAATACTAAACTTTAATAGGTTATTCTCTGGCAACCCCTTAGTAAAATTTATCTATTTACTAATAATAATTATGTTGAGTGCATATGAGTGCCTACATAAGGATCGGTTTATTAGTGATCACACTATTGTTCATCATGGGGGGAGCTTCTGGTACGGATTCAAGCGCATTCGGTAGTGGAGATGTTTCTGTAAAACTTCTGGACATTAAAGAAGAAAGCGATGATAAAATAAAGATAAATTATGGAGAACCATTGAAAGTAGAGGTAACTTACCCCCAGTTCCAATCAGGTTACCTTGACATCAGGGATAGAGATAACTATAACGAGGTCATAGAGCGGTTCGAACTGGAAAAGGGGATGGAAACCGAGACCATTTCTCTTCCGGTAGAAGATTACAGGCCAGTGACCAACTTCTCCATTAGAGTGGACCTGGATAACCAGACTTATATTTCTACCGATAAGCTGATCGTGGCGCACCTACTGAGTCCGGAGATATTGATCGAGATGGAGAATAACGGCTCTGAGATAGCTGTGGGAGACAAAATACTTTTCGATGGGACCATCACCGCAAACCAGTATAAGTGGACCCTGTTAGGTCCTTATGAGCAGAGCTCTTTCCAGACACTGGCTGAAGACTCATACGTTGACGGAAGCCAGAGCGTTGATGATAAGGAGGCACTGGTATCAAATCCCGAACACCAGATAGAGCTGAGGATCTCTACTTTGACCATATTCAATTCCTGCGGAGGCACCACAGGCTCTTATGCCCTTCAGGTCTGGGATCCTGACCATCCAGATAAAGTGGAGCAACTGGACTTCACCATTGAGAAGCCAGAAGTAGACCTCATACTCAACAGAAAAACCATAGCCATAGGGCAGGACATCCTGCTTGAAGGTATAACCAATGTCGCTATCACGAACAGCAGGCAGGATGACACCACAATTGGATTGAATAAAGTGACCATCGAGGTTTACGACTCCGATAGTAAGGTGGACACCTATTCCGTAAACGTAGAGGAAAACCGTACCTTCGAGAAAAAGATGACCTTCTCCCTCACATGGGAAAAAGATGTTCAGTATAAGCTAATAGCGAGAGTAACCACAGGAGGAGACCATACCGACAAAGATACGGAGTATATAGAAGTCACCTCACCTGAGGTCGGATTTGATATGGATGATGTAACCTATCGCCGCAACGACCTTATAGATTTCAAGGGGATATCCTCTCTGGGCTCTGGAAGTCTGGTCTATGTGGAAAGAAGTGATTTGAGCTTTATACCGCACGCATCTTCAGAGAACGTGGATGGCACCGAGTACGTGAAGGCCATGGTGGGTTCGGACGGCACATGGAATACTGGCAGTATGCGCATAGATGACGATGCATCATTTACCTCATACGAAATAACCGCAGTTATTTTCTCCTCAGGCACCACAGAAAAGCTGGATGAGGACTCCGTGAAGATCAAGATAATGGAGAACGAGCTGGAAGTTAATCTGGACAAAAAAAAGGTTGCCAGAGGTGGATTGATCAACGTGACAGGTAACACCACCACGGACAGAGTCTACGTTTTTGCCGGTGACGATGACACGTTTATGGGTCTAACGGAAGACCCGTCCGGAGGATTATACGAAACCAATTCAGAAGACAAAATGGTTTACACCAAAGATGGCGATTTCGACTTCCAGCTCAAGGTGAGCAACATCGCGGACACGGGCTACAACAACCTGTTCTTCTATGCCGCCTCATCTGATCTAATAGATCTGGATAGAGACCCCCAAAAGTTCTTCCTGATCTCCATAGTTGAATCGATAAACAACACATCCAACACATCACAGTCAAATACTTCGAACACGTCCACAACCACTACACCGGCAAGTAATGTCAACAGCACAGACACTACGAACGATACAGCTGAACAAACCGATCAAAACGAAACTGTTAGCCAGATCAGCACTCCTCAACCTACCGTTACTCCAACTCCCACACCAGAGGTCATAGAGCAAGATCAGAATACGCAGAATAACCAAAACTCCAATATGGAAGAGAAAGAATCCGCTAAAGAGACTCCTACCCTCAGAAGAAGAGAGGACATGACAGTACCTACTCTGCAGAGAATGGTTCCAGGATTCGAGTTTGTGTTCGCAGTGATAGGTATTTTGGCTGCGATCTATCTGCGGAGAAGATAAATCAGATAAAATTCTATTTCCTTACTTTTTCCTGAATATTTTTTTTCAGTCCTCTTTTCAGTCCTCTTTTCAATCGAATAGTCGATCTGTTTTTAACCAGTTAATCTGCTCCGAAGGTCATTTTGAGGGAATACATCAGACCGATGCCGATAATGAACATCACGAAGAACAGGAACGATCTTTTCAGGCTGACTTCTTTGTGGAGTTCGGGTATGAGGTCGGAGCTGGCGATGTACAGGAAATTGCCTGCGGCGAAGGGCAGGACCAGTACGATTGTGTCGGGGGTCAGGAACAGGAAATAGGCTATCAAAGCACCCCCGATAGCCGTTACTGCTGAGATAAAGTTGAATAAAAGAGCTTTAACCTTCGAAAACCCTCCATATACGAGCACGGCGAAATCACCCAGCTCTTGAGGTATTTCATGTGCGGCAACGGCGAGTGTGGCTACAATCCCTACAGGGATACTGGTGAGATATCCTGCGGCTATGATTATACCGTCAATGAAGTTGTGCAATCCATCACCAACCAGATTGAGGTATGTGAAGGGGTGGACTTCGCAGTCGTGTTTGTGGCAGTGCCTCCACATGAGGAATCTCTCCAGCAAAAAGAAAGAAGAAAAACCGATTAAAAGTATAATGAATGACTGAAGAGGCTCCATCTTCTCTAATGACTCCGGCATCAGATGTATGAATGCTCCGCCCATCAGTGCACCAGCAGAAAAGGCCACCAGAAGAAGGAGGATCCGTTGAAAAAGCTTACCGGACATGGTCAGGGTCACTACTCCTACAAAAGATATTATGCTGACCAGCAACGAACTGATTATTATCAAGTCCAAAACCATGGATTTAGACTTTAATGGAGGATATATTAATATTTTTAAAAGTGAGAAAATTTTTAGAGTTTTGGATCCATGCTTTTTCTCCCGGTATCTCTGTGGAAACCCTGTTTTGTTTTTCCGCGGTGATTGTGTTTTGTGGTCTTGTGGTTTCGCCAAAATTTTTAACTGTTAAAAAACCACATTCAATTATGGGAGAAAACTATAATTTATCGGTTTACGAAGAGCTGGGAGAAAGCGAGGAGAATTGGGAAAAGGCTGTTGTAAACTTAAGAGGTATAGCTGGGTCTATAGGATGGGAAAAAACTTTGCAGATACTGGAAAAGGTTTTAACCTCTGTCAAACCTGATAGCGAGAAGAAAGTCACTGCAGAAGAGGTTATAAAGGCCCTGGACCAGGCGGGCAAATCGAGGACTGATGCCGATAAGGGAGCTGTATCATATTCCGGAAAATACGGGTTCTCCGGAGGACCTGATCTATAGCACAAATCAGTCTTCTGGCTCTTCCATGCACTGCTGAACTATCTTTGCCACTTCTCTGGCTACTTTATCGCCTCTGTCGCGGGATGTGGTTACTGCAGGTATTATGATGAAGTCTGGGGTAGTGATGCCCCACCAGTCACTTCTATACCCGTAGTAATTCGCCATCCACGGAGGTGGGGAGTGAGCGATGATATCGGTTTCCCACGGCTCAGTGTAAACGAACTCCATCAATTTATTCTTGATCTTTTCAGGGAGAGCGTTATCCTCGTCTACCCATTCTTTGAGGAAGTATATGTCTATCCTGGCTCTGTCCGACCTGGAATAGGGAAATTGCATCCCGAGCTGGATGTAGGGGAGCTTGAACTTTAAACAATATTCCACGATCTTCTCCCCACTGTCCTGGTCGTTGCACCAGAACTCGTGAACATCTTTGACCACCACATACTGCATTTCATCAACCATCCTTATTTCTCCGGCGATCTCGGAGGTTGGGGGACTCATACAATGATGCGCGATCCTGGCGATCTGTTTGGCCTTATCCATCCTTTCTTCATAGGAGAAGGGGAGGAAAAATGTAACTTCCTTGAAGCTTAAATCCCCAATAGTATATTCAGGAGGAGAATACCTGGCGAGGTGCAGCCCTCTATTATGCATCTCCTCGTACAGCTCTTCCATAAGGAACGTGCAATTCTTTTCCCATTCCTTGGGTATAGTAATGGTTACAGCACTATATTTTTCATTTTTATCCATTATAGCCTCAATGTGTGGAGTCTTAGACTCTGAGAAATGTTTTATAGCTCTCTTTAATTCATAATCACTGGAAAATTCATCCAAATCAACAAGTGTGAGCTTGATACCATTTTCGGCTAAAACTTCCATATTACCTACATCTCCCTCTTCATATATTTCATTTTTTGAAGAAGTTTGGCCATTATCACTTTCACCACACACCTAAACATTAAAAATGAGGGTACTGGGATTATAAGTGAGGATATGGGGCATAAGTTTAGACCTGAGCTGACGTTCGAAAACCTCTAAAGGCCAAAGAACACGGTTCAAGGTTAGAGAAGGTGTAACTATGGAAGACTGGGTGTTTATCGTCATTGGTTTTTTGATAATCCTGTTATTCTTCCTTTTGGCTTTACAGTTCAAAAACTTTAGGGAGAAAAAGGAACTTTCTGCGAGGTATGAGCAAATCCTAAAAAATATGGAAAACCGGGCGAGGGAGTTATTTGAAGCATGGAGA
Source organism: uncultured archaeon (assembly GCA_964596255.1). GTDB lineage: Archaea > Halobacteriota > Archaeoglobi > Archaeoglobales > Archaeoglobaceae > JdFR-22. The sequence continues at coordinate 5,256 of CAZQTT010000062.1, forward strand.
GAAAATGAAATGGAGTCCCAGAAACAGGTGATCGCTAATGGTGTGAGGAAAGAATACGAAGCTAAGCTTAACCAGTGGAGGTCACAAGAAGAGAAGGGAATAAGGGAAGATGCCATCAATAAGAGCAGAGCGGTAATTATGGGTAAAGTTACAGAGCACGTTATGCCCTATTTTGAGGACTTTAAATACAATCCAAAAGACGCCAGGTTCATCGGGACTCCAATTGACTTTATCGTTTTCGACGGTATGTGTGACGGTGAGGTCAAGCAAATAGCCTTCGTAGAAGTGAAAACAGGAAAATCAGGCCAATTGAGTAAGACAGAAAAGCAGGTTAGAGATGTGGTCGCCAACAGGCAAGTCTTTTGGGATAAGATACATTACAACGGCAAGGAACGGGTTAACTCCAAAAAGTTATAAACCTGCTGTTCCCACATAATAGCATGATATTCGCCAAAAAATTGGCCAAAAAAGTTGTCATGTCTCTGGATGGGACTGTAATCGGCACTGTTCAGAACCTCAGCATTGAACTCAAAACAGGGGCACTCGTCAACCTAATGGTCAAACCTGAGAATAAGTATCTCAAGCTGGATATGCAGAGCGGATATTATATAATCCCTTTCGGCGATATCAAGTCTATAGGAGATTACGTGGTTGTGGATAGAACAAAAATTAAATCTGAGACCATATAATTTGAATTGATAATTTTTTAGTGATTATAGTTTTTTTTGGTCAGCTTGATCGTGAAATTTGGTTCTAAAGTTTATTCTTGGTTCTCTTAGAATGGGTTTTTCCTGTAATATAAACTGTAAAACAAACCCCCTAAAAACAGCTTGGTAAGTATACTTTCCTTAAGATTGAGTGGTCAACAAGTAAGGACTAAAGAACCAGCCGAATTTCTCTTAATACTAGTGGTATCGCGAAGCGATGTCACGCAGCTCCAGAAAGGATTCTGGTTTATAGTAATAATCACCATTTTTTAAACGTTAAATTTAAATTTATAAAATAAATGTCTTGTTCATGGAGTGTAACCAGTTGACATTACAGCCTTTTCGTGCCCGGATGCTGGGCCCTTACTCTGGTCAATTGCAGTTTAAAGTAAAAAGCGGTAATCAGATCGATATATGGGTCGTACCCTCAAAGAAAGATGCTGAACTGGTCATGGAAGGTGGGAAATTCAATTATGATTCTTGCATGTCAAAGCAGAGAGCAATAGACCATTCTGTATCAGGAAGTGTACCCTCAGGAACCTGGATCGTTTTGGCGAACAGAGGCAATGCCCCAATCTCAATTGAAATCTGGATAGGGTGAAAGAAGTATTAGAAAATTTTTGCAAGAGCTGTTTTTCCCATTTACTAGACCCTATTCATTTGTTTTAAATTTGAAGTTGATGAAACTTAATTCTAAAAGCCCAGAAGCTCAACAGTAAATTTATTTAGTATTGATGAATAGTTCCCCCGGAGGTGGGGTAATAATGCTGTCAAAGATACCCATAAATCTGGAAGGGATTGAGAAAGGAGATATAGACAAAGAGGTTTTGAGAGCTGCTATAATTGCTGAACTCGACGCCATCAACCTCTATGAGCAGATGGCTAATTTAGCCCAGGATAAGAACATCAAGGCAGTTCTGGAGGACGTGGCGAAAGAGGAGAAAACACACGTAGGCGAATTTCAGACCATGTTGCTTAAACTTGATCAAGAGCAGGTAGAAGAACTACAAGCAGGGAAGAAGGAAGTAGAGGAGATGACCGAATAAAAGGGGAAAGAGAAGAGAATGCTAAGGCCAGGTGGATGTGTTTTTCCCGGAACCGGTGGATGTACCGGAACCGGAGGAACCGGAACCACTGGTCATTACATTTCCGTGATGTCTTTCTGCCCAGTAACTGGCAGCATCCCTTAGAACAGGATTTCCGGTTTCCAGAAATGTGTTGACCATTTCATTGTCTCCATAACGCTCGAGAGCGAGAACAAGCAGGAATTCACGACCCTCTATGTTCTCTTTTTTAATTATTTCTTTGTAATTGTCCGCAATATATTTCAGATCAGCTTGATATTCATTAATGAATTTGTTTACTGCTTCTTTTGCTGTAGGAGTCCCTATAATTTCCAGTGCTATTGCAGCCTGAACCCGGGTCTCGTTATTGCCCAATGCCTTACTGAGAGGTTCTACTGCGGGTGAACCGATTCTGACCAGAGCCTTGGTAGCGCCCCATTTGGTTTTGGAATCGGTCCCATTTAAAGCATTTATCAATGGGTCCACGACCTTTCCGCCCATATAAGAAACGTTGTTCCACTCTCTCTTTGCCACCAGGTACCACGCCTTTTCAGTCTCATTTCGGGGAGTATATCCAATTCCTTCCAGTGATTTCGCGGTGGTTAGCCTCACATCGGCACTGTTATCTTTGAGGGATTCGATAAGAGGTATGGCAATTTTCTGGCGAAGACTTCTGGGAGTTCCTCTGGCCCCACCAATCTCGCCCAAAGCCTTTGCAGCAAAATCGCGAACTTCTGCATTGGGATCTTTTAGCTTCTGTATTAGTAGGTCCACTGATTTTGTGCCCAATTTTATAACAGCCTGTTTTGCCTCTTCGCGAACTTCTGCGCTCTCATCATTTTTTATGGTTTTGATCAGGGGTTCTACCCCTCTTTTATCTCCTACTTCGCCCAGGGCCCACGCAGCGTTCATCCTAACGTCTTTTACCGGGTCGTCAAGTGTCCTGGTGAGAGCAGGAGCTGCTCTGGGATCTCCGAGTGTACCTATGGCCTGTGCGGCCCTGTACCTGACTTTCCAGTCTTCGTGTTTGAGAGCACTTATGAGAGGTGGTAATGCCTCGTTGGCGTTTCCTATTTTGGCCACGGATTCTGCTGCTTTTTCCTTAACGTTACTGTCTTCGGCGTTCTTTAAGGTGTATACCAGAGGTTTGATGGCTCTCTCATCCTTTATATTTCCTAAAGCTTCGGCAGCTTGAGCTTTGGTGTAGCTGTCTGAGCTATTCAATTTCTGGATTAATCCCTCCACATCCCCGGAACTTTTCAACTCTTCCACAGACTTTTTTTCAGAGCAACCAGAAAAAGCTACCACAAGTATTAGAGTAAGTATAACTGCCGCTAATGTCTTTTTATTTACAAATTTATGGTGACACCTCATATTCCGGCCCTAGTGTTTCTATTATTTTATTTACTTTCCTTTAAGGGTTAATAACTTTGCCTCCATTATTACCATCATGGTTCCCTGTAACTTTCAGGCAACCCCATAAAATAATTAAATAACCGGGTATAGTAACAATCATGAAATCGAGGATTCATGTTTACATATCAGGCCGTGTGCAAGGTGTTTTCTTCAGAGACAGCACCAGAGAGAAGGCACAGGAGATTGGATTAAATGGATGGGTGAGGAATATGAGGGATGGTAGAGTTGAAGCTGTTTTCGAGGGAGATGAAGATAAGGTCAACAAGATGATAGAATGGTGTCATGAAGGCCCGAGGTCGGCGAGAGTAGATAGAGTAGAGATCAGCAAGGAAGAACCTGTGGGTGAAGAAGGCTTTTCTGTTAAACGTTAAATCTTTTATTAGCTGTGTCGCACGGGCATAATCTAACGACAAAAGTTTATTAGTATATGTAATTAACCTAGGATTGTGCTAAATAGAGCTGTTAAGGTAAGAGATGAAGGAATAACTATAGATGTAGTTGTTACCTTAGGAGCAAAGAAAAGTGAAATTGGTTATGATGGGTGGAGGAATGTAATCACCATTAAGGTCAAGAATCCACCCAAAAAAGGAAAAGCGAATAATGAAATAATAAAAAAATTTAAGGAGTTTCTGGGTAGAGAAATCGAAATAATAAGTGGGTCTACTTCCAGCAGGAAATTAATTCTAGTTCATGATGCTTCTGAAGATGAAGTGGTAAAAAAACTGGAGGAACATATCAATATCAATGATTGATTCTCAAGATCTCTTAAAGTTGGAAGAGATATTTAAAGAGCTGAGGAAAAGGTCAGAGGATGGGGCAATCATTATCGTCGAAGGACCTAAAGATGTGGCCTCCTTGAGGTCTCTGGGGGTGGAGGGAGACATCGTGACCTCGTCCAACACTCCCGATGCGGTCCTGGTGGATGAAATTGGGAAGAAAGATGTCATTATTCTTACTGATTGTGATCGGAGAGGAGATACTATCGAAAAAAGTTTGCTGAACAAATTCTCTTCATGGGGGGTTACACCCAACACCGAATTCAAGAAAAGGATATTCTCAGTTCTTAAAGAAATCCACGAAATCGAAGATCTGGCCAAGTATCTGGAGAAGGCCAGAGTTGAACTGGATTTGAAACAGAACTCTTCTTTTTAAAATTTCCTCCTTTCTTGTAATCGTAGTTATAAACAGTAAATTTTCTGGGCAAACTAAGTAGTTTAGCTGAAAGAGGAACCCACCTACAGAGATAATGAGCATGATAGCCGGTTGGAGAGGCTTCCCGAGGGTTCCTGCAAACCATGTGGTCCTATCTGAAACACCTACATACTACTTATATTATTGTAATTGCAATGATTTATTTAAGATTTACTGATAAGGATAAATGATACGATTGAAGGAAACCGGAATATCTAAAATCTGTTCACCATATCGATGGTGAGCTCTTCCAGAGAATTCAGTATTATATCCGCTCCCGAGAGATCCTGAGGAGGCGTGTTGGGGTTTTTCACACCGATACACTTGCAGCCCGCCTGTTTAGCCGCACTTATTCCGTGAGCGGCATCCTCAAAAACCAGACACTCATCAGGATTCAATCCCAGTTTTGCGGAGGCAGTAAGGTAGACTTCGGGATGCGGCTTACCGTATTCTACTTCATCTCCCGATACTACTACCTCAAAGTATTTTCTTATTTTGAACTTGTCCATGACCATATCCAGATACTTTTTGGTGCCAGAAGAAGCCAGACCGATCGTGAAGTGATTGTTCAATAGGGTGAGGGATTCCAGTGCTCCGGGTAGCGGCTGGAGCTCGTCTTCTACTAATTTAAGGAAGACTTGGGATCTCTTGTGGTTGAGGGTCTCTATTGTCTCGTTGAGGTGGAGAACTTTGACCAGATCCTGCAGAAAGTCGATCAGTCTTTTGCCCATTGATTCGGACCACAGCCACTGAGGGATGTCGTCGATGTTATATCCATATTGTTTGATGACGGCTTCTACTGACTTTACGTGAAGGCGGTGAGAGTCCACCAAAAGGTCGTCCATATCGTAGATGATCCCCATTATCTCCGTCATTGTTTCTGCAATCTCGTCCTTTTTATAAGTAAGTTGGGGAAATAGAACTAGAATTAGGAAGTAACTGCTATAGAGATAAAAAATTTGGGATTATGCTTTTGTTTTTCGAGAAGCTCCGATTATTCCTCCGATTACTGTTGCAACCGTGTATACGAGAATTATTATCATACTGAGGTTTAAGCCGATGGTGACCAGCATATTGTCCCCTAAGATTCTTAAGACTGCAAAGCCCTCTGTCACCATTATATATGTTGTATAAACTATGAGAATAAGTGCTATAATTGCAATTGCGTATGATAGATAACCTTGAATATTATTTTAAAAGTAAAATATAAATAAAATGGTATAGCTTTATTAATATTTAAGATATAGTTAAATGATACTTTTAATCGACTAAATAAAGCAAGGAAAAGGTCAACCACTTGAGGATAGGGACATGAACGTACATAAATCACTAACTGGGGACCTCAATTCTCAGGACAGCATGTATCTTATAAAGGAGGCTGTGCTGGGGTATGCGAATGTATATGCGAGGTCTTTGAGCTGAGAGGCTGTCAAACCGATCCTCATGGCCAACGAAAAGAAGTTTATTACTTCTTGTGCATCGGGACCGAGGTAGTGGGCCCCCACGATCCTGTCTTCTTCGTCAATGATCACTTTGGATGCGGCATGGGATAATTTGATGCGCTTGGCGGTGTACCAATCGCTCTGATCCTTGAAGACGACCTGACACTCTTGTTGTTTTTCGCTGGTTCCCACTGAACCCAGGGGAGGGAAGGTGAAGACCACAGCTGGTATGCCAATATAGTTTACCTCTTTGGTATTGCCTTCGAGTATGTTGGTTGCGGCGATACCTCCTTCTATGTTGGCTAAGGGGGTTAGTTTCCTGCTGCTCTCAGTACAATCGCCGGCAGAATACACTCTGGGGTTGGAGATGCTCTGCATATACTCGTTGACTGCTATACCCCCACCCCTGGTCTCTATGTTACCTTTTTCCAGGTCAAGGTCGAGATTGGCGACTCTCCCTGCTCCATGAACCACCATATCGCCCTGGTAGGAGCCTTCGTTGGTGATGACCTTCAGCTTATTATCTTCTCTAACTATTTCCTTTACTTCGTTGTGGGGAAGTATGTTGATCCCTGCCTGTGTGGAGGCTTCGATCACTTCATCTACCAGATCCGGGTCGAATCTCTTCAGGAAGTTGTCGCTCCTGTGGAGTATAGTCACGTTAACGCCTGCTCTGGCAGCAATGCTGGCGAATTCAAAGGATATGAATCCCCCGCCCACGAAAATAATGTCGTGGGGGAGTTGGTCTGTGTTCAGGAATTGATCGCTGGTGGTGAGGAACTCTTCTCCAGGTATGTTCAATTTTATTGGCTTTGCTCCTGTGGCGATTACGATGTATTCGGCTGTTAGAGAGCTGTCGCCTACTCCTATGGTGTTCTCGTCTGTGAAGCGGGCTTTTCCGTGGTAGGTATGTATCCCCAGTTCTTTGAGGAACTCTTCCATCTCTTCTGGAAGGTTGTCGGTGAAGGTCCTCTTGAACTCCATCAAGGAGTGCCAGTCCACAGAGATGTCTTTTTTGGAGGTTGCCAGGTCCTTCATCCTGTTATGGAAGTCAACGAATTCAGCGCCACCATAAAGAACCTTCTTGGGGTCGCAACCTCTAAGGGCACATGTCCCTCCAATGGGGCCCGAATCAATAACGGCAACCCTTTTCCTCTTCAATATGCATTTGTAGGCTGCGGTCAGACCTGCTGCACCACTTCCAATAACAACAACATCATAATCTTCCATTTATTACCCCCCGATTAGAGTCTGGTAGGGTTTTCTTTGTTGTTATAACAAATATAATCTTTGGATAATCATTACTTTTCATTTCCTGTGAAATAATAACTTCTAAAAATTAAGCAATTTGTAAAGAAAATCAATTCTCATAAAGTTTATTTCTGCGTTTGTGGACTATTCCTTTTATTACTTGGGATGAATATAACCTTATTTTTTATCTAAGACCCTGTTTTCATATATGTTGCTTATTCAGTCTTCTATGAAGTTATGAATATGAGCTGGTGTTTCCAATCTTTTAGCATTACCCATAATCTTTGCCAGAGCTTCATCAACTTGCTCTCCACCCCAAACCTCAGAGGATCAATTCATCTCAGATAGCTTTTTTCTCCCAGTGATCACCGAATGCTGGCTGATCTCAACAAAAAGGAGGTATGCTAATAGTCTTCTGGACAGAAATGGCAGCAAAAAGACTCTGAGTTGCTGAACCTGTTATTAAGCAGAAAATGATGACGGATACTGATTATTGATCTCTTAAATAGTTCTCGGGCAAATGTTTAAGAATGGAATTATGTATACAATACCCTGGGTGGCATAATGGGATTAAAGGAGCAGGTTCTTGAGTATTTGAAAGAGAGGTGTGAGGAAGAGGGGGAGGAAACAAATCTCGGAATAACTAGAATTGCCAGCGATTTGAGTGCAGACAAAGATGAAGTTGTCAAGGGGATTGAGGCTCTGAGGGGTTCAGGTATGATTGAGTATAGATCAGAGGCTGAAGAGCTCCATGTTTGCCCAGCTGTGGGTCCAGATGACATATTGAAGTACAAGATAGTTAACCTGGTCAAACAGAAGAGAAGAATCGGTATCAAGGCAATCGCCAGATTACTGGGAGAAGAAAGTCGCAAGATAACTGGCCTGGTCGAAGAGCTCATTGAAGAGGAAAAAATAGAGTTCGGAGGAGAAGGTGGGACCACCTGGATAGAACCAGTTCCACTGGATAAGCCAGAATCAATAAACCCCATCTACAGCTCATCCCCTGTAGACGAGGTGAGAGAGGCTTTTCAGAAGATAAGGCTGTCACCTCAAGACGTTCTCCTGGAGCCTGGATGTGGGAAAGCCAAGAACCTGATCCTTGCGGCGGAAGAGTTCGGTGCTACAGGAATAGGTTACGAGACCCTGGATAGCGTATACGCCACAGCAAAAAAGAATGTGGAGGACCGAAGCCTCCAGAACAAGATCTTGTTAAGGAAACAATCTTTTTACGAGCTGCATGAAAAAGACCTGGAGAGGGCTACCGTAGCATACCTGTTCCTAACCAAAACGGCGAACCAGATAGTTGAGCCAGTCCTGAAACAGTACTCAATAAAGATCCTCACCAGAATGTTTGACCTTCCCACCCCAGGGAAAAGAATTACAGAACAAATAAGGCTAAACGAAGACTTTAACTCCAGTAACCAACTCAAAGCCTCCACAGAGATGGTGAAAATAATACGGAAAGATTAGGGGCAGTGATCTAAATAGTCAGCCCGCCTGTTCGGCAAGTTAATATTAATAATACCTCTGAAGGGCTGAAGTAGTTTTAATTACTGATCTGGAACATCTCCACAGAGAGTTAACTTGGTGATTAATAAAAATAAAAAAACCAAAGAATTAAATTTCTGTTAACGTCCAATACACCAGAGGAGATGATATAAATGGAAATAGATTTTGAGAAAGCGAAGGAAACGAAGAACACGATCATGTATGGTGAGGTGCAGGGGGATGAACCCGCTAAGATTGGGAGCCTGTATGTCCAGAAATGGGCTTTAAAGGAGATGACCGGTGATGATTTCCCTGAGAAGTTGAAGGTGACGATAGAGGTTGTGGAGTAATCTTGTACGGCTCTTAATGGGCATTGATGGAACTTACTTCCGGCAGAGAAGTGGGATTGGAAGCAGTGCAAATTACTGATTACAGGTCTCATGTGCCCGAGTGTCTAAATTTGTTTAGGCTAAAAAGACAAAAACTCAAAGAATATTAGATAAGGAGAATTGGTTGAAATTCCTGTTGATAATGATACCTTCAGAAGGCTGATCAACAGGTTGTTTACCACAGTTAGGATGAACAGGAAAAGGAAAAGGACACCTCCTCCCTACAACTTCAGCAAGGTCATTTCGAGTCTGTCAACCTGTTGCAAACGATTCTGTCTACTTCTTTGATGTCCAGATTGAGTTGCTTGGCTATAGTTTCATTGGATACACCCGGATTCTTCTCCACCAATTTAGAGATAAAATTGGTAGCATAGGTCTCATATATCTGCCTTGTTCCAGAAATCGTCAAAGTAATCCATAAGTATCTTGGTAAGGTTCTCCGATCCTATGGTCAATCCTCTTCTGGTCGGCTGGTTCTCTCCCACTACTTCAGGTAGGCCCAGCAGGGCATACTTTTTGTCTATAAGCATGAACCGGATATCTTAGATGACCAGTCCCCCATGAAGCCTTACCTCAGCTCCGCATTTAGTATACTGGTTCTGTCATTAGTTATCATACTCTTCAATTTATTATCTCGTTCGAGCTAACTATCCAAAAGTCTGTACCTGAACTATGTTAATCTCTGATCTCTGATCTACTCATCATTTAACAAAAAAATAATATAATGTTATAAATATGGGGGAAACATAAGATGGCTTCTTTTGTTAAATTCTTGAATTTCTCTCAAAAGCTTAACCTATGGCAATTAGAAGCGTCTACCTTGAGGTTTGGGTCGAGCCTTGTTAACTTTAATCTCTCGACCATTCATGGTTGTTCCATTCAAGCCCTCAATGGCGGCTTTACCCTCATTATCGTCTGACATCTCTACAAATGCGAATCCCTTGGACCTTCCAGAGAATTTGTCCTTGATCACATTTACTGAGAACACCTGACCATAGCTCTCAAACCCCTGCCTCAGTTCATCGTCTT
>CAZQTT010000063.1:0-14712 GCA_964596255.1 uncultured archaeon
CATTGCATCCAGAAATATCAGCTAAAATGATAGGTTATTTTCTGGCAAACCCTTAATCCGACGTTGATATCATATTTTTTGGGCTCCCGAAAAATTAAAATACTGTTTTGAATATATATTCACATATGAGAGAAGAACCAACACCCAGTTGTGCCCTGTCAGTGGATACAAGACGTAAAGTTACATTAAAGAACTGTGCATCCACTGAAGATGTTCTGGTAGCCAATATCCACCTCATACTCCCTCAAAAGAATTGCGGAGAGTGTGGATACGATAACTGCTTTGAAACTGCCAGGGCGATTGCAAAAGGAGATTGTGGGCCCAATGTATGTCAGGTTGCAGGGGAAGAGATTGCGCCGGTAATAAATTGTATAAGAAAATTGGAGGTGATGTGTGATGAGGTATCCGGGTTTCGGACCGTGGAGACATCTTCCACCCTGGGAAAGACCGGGCTGGAAGTACGGTAGAGGTTGGTGCTGGAGATTTCTACCTGAAAGAAGCTATAGATCCTCTTATGGCCCTTATGCACCAGAATACACAGAAAACGAAATTGACGTGCTGGAAAAAGAGGCAAAATTTCTGGAAGATAGGCTTAATGAAGTAAAGAGAAGGTTAGAGGAGCTGAGAAAGGGCTAGTGAACGAAAATTTAGATCGACATCAAACTACTCCAGAAACAACTCTCTTTTTTACTAAAAACCCTTTCTTTTTTTTAACTAAATGGAGTATAATAGTTTATACCACAGTTAACGAATCAGTAAAGTATGCTCTCCACATCTTCCCCACCATAGAAGATTTCCTGTATCCCATCGTAAATGTCTTCCATTCCCAAGCCATTAGTAGCCGATACTGGAACAAGTGGCCTGAACAATCTGGTTTCTCTCAGCATATGGAAGAGGTCGTCGCTCAATCCTCTAGTACTACCTGTGCTGAGGGAGTCGTAAAGGCTTTCGGGGTCCGTGCTCCACCCGATCACCTGTTCTATTTCCGAATCGGCCAGCACATCGGATTTGGATAGGACCATGACTTGCGGAAGATTTAACCTGAAGACGGCGGAAGCCGACATAAACAGCAGGGAAATGAATCCAGAAGGGGTTTTAGATATTACGGGGTCGAATAAGAAGACCATTACACTGTTCTTAACCCCAAACGAGTCAACAATGAACTGACTGCTCTGCCGGAGGGTGAAAAGCTCCATCTGACCGGGGGTATCAATTAAAACGAATTGGCCACCCTGGTAATCTATTTCTTCTTTCAACTCGGTGATCTTGGTGCTTATCAGGTCAGCACATATTATTTGAGCTCCATTGGGCCCCACGCCATATACGTCCATCACGTTCTCCAGTGTCAACCAGTCCCTAATATCTACGTCAGGGGTATAGGGCAGCTTACCAACCCCGGGGTCGAGATTGACAGTAATACTATCCAATCGCTTTAAATCAAGCCACTCGGAAAACCCGTTCGTCAGGTAGGTTTTTCCTGAGCCAGCAGTTCCCGTCATGAAAATCGATATCTGATCCATATAGGGACTGAAATATCTCTGTTAATAATATTTATGCGTTCTTAGGGGTTTTTATATCTACCTAATCACCTTTACCTTATGGTAAAACTTGAGGTCACATTACATGTTACATTCTATGAAACCCGGGATGAGTGCACATAAGTTGTAAGAAAACAACCAACAATAGAAAAATTTATAAAATGAGTTTTTATATGATAAAATGTCAGGGTGGTATTATGGGTAGTAGACTCTTGTGAGTAGCAACTTTTACCACTCCCGCCGTTGCCTACTCTACGACACCATCTGTCTTAATCCACCCTGGCAACACTCCAACCCATCCGTTCTAGCACGCCTACTCTCGTACAGTACCATATAACCTTTTCTAATTATTATCAAGCACCTTATGACAGCCCTCATGATATGAGGAGCCCATATATAAATTAAGAATGCCGATTGGAGAGGTGTCCCCCATGGGCTCCTCAATAACATTAAGTTTAACAATATAATATAGGTTTAGAAATAGCGTGCTCATGGTCATGCTGAATCATCATAAGCAATTACTTTTTATTGAGTAAAAAGAAAGAGCATATCCCTAAAGAGGTCTCATCTCAAGCTCCAGAATACCACTTTTTATAGCCTCTCCAGCCATTGTATAATTGAATCGCAACAATAAAGAGATTTGATGTCACAAGTGTTATTAATGCTGTTACTCAATGAGATATATGGTGGAGCAAAGGGTTAATGTAGATAACCTGGATTGCAGGATGATAAGCGGGAAGGGATCGGGCACCCCAATTGTACTCCTGCACGGTTATATGTTCACCTGTGATGTCTGGAACGAGATAGGACTTCTTTCACCTCTTGAGCAGCAAGAAATTCCCTTTTTTGCTCTGGATATGCCCTATGGAGCAAAGAGTCAATGCAGCTCTAGAAGCAGAGACCCAGAATTGAATGTTGAAATAGTTGAGCAGGTTGCCGGAGAGGAGCCGCTGATTGTGGGAGCGAGTCTTGGGGGGTACATTGCCCTGAAATACAGCGTAAAAAATCCTGTAAAGGGGTTACTGTTGATAGCACCGACCGGAGGGCTGGAAGAAGGACTGATGAAGAGCTATCGCCAAGTAGAAATCCCAAAGATCATAATATATGGAGAAAAAGATGAGGTCGTATCTCTAGAGGAAATGAGAGAGCTTTCTAAAGCACTGGGCGCTGAGCTAAAAATATATGAGGAAGCAAGACACCCTGCATACCTCGATTATCCGGAAAAGTTCACACAGGATGTTCAGGACTTCTACCACTTTTGCGTTAAGTGATTAAAGTCCTTGGAGTAGCGGGGTTAGCAGAGGAGCAATAAATACTGCAGGAAGCATATTTCCTATTTTCAAATTCCTTATCTGCAGAAGTTTAATCCCAATGGCCATAATCAACAAACCACCTGTGGCTGTAACCTCGGTGATTATCTGTTCCGTGGCGTATGTCGACATGGAGGAGGCCAGGAGTGTGAAAAACCCCTGGTATATCAGTACAGAAACAGAAGAGAATAGTACGCCAATTCCCAGGGTTGAAGACAGTGCCATTGCGGCGATCCCGTCCAGCATGGACTTTGCCATCAAGATGGAAGTATCACCTGTCAAACCCTCCTGTATGGGACCCACTATTGCCAGAGAACCCACACAGAAAAGTAGAGTAGATGATACGAACCCATCAGTGAATCTGGATCCCTCGAATCGGGCCTCAATTCGGTTCGCCCCCTTATCCAGCCATTTTTCAATCCCTATCAGCTCTCCTATAGCAGTACCTATAAGCATACTGGCGATAACCACCAGTACATTTTGAGTTTCGAGAGCCATACTCAGTCCTATTAGAATAACAGCCAGACCCAGAGCACTAATAAGAGATTCTTTTAGCTCTTCATTCAGTCTTGAACCCAGCAGTATTCCTGCTATGCTGGCAATCACAATGGCGGTAGCATTTATTACTGTTCCGAGCATCCACAGTAAAAAAGGATAGAGGTGATATATTAATTTGGGTGGGTGTTGAGGTGCCTCCTTCAATAAAATTCATTTCCTGTTTACGGCGTACACTCCTGCTAACACCATCACAGCTCCGATAGCAAAAAAGGAATTGATAGGCTCATCAAGAAAGACCACTCCGGAGGTTACAGCCACCACGGGTATAGCCTGCAGAAACACTGCCGCTCTGGAGGCATCCAGCTCGTTCAGGGCGTAATACCAACCCTGATAGGCAATAAATGTGGAGCATATCCCCAGGAATAACACCGATGCCCATGTCTGTGTGGAAATACTGATCACCTGTTCAACTCTATGTGGTGTTAGCAGGAAGAACAAGGGAAGTGTCCCCAGAGTGATGGAATAAGCAGTGAGTATGGACGGTGGATACCGTTTCAGGGAGAACATGTTCTTCCCGTAGATAGTGTAGAAGGTGGCAGATAGAGCCGAAATGAGAACGGCAAGAGCCCCGATATAATTACCTACTTCATAGGATGTATCCCCGGACACGATGATGAATACTACACCCGTTAAGGCGAGGACAGTTCCCATAACCCTGGTCTTCATCAATCTCTCCCCTAAAAGGAATATGGAGCTAATAAATATGTAAACGGGGGCGGTGGCGATTATCAAGCTTGCCACCCCCGATGGAATGAAGACTTCACCATAATTCAGGCAGAGATGGTATACCGCAACCCCACCGAATCCCAGAATGAATACGAAGGGGATATCCTCTCTTCGCAGATACAAATCCTTTCTGTATATGATGTAGGGGACGAATAAAGCATCAGCAACAATAAACCTTAGAATAGTAAGAGTAAGAGGATCCAATTCATTCAACGCGATCTTTATGTTCATGAAAGCCCATCCCCAGCCCAGAATTGTGGCCGTGAGGGCCAGAACCACAGTTGGTACAGATCTAATACTGGACATCCTTTTCAAGCTAACTGAAATGATTAATAAATTTTGATTGGACAGGTTTTAGCACACATTTTGCTATTATTAATCGCCATAACCTCAAAGAGCCAACTTTTTTAATCTCTCAACAAATCTTTTTGCATGAGACTGGCAGCGTTGATTTCTGGTGGTAAGGATTCTATGCTTGCCCTCCATAAGGCTGCTGAGGAGCATGAGATCGTTTGCCTGGTAGGGGCGATCCCTGAAAACCCTCACTCTTATATGTTCCACACTTATAACCTTCATCTTATCGATGTTATGTCTCGCTCCCTTCAAATCCCCATATTCAAGATCCCTACTGTGGGGATAGAGGAGCAGGAAGTGGAGGACATTGAAAAGCACCTGAACGTCCTGAACGTGGATGGTATCGTTACTGGCGCGGTGGAATCGGAGTATCAATGGAGCCGGTTCGACAGGACATGCTGGAACCTTGGTCTGGAGTTGTTTGCGCCTTTATGGCATCAGGATGTTAATAAGCTGATGAATGAGATTGTGGAAGACTACAGCGTAATAATTGTCAGTGCTTCTGCAATGGGCCTGGATGAGAGCTGGCTGGGCAAGAAAATTGATGAACAGCTCCTCTCCAAACTGCAGACCCTGAACAAAAAGTATGGGGTGCACATCGCAGGAGAAGGAGGAGAGTACGAAACTCTGGTCCTGGACGCTCCTCTATTCAGAGAGAGGATCGTGATAAAGGATAGCAGAAAGGAATGGAAGGGTGATGCAGGCTTTCTGGAGATCACCGACTTTGGACTGGAGAAAAAATAACTCTAACCAATAACTCCAATACTCATACTTATCTCAGGTAGCTGTGGATGACGTAGTTCTTGAGATTCAGGGGATCCTCAAACAACACTATGTGGGAGTTCTGGCATTTGCCAGCTATTTTGTTGCACAGCTCAACAAATCTCTTTTCTCTACCGAACATTACTATGGAAAGTCTGGCATCTACTGAATTCAGTTTTTCTGCCTCTATCAGTGAAGCACTCCAGGGAGTGGTTCTCTCCAGGGTGGTGCTTGTGGGCTCGCCATCAGTTATGAGGAAAACGATTCCCGTCCCTTTCTCCTTCCCTAAGATTCTCCTGGCTGTCCTCAGCGCCAGTCCAATATCAGTCCGTCCCTTTACACTGACGTTTATAACGTCTCCTTCCCTCAACCTCCTAATAGTATGGTTGAAAGCAACTATATACAAAACATCATCGCTGCTGGACTTAATTGCTCTTCTCAGGGCGAGTGTTGCCTCAATGGCGCCCAGTATCTTCCTTCCCCTCATGGAGTCGCTGGCATCTATAAGAAATACGTAGACACATCTTTCGGTGTGCTTTAGCTCTCTGACCACGATATTTTCTTCCTTCAGCTTGAGCTGAGGGTCTTTTAGAGCGGTATTGACCATGGTCTCCTGAACATCGATCATATCAAAGGTGTGGAGGAAAGGGTCATACTCTTTTAGAGCATTGGCGGTGAAGACGGACATCCCTTTTTGAGGGGTTTCATGCTCTCCCTGCCAGTGCTTCTGGAGGTTCTGGATGGAGATTTTCAGCACTTTTTCTCCCAGGATCTTCTCCGCCTGGGGCGTATAGTGGATATGCCGGTTTAAACCCTCTATCACTTTGCTTATGTAGCCATCTTCGGTCAAGTCCTGCAGGATCTCATGGTAAAAGTGGTAGGAGAGGTCACTGGCGCTTACATCTTCCTCATTCAATTCACCTGCATCTAATCTATCCTTTATCTCCGTCCAGGCTCTCTGTTTGGCAGCTCTGTACTCTTTTAGCTTTTTATGAAGAAAATTGACGTAGCTCAAATGCCCAGGAAAATCGTTGAGGAGGTGAGATATGAGCTCATAGTTCCTCTTCAGCTCGGGGTCATCTATATACTTCTTTATAAGCTGAGATAGGTCCAATTTCCCTTTACTAAAGTGGTGGGTGTTGAAGATGGAGTAGAGCAACTCTCCGGCGAGCTCTCTATTCAAATTAGATGAGCTACACAATTTACATTCCGGCTTCTCCATTCTAATTTTATCATCAGTATTTCTACTGTTCATATCCCTTAAAGGTGTAAATACCCTGCTCCACCTTCTCTATAAGGTTTGTACACCTTTTTATAGATTCCAGCGTTATCTCAAATGCGGATTTGACTTCGTGGGGTGATTGGGCCATCAAAATGAGGAACTTCCAGCAATGAGGGTATTCCTTAAAATCTCTATCATCTTCAACGTTAATTCCGTTATCGCTCATCAGAGAGATCTCCTCCATAATATCTCCAAAATCTTCCTCAGGGATAGCAGAGTAGATCTCCGAGCACGTCTGGTTTATTGCCTCTTCCACCAGCTTTTGGATTATTTCTTCTTTGGAGGTTTCTTCTCCGAACTCGGGCTCAATTCTGCTTCTCAGTCCCAAGTTGATCACTTCGTAATTCTCTCCATAGTCTGTGAGCATGGCAGCTTCATGTCTCCTTCTGGTGGCTGCAGACTTCAAGTGGTCGAACAGCTTGATGGTCGCCCTGCACGAAGGTTCGCTCTCAAGCCTTGTTCCACATCCGTCTTTCTGTCTGGCGCATCTAACCGCTCTAGCCATGATCTTGAGATGCCAGCTGGGGAGGCGTGCCCCCATCTTGAGGCTCATGTTCTTCAACCCAACATCTATCTCCTCCTGTAAACTGCTGGGAGGTCCAATAGGTATCTCTTCCAGCCTGTCCAGCAGCGGCTCCTTTATATCTGCAGTTCCTCTGTAATTTGCGGGGTTTGTGGAAGCAATGAACACTGTATCGATCTTCATGGGCAGGAGGTCGCCTTCCAGAGTGGTTATCTGCTTTTCCTCCAGCAACTCGTGCAACAGCGTCTGGAGGGCCGATGGAACCGCTCCAAGCTCGTCAAAATAGCCGATGCCTCTATGCGCTCTCAGTATCCTCCCGGGGTTAAACACCTCTGGGTGATCCAGATCATATCCTTCCTTTAACTTCTGAATGCTGATGCCCCCGATAAGCTGTCTGGTGGTCATCATGGGGTCGCCTGAGATCCTTATCCATTTTTGGGGTATCCACGTAAGCTCTACCACATCAGCTTCAACAACCTTCTTTTTGCAGGAAAAACAGACCGGATTCAAGGGATCATCATTGATCTTGCAGCCCTTGATTGCCATCTGCTTTTGGGGAAGTAATTTCAATATACTTTTGGAGAATGTGGTTTTCCCGTAGCCTCTCATTCCCTTGAAAAGGATGTTCGAGCTGCTCATCAAAGCGTTCTTTAAAGCATCTTTTTCCCCTTCTTTTCCAATGATCTCATGAAAAGGGTCTAACCCCTCTTTCTCGTATGAAAGCAGGGATTCTCTAATGTAGTCTGCAACTGTGGTGGAATGGTACTTGAGGTAATCATCACTCCACAAGTCGATCTGCTCTCTATTCAAAGTAAAAACAGGTGAGGTGGACTTTTTAACCACCACTTCGTCCCACAGGTAGTCTTCCATCCAATTAAAGTTGATAATTAATTATATGAGATTTGTGGTAGATTTGTGTTTGTGGTTAAATGCAAATTGAACCGTAGAATGAACTCAATCAGCAAACAAGTGGTTGGCCCCTGTGGAGGTTAAGATTAAGGCCGAGAAAGATAGAAAATAAGTTAATTGATTATAGCTCTGCTTCGAAATCTTCTATAGAATAAGGGAAGTCGCTTACGCCCCTGTTCCTCATAACTTCCCTGGTTATCAGCCAGTAAACCAGTGCCAGAGCTTTTCTACCCTTGTTGTTCGCGGGAATGACCAGATCCACATTGGATGCCAGGTTGTTGGAGTCGCACAGAGCGGTTACCGGTATGCCTACGTCCCTTGCCTCCTGAACAGCCTGAGTGTCTATGGCGGGGTCCGTGACGAGCACCACTTCTGGCTCTCTGTAGTATTTAAGCACGGGGTTTGTGAGTGTGCCGGGCACGAACCTGTTCACTATGCTCTCTGCACCAATGATCTTGGCCAGCATCTTGGCTGGTTTCTGCCCGTACTGTCTTGCTGAGACCACCAGTATCTTCTGTGGGTCGAATTTCGACAGGAACTTTCCTGTTAACTTGATCCTTTCATCGAGCTGTCTGATGTCCAGAACGTAAAGGCCATCGGGTCTCACCTTGTATATGAACTTCCTCATATCACCGGTCTTTACTTGAGTCCCTATGTGAACACCAGCTGCGAGGTATTCGTCTGGAGAGAGGAGGTAATCATAACCCTCTTCACTGTCTCTAATCATCTTTTCGCCTTCTTTCATCATATTGAAATCACCTACGTAGTTTAACCATTGATGGAGAACTCATGTACTCTTCTATTCTTATGAGCTCGTTGAGTTTAGTCAAACGTTCGCTACCCACAACGCCGGACTTTATTAATTTTGCGTTGAAAGCCACACTGAGATGGGCAATAGCATCATCTTCAGTTTCACCGCTGCGGTGTGAGACCACAACATCGTAATCGTTGTCTCTGCTCAGCTTAACGGCCTTAAAAGTATCTGTGAGGGTTCCGATCTGGTTGGGCTTTATCAGGACCGAATTAACTGAACCTGAATCAACCCCCATCTCGATCCTCTTGATGTTGGTCACGAAGAGGTCGTCTCCACAGACCATGCAGTCCACTGACTTTGTCAATTGTGCAAAACCCTCGAAATCATTTTCCTGGAGAGGGTCTTCTACAAAAAGGAGATTGTATTTGTCCACCAGCTCACCAATGTATGAGATCTGTTCATCGGGCTTCAATTTCTTGTCTTGATAAACGTAATGCTCTCCATCCCAGAGTTCGGTGGCTGCCACATCCGTACCTATTCTTACTTTAGTTCCCAACTCATCTTCAACCTGGTCTATGGCCGTCTGGATTATCTCGAAGGCCTTCTCATCGCTTATCTGAGCGGCCCATCCACCCTCATCTCCTTTAGCGGTAAAGATACCTTTATTGGTCAGCTCTTTCTTGATCTGCTTGTGTACACGTGTATTGGTCATCTGAGCATCAAAGAAGGTCTCTGCACCCACAGGGATTATGAGGAACTCCTGGATATTTGTGCCTGCTGCATGAGCACCACCGCCGATCACGTTACCCAGTGGATATGGCAGCTCACTGGCAAAGGCTCCCCCCAGATAGTGGTATAGGGGAAGTCCCAGATAGTTTGCAGCTGCTTTGGCACATGCAAGGCTGGCGGTTATGGCAAAATTACCGCCTACTTCGGAGAAGTTCTCTGTTCCGTCGGCTTCTCTTAAGGCTGCATCAATAGTGCTCTGGTCAAAGATGCTCATCCCCACCAGAGCTCTGGCTACTTTGTCTTCAACTTCTCCATACCTGTAGGGGTCCACAACTATGGCTTCTTCGCTGCCTGTTGAAGCCCCACTGGGGGCTATAGAGCTTGCTCCGGAGTCAGGGGTCAGGATCTCGCACTCAACGGTCTCATTCCCCCTACTGTCAAAAACAACCCTGTAGAGCACGTCTTCGATTATCATTTATCCTTTCACTCCTCAAAAATAATCTGAATTTTGAAGCCATACGAAACTATCACTTTTTCTTTTGACGGTGATGGGTATCGCTCTTTTCTCGAACTCCTCAAGAGCTGTCTCCATTGGCCCTCCACTACCAGTGCTCTCGATAAGCACTGGAGCTCCCATAGCGATCTGGAGGGCTCTAGACCCGATTATTCTTGCTTTTTCAAAACGAGTATATTCAAACGGAAATGATCTTTCTTTTTTTGTTTTTGAGGCCATTTTCCCACTCCTTTATTTAACTAATGGGGCCGCCGAGATTTGAACTCGGGTAACGGCGTCCCGAACGCCGAAGGATGACCAGGCTACCTTACGGCCCCGTGGAAGCGTGCGAACTCCTTAATCACTGACTTGTGAGTAAGGAACATCCTTCTGCAGCAATATCTTTCAATTCCGAGCTCATTAAGAGCTTCACCAGGACTCTTACCTTCTCTGAGCTTGTCCTGATACGGCTCCCAGTTCTGGGCAATAACGCTTCCACAGGTAAAACATCTGATAGGGAACATGAATATCACCTATATGAGGTCTGCTTCTTCTGCCTTGCTCCTTTGCCGCCCTGTTTCTTGCTCTCTTTTCTCCTGACGTCGTTGACCAGTAGAGTCCTATCGTAATCGAGAAAAGCCTTCCTCAATTCTTCGTCATTGCTCCAGCCGTAGAGAGCTCTGGCAATAGCTGTTCTGGTGGCTTCAGCCTGACCCATAATGCCGCCGCCGTTGGAGTTTACGCTGATATCGACCTTATCGGACACTCCTCTGGCTATCAGCAGCGGCTCGCTGATGAATGTCCTGACCATCTCCGGCTCCACAATTTCCAGAGGCATCTTGTTGACCCTGACCCGTCCTTTTCCGGGCTTTATGGTCGCTCTGGCAATGGCAGTCTTTCTCTTACCGCTGGTGACCAGGACCTTCATGATACCACCTTGCTTCCCAGATACTTGCTGACCTCACCCAGAGTCACGTATCGGTCAGTCTTGGATACCTTCTCCATCAAAGCATCATCAATGCGCTCAAATTGCATGTCTTTCAGTTCTTCTGGGACACCTATAAAAACTTTAAGTCCCTTAAAAGCTTCCCTACCTCTTCTGCTCTTCCAGGGAAGCATTCCTCTTACAGTTCTCTTGAAGATGTTCTCAGGATGTTTGGGGAAATAAGGGCCGCTCTCCTGACTGCCCCTTTCACTCTTCTCAATATACTTGTTCAAGTTCATGGACCTTTGACCGGTTATGACCGCCTTTTCGGCGTTAACTATAACAATATTCTCTCCGTTGACCAATCTCTTGGCGATCTTACTGGATAACCTCCCCAGTATGTGACCTTTAGCATCGATCACGGTATAATCTTCATCGCCCAGTATTCTTCTCACATTAACCGACATCTAATTCACCTCAAAGCATTAAGTATCAAACCATTATTCGTACTCCGGACCCGCTGGGATTCTGCTCTACAAGCTCTCTGATGGTCAAGCACTTGCCACCTGACTCCTCGATCTTCCTTCTGGCTGTCTCCGAGAAGGACATGGCAGCAACATTAACTACTCTGGAGAACTCTCCTCCACCAAGGACCTTGCCCGGCACCAGCACCACTTCGTTATCACTTGTATGTTTCTGTATCTTGGATAGATTGATCTCAGCGTGATTCTTTCTCGAATTTGCCAGCTTCTTGGCTACGTCTTTCCATATAGGGGCATCTTTTTTGGCATTACCATCCAGCAGTTCATCTATTAACCTGATGAGATTTGGATTACTTTTCCTGTTCTGAAGTTTTCTTACTCTGCTCATGTTTATTCCCTCTGATTTTGTTAATTTGAGGGGGTTGAAAATTTCACCCCTTTGATTTTGATGAGGGTTTCGGAAGGATATTTAAAAGTAACTCTAAACTTAACTTATGACCATATCAGATTGATATAAACTCTAATGTTTGCCAGCATATCTGTTGATGGGCTGAACTTTGTTTAGTATTTCCCGTATTTAACTGGATATGTCTCAATTTAAGCCATTTAGAGGGAGTTGTTGTAATGATATTTAGGCACTGTTATCAATTTATATACATTGAATTGAATACTGAGGAACTTATGTATTAGCTTGGAACCTTTAACCCTAAATTGGAGTACTTTAGTATAAAGGCCTTCGAATTGCCTGTATTATTTCTTCTTCTATATATCAAATAGGATTTTTGTTTGATAATTCTGGAATATTCGGAAGAAGTATTCTTTTTCCCAGAGCCGGTTTTTTATAGCTATATTTAAATAACTGAGCAAAAGCTGCCTACTATGGACATCAAGGCTGTCATATATGGATTTGGCGAGATAGGAAAGCTAATCACCGGTGAAGCTGTTAAGAGAGGTATTGAAATCACCGGTGTGGTCGACGTTAACCCTTCTCTGATAGGAAAGAAGTTGAGCGACTTCGGGTTTGATAGTAATGCCAGAATTAGTGATAAACTGGAATTTAACGGTGATGTGGTTTTTCTGTGCACCGGGAGCTGGCTGGACAGAATATACTCTCAAATTGAGGACTGCATGAACAAAAAATTCAACGTTTTAAGCACTTGCGAGACCTTGAGCTACCCCGAATACAGGTATCCTCAGCTGGCAAAAAAGATCGATGAGCTGGCCAGACAGAACAGCGTCAGTGTCCTGGGAGCTGGCATAAATCCCGGATTCCTTTTGGATTCCCTTTTAGTTTTCCTTACTGCTCCCTGCACAGAAGTGAACAGTATTAAAGCTGTAAGAAGTGCTAATGCTCTAAGCAGAAGGGATACTTTCCAGAAGAAGATAGGAATAGGACTGGATTCAGAAGAAGCCCAAAAACAGGTAGAAGAGGGTAAGATAAGTGGGCATGCAGGTTACGCAGAATCAGTGATGCTCGTCTGTGATTCACTAAAATTCCAGCCTGAAGATATCAAAGAAGGTCAGGAAGTAGTTGAAGAGGATGGAAAAGCTCTTGGATTGAAAGGGTATGGTTCAGCATTAAAGAGCAGTAGGGAAGTAATTAGAATCGAGTTTCATGCTTATTCAAATGCGGAAGAGTATGAAGAGATAACCATCGAGGGAAATAACAGCGTCACCTGGAGAAGCAGTGGAACCAAAGGAGATATAGGTACTGCAGCCACAATAATAAACCTTGCAGAGCATGTTGTGAGTAGTAGAAGTGGATTGCTAAAAATGTCAGACGCGATTCCATTCAAATCCACTTTGTTGTGACTACGGTTTAACTAAAATCTCAACCCCCAATCTCGATCTCATACCGGCCAGAGTCGGTGTATAATGATATGGGTGAAAGTCTTGTAATCCATTTATGACAAACCTGTTAAGAAAATTAACAAGCTCTCACCATTAGATTTTAAACAAAGTTAATAAAAAAAGGAGTGGTAATAAAACATATGTTGGAAGAACAAAGATATTTTTCAGTCGTAATGAAAAATATTGAGGCAATAGCCCGGGTAGATACTATAAACAAAAGTATCAAAATACTTAACTGCTCCAATTTTGAACCCTGTTATCACCTCAAACAGTTAACAAATGGAGTATGTCCTGGTTACTGCCCAGCTATAGTTGAGTTAAAGAAATATGTTTTCAGAGATAGGAAACCAAAAGCCCAAATCCGTGAGTTAGAGGAGTCAACAGTCATGGAGGGTAAGAATCCTGTGCAAACCAATTCATTCAATTATTAGCCTCAGGTAAATCAATTGTTAAAAGACGTGCCATTTATCAACCCACATCATTTTAGAAACACAGAGTTTTAAGTATCCCATCACATAACCATCATAAGTGATCAAGATTGGCAGAAATTGTTCATGCCCAAACCCGTTTTGAGCGAGGAAATGCTTAACGAGTTGAAGAGAAAGACAGGGGATAAAGCCACCAAGGACTCCATTGCAACAGCTGTTGATCATTTTTTAAGATGCTCATATACTCAGGAAGAACCCCTAAAAGGTAAACCGGAAGAAGCTATGAAAAAGAGAAGGTAATAGCTCTTGGGCTTTACATCCATAAATATTTCAAATTAAATTAAAACTATAAATAGCCACACTCATTTTTACTTGAACGATAGTTGAGGATTTTTAATTTTTGAAGCCGTAACCTTGATCTCCTGTATATTGACTTTTGGCTCTCGACCTCTGAAAACGTATTTTCTTACCTCTGATATAATTTCACAGTATTTGGGACATTCTCCATCAACAAGAACCCTAGAATAATAGCATAACTCATAATTTGTACAGCTGGCCTTTATTCTCTTATCTACAATATCAACAAACACAATAGCCTCAATATTGGAGAAATCTACTCTGTAACACCTGTGCTCTCCTTTCATACTAATAAAGCAGTTTCATTTTTTATGAATTTTCCTGAAAAACTATGATTATCACATAAATTAAGTTGCTTAATCTTTGACTCCAGGGTATTATTCAAACAACAGGAGTCAGTTACGTATCTACTTCCAGATCTTCCCCCTGTAGTGACCCGTCACCGGACAGCCCAGACAGACTTCACTGCTCCAGTAATCACACTGACCGCAGGAAAAGTTGCATGACGGGGTATCGGCGTGCTCCACATGAATTTTCATGGGAACCACCGTATCTCTTTCGGCCCTCACCATGATACCTACATCAATGTCGTGTACGTCGGGGCTGGGTCTGACATGCTGATCAACAATTGCTTCCAGAGTGGAGAGGTCTTCACCTATAAACATCATGGTCAGATTCCATTGGTCATCGGTTAAGCCCTCCACTCATCCATCAATCGTTTCCGGTTGACG
>CAZQTT010000064.1:0-14366 GCA_964596255.1 uncultured archaeon
AAGTATATAAACCATTAACTTAGAACAGTGTCCGCCAAAATGGGTGCAGTCCAGAATAATAAGTTATGGATATACCCTTAAGTTAAGAGGTGATGAATTTGGAAATAACACTTAAAGTAAATCAAGCTTATCCCAGCGATTCAGGCAGAGGAATCGCAAGACTGGATCCGGATGCTATGCTCAAGCTTCAGATTTCTCCCGGCGATGTTATCAGGATGGAAGGTAAGAGGGAGACTGTTGCCAAGGTATGGAGGGCTCCCAAGAGAGATTGGGGCAGAGGCATAGTAAGAATTGACAGATTCGTAAGAGAAAATACCGGCTCCAGCGTTGGAGATGGAGTCAAAGTAGAAAAGACAGAATATCAATCTGCCAGAACTGTTATTATTGCTCCTCTTAGAAAGATGGATTTTAGAGTTTATGGAATGGATATTGGAGATTATCTCAAGCATCAATTACTTAAAAGACCCATGATAGAGGGCGATCTGGTTCCCATTATAGGTGCTCCTGCCCTCTCTGGCTTTGGAAAGTACGGTCAGAACCAGGCACTGCTCTTTGTGGCGGTCAAAACCGAGCCAAAAGGGGCTGTAGTTATCGATGAATCCACCAGAGTAATCTATCGTGACAGACCTGCTAAAGGCTTTGAAAGGATGGGTAAAGCAGGTATTACTTACGAGGATATTGGAAGCCTGAAAGGCGAGCTCCAGAAGGTTAGAGAAATTATTGAGCTCCCCCTCAAATATCCGGAGTTGTTCCAGAGATTGGGTATAGATCCGCCCAAAGGTGTTCTGCTTCACGGGCCACCAGGAACAGGTAAAACGCTTATAGCTAAAGCTGTGGCCAACGAGATCGGAGCATCGTTCTACACCATAAATGGACCGGAGATAATGAGCAAGTTCTATGGTGAGTCGGAGCAGAGGTTGAGAGAGATTTTCGAGGAAGCAAAGGAGAACTCTCCATCCATCATATTCATTGATGAGATCGATGCGGTCGCACCCAAGAGAGATGACGTTACTGGAGAAGTAGAAAGAAGGGTTGTGGCCCAGCTGCTGGCTTTGATGGATGGACTGGAAGAAAGAGGACAGGTCGTGGTCATAGGAGCAACCAACAGAATTGATGCCGTGGACCCTGCTTTGAGAAGACCAGGAAGATATGACAGAGAGCTGGAGATCGGGGTTCCGGATAGAGAAGGTAGGTTTGAGATTATGCAGGTACATACCAGGAACATGCCTCTTGAGCCGGACTACACCAAAGAAGAAGTACTGGACGTCCTGAAGAATGTAAAGAAGAGCTTTGAAAAAGAAGAGACAGAAGAATCAATCGGATCCCTGGAAACAATAATGGAGCAGATAGAACAGGCTGAAAACGGGAACGTAAAAGAAATCATCGATTCTCTGCCTGCAGACGTTCATTCCGAACTGGAGAGACAGAATGTAAGGTATATGTTAAAAACCATCAGTGAGCAGACTCACGGATTTGTGGGAGCTGACATCGAGTCCCTGTGTAAAGAGGCGGCAATGAAAGCTCTCAGGCGATATTTACCTCAAATAGACCTTAACAGTGAAGAAGTCCCTGCGGAAGTTCTGGACTCCATTAGAGTAACAATGGACGATTTCAAGGAATCTTTGAAGGAGATCGAACCATCTGCCTTGCGAGAAGTTCTGGTAGAGGTCCCCATGGTGTCATGGAAAGATGTAGGTGGGCTCGATGATATCAAGAGGGAAGTGGTGGAAACTGTAGAATGGCCTCTCCGCTTTCCGGAGAAGTTCAAGAAATTCGGTATCAGGCCGCCAAGAGGTGTCCTGCTTTATGGGCCGCCAGGAACCGGTAAGACCCTTATTGCCAAAGCCGTTGCCAACGAAACCAATGCCAATTTTATAACGGTTAAGGGGAGTGAGCTCCTGAGCAAGTGGCTGGGAGAAAGTGAAAAAGCGGTGAGAAAGATATTCAGAAAAGCAAGACAGGTGGCTCCCTGCATTGTCTTTTTTGACGAGCTTGACGCTATTGGACAAATGAGAGGAGTAGACGAAAGCAGCAGAGCAGTTGAGAGGATTGTAAATCAGTTGCTCACCGAAATAGATGGTCTTGAAGAGCTTGAAGGTGTTCTGGTGGTGGGAGCTACCAACCGTCCTGATATACTGGACCCGGCCCTGCTGAGACCAGGGAGATTTGACAGACTGGTTCTAGTTAGAGCACCTGGCAAGAAGAGCAGAAAAGCAATAATAGACATTCATACTGGAAGTACACCGGTTTCAGAAGATGTAGACATTGACGAGCTCTCTGATATTACAGAAGGTTATGTAGGTGCTGATATAGAGGCTGTAACCAGAGAAGCGGTCATGTTGGCCCTTAGAGAGAATCTGGAAGTAGAGAAAATTGAAATGAAGCACTTCATGGAAGCTTTGAAGAAGGTGAGGCCCAGTGTGGACGAATCGACTCTCAGCTTCTACGGTAGATTTGAGGAAAGGATGAAATCAGAAAGCGCCAAAGCCTCAACCAAACCATTTATGGGATACGGGTAGTCCGACTAACAGACCCAGACCCTACCCCCACTTTTTACTTTATTGATTCGAAGGACCAGTAGCTGTCTATTACCAAAAAGTTATATAGCTTGCTGGGTAATTTTATGGTGGTGGTGACATGTTATTCGCTAAATCATTGGGTAAGAAGGTTGTCTTATTGTCAGATGGGACCGTAGTGGGCTCCGTATACAATGTAACCATGGACCTTAAAACGGGATCACTTATCGATATTGTGGTAAAGCCTCAGAACGAAGTACCTGATCTTGAAAAACAGAACGGATTGTACATAATACCCTTCGAAAGTGTGAAGTCCATAAGCGATTATGTAGTCCTTGACAGGAGAAAGGTAAACCAGGAGGCCTGAAACCTTTAAGTAGCAGATGAAAGTCAAAAACAGTTTTTTTGGATGAGCTAAGCATATCTTCTGTTCTGTACACCTATTTGGAATAATTTTGAAGGTTGGCCTATCGTTTAATTCCCTGTTAGAAGCTCAATAAAGAATGCTATAACTTAGAGAGTGCCCGTGCAAAGTTACTCTGATAGTATACCCAACTCCAATAGGGATAAATATTTAAATATGTGCATATATACATATTCTTCAAGATGATTCCAACTACAGTTGATGAAAAAGCTAAGTTTTTCAGAGCTCTGGGAGACGAGACAAGGCTTAAAATAGTCAGATATCTCCTTGATAACGAATACTGTGCATGCGAATTCCATTCGATGGTTGACAGAGATCAAACTACAGTTTCAAGACATCTGAAATCACTGGTGGAAGCTGGAATTCTGGATAGAGAAAGAATCGGCAGGAATATAGTTTACAGAATTAAGGACAACGAGGTCAGAGAAATGCTGCTGAACCTCCGTTTGGATGAAATAGAACCCTGCTGTTGAGGTGGGAAAATGGAAGATGATGAGATAAAGGATGTTGTAAAAGAAGAGTACGCTAAAATCGCAAAAAGTAGTGGAAGTTGCTGTCCCTCTTGTGGATGTGGAAGCACTGCTGAACAGGCAAGAAGTGTGGGATATTCAATTTCAGAACTGGATAGGATTCCTGAAGAATCAATTGAAGGTCTTGGCTGTGGCAATCCCACGGCGCTGGCAGATTTAAAAGAGGGCGAGAAGGTTCTTGACCTGGGCTCCGGTGCAGGAATAGATGTATTTCTGGCAGCGGAAAAAGTTGGTTCGGGACTGGTCGTTGGTCTGGACATGACTGAAGAGATGGTAAAAAAATCGGAAAGGATAGCTGAAAATTATGGCTACAGCAATGTGGAATTCAAGGTCGGTGAGATGGAAGACCTTCCCTTTAAGGATGATTACTTCGATGTTATTCTCAGTAACTGTGTCATCAACCTTTCACCTGACAAATCCCGCACTTTTAAAGAGGTTCACAGGGTGTTAAAATTAGGTGGACGAATTGTGATCTCCGACCTTGTGGTCCGGGGAGAGCTGCCGGAAGAAATAAGGAACGATGAGAGAGCATGGGCCGGATGTATTGCAGGTGCGCTGAAGAAAGACGTATATTTGGACAAAATCCACAAAGCAGGTTTAAAGAATTTAGAAATTCTTTCCGAGGATATATTTGACGTTGACATCCCGGGAGTAGAAGTTATAAGCCTGAAACTCAAGGCCTACAAGTAGAATATTTTTTACTGTATCATAAAGCATGTAATGGTTTAGCTTTCTGGAGCTAATCTTTTATTTTTTTAGCATGCATTTTGTATTACATTTAGGTAGTATTCTTATAAATAAAAAATAAGAATTGGTAGCAAGCTACCTGAAAATAAACTCATTCTGCCGATTAGTCAGCAATTGGTTAGTAACGCCTGCCTTGGGGCTTGGGTTGGGCTTTATTAACTTTAATAGCTCGTCCGTTCATTACTGTTCCGTTAAGCCCAGTAATGGCTGCTTTGGCTTCATCTTCATTATCCATCTCTACAAATGCAAATCCCTTTGCTCTACCAGAGAATCTGTCCTTAATAATGTTTACTGAGGTTACCTGTCCATAGCTCTCAAAACCCTGTCGCAGCTCATCATCTTTGACTTCATACGGTAGATTTCCTACATATATATTCATTTCTTTACACCTCTTAATTGATCTTAGAAAAATATACAAACAAAAGTCTACGAGAACAAAAGCCTATACATCCTTCAACAGGAATTACTTTACTCCGATATATATAGTTTTGGACTATTATTTATCTCGTATACTCATTTAAAACAAAAAAAAGTAACTTACAAAAAAGTTACACAACGTATTATCTCAAGCTTCAAGGTCAAAACCCACAGCCTTAAGTTTTTTCACTGCTTTATTGAAATCTTTATGGCTGTAGTTTCTGTCCCTTAATCTAGATACCACTGCCTCGTACTCTGGTGCAGTGAGAATATTCTTAACAAGGTGCCACACGTACTTATCCATTATCATCTATATCCTCCTATGGGGTTGTCACCCCGAAAAATACAACCATTATATCTCTTACTGATGACTAAATTACAGGTTATATATAGTTTGGCTTAAAAGTCTCAAAGTAACCTCCATGTGTTAGACTTGAGTAAATTATTTTCATAATTTATTTTACATTAATTATTTTAAGAGTGGTGGATTGATCTGGACCAATACTGACCC
The DNA here is from genome assembly GCA_964596255.1 of uncultured archaeon. Lineage (GTDB taxonomy): Archaea > Halobacteriota > Archaeoglobi > Archaeoglobales > Archaeoglobaceae > JdFR-22. Next base: position 5,146 of record CAZQTT010000064.1, read on the forward strand.
AGTTGTTATCACCATTGGTTGAGTTTTTCCTTTCAGAGCACGCCTTTTAGCGTGCTTAACCGTAAATATTTTAAACCCTTTCGATAGTTATAATAATCATAAGCTTAATCATACGCCGGTTAAGGAGAGGTGAAAGTTAGAATGACTCAAAAATTTGGTACTCAGTTGACAGATGATATGAGCCTGACTTTTTATTTGACCGCCACTAGAAACTCAAAAAGGCTCAAGAAGACCGTGTGGATGGAAAGTATTTATTATGATATACTAAAGGAGAAGAATATTATCATTAGCGATCTTATCAATTATTTGCTGGAGAGATATCTCAGGGATATAGGTTATCTTGATGTCCACCAGCATCTAAAGTGAAATGAAACGGAAGTGAAAGGGAATGGAATCTAATGTAATGGTAATGGTAAATTTAAATGTACCGGACAATCCTCCTTTTTTCTAGGGGGGTAACAACATCTTTTTATGTAAACTGCCGTAATTCCGATTAATGTTGAGTTCCCATCAACTTTGCATAACACAGTATAAATTTATCAGTACTCCATTTATAAGCTGTCCTCTGAACCAAGGAGGTGAACTTGTCCATGCCTTTTGGCGGTAGGGATTATTTATTCCCTCCTATGTGGCTTTGATCTTCGTTGGCGGTCCTGTGCATGACTTACCCAAACTCGCTTTTTCTACTGGGGTGATCTCAGCATTGTTCGGGGCGGACGTACTCCATCTGAGACATTTGAATAGAATGGGGAACGGAGTAATGAGTATAGGGGGAGCAGGAACTTTTGATGGCATCTTCCTCACAGGGGTTTTTGCTGTGGTGTTCTCCATCTTCTTGATCTAGATCAAGATTGGTGACCTAATTGTATTTTGTATGTCGTGTATTGCACCCATACTTTTTCCTGAAGAATAAATTCCTCAGGCCTGGGCTGATTTACTTGTGCACAGTTTTTTTACACTGGAAGATGTATTGAGGAGATACTGGGCAAAGCGAAGTATCTCATTTTGTTGATCGAACTTTCTAAAGTTCATGGTTTAGCTGACTGTAGCTGGTTTTTTATAATCCATTATCGACGGTTGATTATGCTCAAGAGATTGCTCAATGAACCAGCGTTACTTTTGACCGGAAGGAGCAGGAAATTGATTATTGCTGATCTACACCTCGGTATCCTCAGTTTCTCCGACAACTCACTAATAGAAAAAGCATCACAACTATCTGAAAGAGCTGATGAGGTCATTCTTGCTGGAGACGTCAAGCATGATATCGGTATGAGGGCCAGAGAGAGCAGAGAGGTCGAAAAGTTAATTGACGGATTTGAAACATCCGGTATACCCCCCCTCGGATATCGCTGTTCTTAAGGGGAACCACGATGGGGGAATCGAAGCAGTAATAAAGACTGAAGGCACAAGAGGAATTAGAATAAACGACATTGGGATATTTCACGGCCATGCTATGCCTGATGATGATGTTCTCCAGGCAAAGACCCTAATCTTCGGTCATGCCCACCCAGCCGTCCTCATTAGAGATGAAGTAGGAAGTTTCAAGGAAAGAGTATGGCTGGAAGGGAAAATGAGCGTGAACGGAGAAGAGAAGGAGGTTATCGTTCTCCCTGCTTTTAATGACGTTTGCGCCTCGACATCGGTTAATCTTGAGAGACCTGCAGGAGTATTCTTCCGGCGATGGGATTACCACCAGGCTGAAGCAACTCTCCTTGACGGTACACTCCTGGGGGAGATACAGCTTTTGAAGTAATACCTGCTTTTGTTGACTAACTACAAGATGTAAAGAATGAAGGTTTATATAACCTGATTTTTAAAGGATAAAGCAATTATCAACTACCTTCATCATTAGTAAAATTTAAGTAATGTAGAATTGCCGGCTGTTTGAGTGATATAAATGGCAAAGATTGTTCATGCCCAAACAGTACTATCGGAGAGTTCTCTTAGCGAATTGAAGAAAAAAACTGGAGAAAATGCCACAAAAGATGCAATTTATAAAGCTGTGGAGCACTATTTGATGTGTCAGTATACTCATGAAGAACCACTGGAAAAGAGACTGGAAGATACTCTGAGGAAAAGGAAAAAGTAGCGATCGGTATTATTTAATGCTCAAGCCTCGAATCCAATTCTTTGGCAGCTTCTCTGACACAATAAAATTCTCTATTTATTTTTAGCAAGTATTTACACTTCTTACCTGTGTAGCCAGAGATACATAACTCGCAATCTTCAGGATAAACTCTCCTTATGCCCAACTTATACTTCTTCGCTAAAAGCTCAACAGAAGTAATTCTGGCCATATTTCAATGTTTTATCTCAACCTTATTAAATATATCTGGATGATTTATCATGACCATACTACTATAAATCTTACACAAAAATAATTATTACCTAACCATTAATTCATCTTTACTCGACACCTCTACCTAGGCTTTTACCATAAACTTCATAAAGTACAGAGCTAAAGTTTGGAATGAATGTTAACTATTTGGTTAGAAGCTTAAATTTAAGCAATGGGCCCATGGTCTAGCTGGTCATGACGTCGCCCTCACACGGCGGAGATCCCCGGTTCAAACCCGGGTGGGCCCATTCACAGGATCTTAAAAGTTCTAAACGCCTTTATTCAACCTCCACAACCCCCACAATCGATGGATTATCTGAAAACCTGGTAACCTCCATCCTCACTTTTTCGCCCACTTTAATCTGGTTAAATATCTCTCTACTCGCCTGGTATCCCTGAGTTCCCGGTTCAGGTGACACGTTCACATTCACCTGGTACGTGAGGTCTGCGTACTCTCTGGTAATCCTCTCATCTACAGTTTCGTTTATCACCACGTGCCTGCCGGAGAAATACTTCCTGTAATCTTCATCTTTGACCACGATCCATGAACCATCGCTTATGGGCCTGTTCAAAATGATCCCATAAACAGTATCCCCCTTTATTCCTGATACAGACTTGTGGCTCACAGTACCCTCAACCTCTTCCAGGTACACCAATTTGTAGGCTGCACCGACCAGAATGATAACAAGGAGAGCGATTAATACACCGTAGACAACCCTTTGCTTCTTCATGGAGTTATCTACGATTTTAGATCTAAAGTCTTTTTTGGAGATGTTAGGTTGGGCTTTGGCTGTTGAGATAGCAAAGCGAACTAAGAAAAGCTTATGAATTAGGAGAACAAATAGCTGAAAAAAAATAAATTATTTAGAGATATGATATTGGGTATCTCCGGTAGTCCCCGCAAAAAAGCAACCGAATATGTTTTAAGAGAAGGTTTGAAGATGCTGGAGGAAAGAAACCTTCAAACAGAATTTTTCACCGTAAGAGGAAAAAATATAGGTTTCTGTCACCATTGCGACTTCTGCCTCAAGAACAAAAGATGTAGAACCGAGGACGACATGTACCAGCTCTTTCCTCTACTTGAAAGGGCCAGCGGAATTATTATTGCTACTCCAGTTTACTATGGAGGAGTATCTGCTCAAATAAAGGCTGTAATGGACAGGTGCAGGTCTCTGGTGGCAGCTGACTCAAATTTTTTTACCAGTAAGATCGGTATGGCGGTCGCAGTAGGTGGGGATAGAGTTGGCGGTCAGGAACCGGCCATTCATCAGATAATGGATTTTTACATTATCAATGGAGTTATCCCGGTGGGTGGAGGCTCATTCGGGGCCAACTTGGGAGCGACATTCTGGTCGCAGGATACTCTGGAAGGCGTAAAGAAGGATGAAGAAGGGTTTAAAAGCTTAAGAAAAACAATAAAGCAATTTGCTGAAAAATTAGAAAGCTCGAAAGGTTAAATATGGCCCAACAGCAAGGATCGGACGAAAAGAAAAAGAAAGTTGTCTGGGGGATTACGGGGAGTGGAGACAGGCTGGTAGAAACTTTCGAAGTGATGAACAACATCAGGAAGGAGTACGAAGACGAAATTGACGTCAGAGTTTACCTCTCTAAAGCAGGAGAGCAGGTTATAAAATACTATAAACTGGTAAAACCGCTTAAGGAGAAATTCGATTATAAGGTGGAGAAGGATGCCAATTCCCCTTTTTTGGCCGGCCAGATGCAGTTGGGGAAATATGAATTCTTTCTCATTGCTCCTGCAACGTCCAACACCGTAGCCAAACTGGCTATGGGTATTGCAGACTCACTGCTGCCCAATTCGGCTATCATGGGATTGAAAGCTTTTATACCAGTTTATATCATGCCTTCTGACTACAAAGAAGGCACTGTAGTAACCACACTACCCAATGGTAGAGAAATGAAGCTGAGGATAAGGAAAGAAGATGTGGAGCACGTAAAAACCCTTCAAAATATGGATGGGGTGACCGTACTGGAGGGCCCTGAGGATATAGCCGATGTGTTTAGACAGCATTTTGGAGAGTTAGAACAGCGATTCTGATAGTGCTTCTGATCAAAATAATGCTAATGCTTAGATCAACAAGCATCTTTGAGGCATCAAGTCTCTCCCCTATAACACCCACCAATAGTACTTTTTATATTTTGTATGCAATAAGTAGAGCATGAGCATTGAAAATCCTGGAGCGCTGGAAGGATTTTTTATGGATTTTATGAATAATATACTGGCATCCCCCTTATACAAAAGATATGTTGATTCCCTTCATTTCAACGGCAATGAAAGATTACTTGATTTCGGTTGCGGCGGAGGCACATTAACTGGGCATCTGGCCAGAAAGCTGGAAAATGGGCAGGTCGTCGGAGTTGATATCTCTGAATACTGGATCAAGAAGGCCAGAAAAAGATTGAAAGGATTCGGTAATGTAGAATTAATGCAGGGCAACATCACTGAAATGGAGCTCAACAACTTTGACAGCTTTGACATCATCTTCATCCACTTTGTACTGCATGAAATAGATGGTGCAAAACGACAATTTGCTACGGCAGAATCACTGGCAGAGAAGCTGAAACCCAAGGGAGAGTTCATCATCAGGGAGCCTACCAGCGCAGGCCATGGAATGTCGTCGAGTGAGATAACGGACTTAATGAACAAAGCTGGTCTGAGGGAGATCAGAGGAGAATCTCAAAGATCAATATTTCTGGGTCCTATGTACTTGGGGACATTCCAAAAATAACGAGATGACTACCAAAGCTCAGAACCATAACATTTCACAAAAAGGGAGTAATAATAAAATAAAATAAAATAATAAAATAAGCGATCAACTGATTTACTTATTTTTATCTGTAAGTGGGTTTCTTGGGTCATTCTGTGGTGTTCTGTGACCACTGGCAGGCTCCTTCTACGCACTTGCACTCCATTCCATACAGGTCGGCGTTGTAGCACTCCTTATACTCGCATGTGGTCATGACTGGCTCTTCGAATGTGGACTGGCAGACCTGTCCTGAGCATCCTCCACTGGTGCAGTCAGCATCAGTTGAGCAGTTGCCCTGAGTCGACCATCCGCAGAATTCTTCCTGTGGGGTGGTAGAGGTCTTGGGCGACCCTATTTCATTACCCATCGAAGGGTAATATTCGCTGAAGTCCTGTTCTTCACCACCTTGATCGATCTTCTCTGATTCACCTGTTTCGAGATTAAGGACCATTACCTGTCCACCAAATCCGTGAACCTGGTCATGTCCTCTTACTACAACGTATTTTGTATCCTGGGGAACTTCGATGCTTTCGGATCGGGTGAATTCCTCCGTTCCGTGAGCGTGCGTAAGGTTGCGTCTTCCCAGAACTTCTCCATCGAGTGTCTCGACCTGCCACCAGTCGGCATACCCTTCCTCGCCGTCGTCATCGTGGTAGAGGGTCACATCGAATCTATAAGACCCCTCTTGTTTTTCGAATTCGACATTAACGACATTCGCTTCTCTCAGGTCGAGTTCTTCGTCATCCTGTGAGGGGGCATCCAGAAAGGTCTGGTTGACCATGCCCCACTTATTGTCCAGCAATGCTGAAGTTACTTCACCGCTCTTAACTGTTACGTGGGCTTCATGGGGAGTGATGACCTGAGCCAGCATCTTGCCAGTTCTGTTACCATATCCGGCATGTCTTGACTCGAATTCGAATACGAATCCATAGCAGTCAGTGCAGTTGACGACCTCTGGATATAGGGTTTCTTTATGGGTTAAGTTGTAGCCATCGAACTTATAGGTGGGAGAAGCCTCCACGAAATCCCTGGCGATCTCCTTGCTTTCTTCCTCGGTGTAAGTTGGCTGCTGGCCATTGTTCTCATTACCTTCGTTCCCATCTGTTTGCGCACATCCTGCCATTCCTGCGGTCAGCATAATCAGAGCCAGAAAGACTCCATAAACCAATATTCTATTCATGTTCAATACCTCTCTTTTTTATCGTACATATTCGTCGCGAATTAAAATAGGTTAATTTTACGTTAACTTATATATTTTTCTTCATATACTAACTTAAAACAGATACCTCACTATCATTTCACCCACTCTGGTGACTCTGTAATACTTGTGCTGAGTTCTGGTCTCTTTTTTGGGCTTACCTTTCCGGTGCTTCCTCTTGAGGGTCTTGGGCTTCTCTTCGGATATAAGACCTGCTTGCACCAGTTTCTGCAGAATGCTTCTGGTTCTCTCTTTGGTGAGAGAGACTGATTTCCCTATTTGTTCTGCGTGCTCGTACTCCGCCTCCTTTATGAACAGGAAAACGTCAAGCGCTTTACTATCCCCCACTATCTGTTGAAAGTATTTGGAAGTATTGTTCCGCACATCCCTCACCAGTTTTTCTCCCTTCTCGGAGAGACCGTAGTAGGTGTGATGCTTCCTCACTTCCTGGGCCAGCTTGAATTTGGCATCAGTTCTCTTCACTGCCGATCCATGGGACCTCTCTATCAGTCCAGAGCCCTCCATGCGGTTGAGCTCCCTGTTGATCTCCTCGACCGGCCACTTAATGTTCTTCGCAATGGATTTGGCAAAATCAATGTTCGCTCTCTTCAAATGAGCTAAAATGTACAGCTGAAGGGAATTCAATTTCATTGTTCACAGTCAACAAAAAGAAAAATAAAAAAGAACTACTGTTGCTGCTCACCCTGCTGTTCTTCTTTTCTTGCAGGCCTTCTGCGAAGAGCAAGCTCCTTATCTATCATCATCAAAGCCGGGCCATCGTTTCCTGCCATTTTGAGCTTCTGAACGATATCGTCCGCCGATGCCTCTTCTTCTACCTGCTCTGATACGAACCACTGGAGCATGTTGTAGGTGGAATAGTCCTTCTCTGAAAGCGCCAGATCGACCAGCTGGTGTATCAGACCAGTAACTTTTACTTCATGATCGTAAACAGCCTTAAAAGCATCCAGAGGAGAGTCCCAATCTGAAGGCGGCTGGTCTATAGCGAACAACTTTACTCGGCCACCCCTATCAGAGATGTAGTCGTAGAATCTCATGGCGTGAGCGTATTCCTCTTCAGCCTGTATCTTCATCCAGCTGGCAAACCCTTTAAGGTTCTTAGAATCGAAATAGGCGGACATGGAGAGATATAGGTAGGCGGAGTAGAGTTCAGCGTTCAATTGCTTGTTCAAAGCTTCAACCATTTTTTCTGAAACCATATCTTTTACCCCTTTCTCATTCTTTTTTCCTTTTGGTTGTTCTTGTTCTTGTCCCTGTTCTTTTATTTTTCTGTGAACGCTTCTTCAAATAATTGTTTATGTTGAGATGGCTTCCATAAAAATTCCAGTTTATTTAGATTCTTAACCAGCTTGTACATCTCCTCACTTCTTTTTAACCCTAAGGATTTGGAATTTGGCTGGGCAAATCTCAGAGAAGGAGCCTCAGAATACGCTTCATTTTTTATCCACCCGTCATGAGTAAAGTAATAGCTGGCACCTCTTCTCTTCTCAAAAGGCTTGTAATCAGAATCGAAACCCCTGTGAACCCAGTTGGCCATCTTCAACAATTTATTGGACGGATTGATGGTCACGTGCCCGTAGTTAGGCGGAATTAATACTTTATCACCCTGTGATGCTTCCACTACGACCACATCCGTGACTTCATCGTTCTCCTCTTTCTGGAGGAGATATAATGCTGTACCTTCCAGTACTTCATACACCTCAGTATAAGAAAGCCCTTTCTCTACCTCGGGGTGATAGTGACCATAGGTTTTGATGTATTCTCCACCGATGCTGTTAGGGGGGATTACAGTAATATCGTACCTCAGATTTTTCTCCAGTATCTTTTCCCTATCCTGCCGGCTGTAATAAACATCCCTGAACATATAATAGGCATCAAAATCCTCCTGGAGTGACTGTGGAAAAGCCAGCACCGGCTTGAGATCAAATGCCTTCCTGACTGAACCCTCAAACTTCCTGCCGCCAACTTCCAGTACATCCATATTCATTGTTTTAGTTTGTACATTAATTTATAAAAGTTATTACTCTTGGGGCTTGGCTTTCGGCCAGATGGTTTAACTACAGCTGAGAGTTCTGAAGAATTGAAGCAGTTAATAACTGGGGGGAGACAAATCTTCCCAGCCTATCTCATTTAGTTCCAAAAAGTATTTGATCTCTTCTTCCTGGGCTATGCTCAGGAACCTAACCACCAGCTGGGCAGAGGGCTTGACCCTGTAGTTATCGATGTGTTCCCACGCTGTGCATTGTGGATACACATCGCCCTCCATATAGTCAGCTACTTTTTTAAACCTGCTAAGGGCAGGACAGCCGATATTCTGGTCACCGTAGATGGGAAATTCTCTACAGGATTTGGGTCGGGCAGGATAAACCCCGCACCCTTCATGGTTCAGGAAAGGACAGGGATTGATAACTATGCTTGTATCACTTTCCTCCAACTTATCCTTGAACCTCTCTTTGAGGTCTTCAACGAAGTGATAGTATCTCATCCCCAGGTATTCCTTAACTTTATCGACACCTTCTACATCTATTTCTTCACCATCGAATAGGACATGACTGAGCTTAACGCAGCACTCACCACACTTCTGGCAGACCAGAGGGATATTGATCTTACATCCCTTGTTCACCAGGGTAGCAAAAAGAGCAGTATCTTCAGGATACATTGCATTGAACCCAGAAAAAGGCAAAACAAATAAAAAAATAAAAAAGAGTTAAGGTTTATTTGAATCCTGGCGAGGAAGCCTGCCAGTATTTGTCGCTTTGGGGTTCGCCGTATTCGTCAAGAACACTTGGCTTACTATGACATTCGAAGCAGTAGGGGTCAACGCCATTGTATTCGTGGCACGTTCCGCAGAAATCTTCTTGTGACGTATGGCACTCGAAGCACTCCTCTATGGAGGCATTAT
>CAZQTT010000065.1:0-14110 GCA_964596255.1 uncultured archaeon
GCCATAAATATTCTAAAGCCCTGCTAATATTATTACTTTACGATGTACTGATTATCTAATTATCTAATTATCTAATCTCTGCACTTTGATTTTCTCTTCAATTTCTTATATTTTTTCCATACCTCTTTTTCGGTTTTCATTTCCAATTACCCCATAGTATCGACAAATATGTAATCAACAAACTAACTCTATCTCAATTGTTCAGGTCTTATTATCTCCCGTCTCTGCCACCTGTAGGATTCAAAGATCTCATAAGGGTATAAACGATGATTTTTAAAAGATTCCGGGCATTTCTCTATTATAATTTCATTTAAAGCATTGTAAAACGCCGCTATTAGGAAAAACAAATATGGTATATTGCTAAAAGTTTGTTAATAATATTTTTTAATAGTATAATTAGATACTAAAAATTGCAGAATTTATTTTAAGATATAACGCAAATAAGCAGTTGGAGGTGAAAATATGAAATTTGTTGTTTTATCAAAACTTACGAACGCAGGAGCTAAAACAGTAAATGAGAAGCCACATAGAATAAAAGAAGTCAATAAGGAGCTCCAGGGCATGGGAGTTAAAGTTATTGACCAGTATGCTCTCCTGGGGGAGTACGACTTTGTCAATATAGTTGAAGCAGATAGCAATAAGATTGTAACAAAGGCCATGCTGCAGCTCGCGTCAAGAGGAACTGTTAGGACAATAACAATGGCAGCAATACCTATTGATGAGTTTATCGGTTAGTATTACAACTTTGGGTAGATAGTATCTCTACCAACTTTCTTTTTTTACTTACAAAGAGATAGTTTTCTTTTTAGGAGTCAGAAATACTTTCTTAGCTCCCTAACCCTCTCTTGGAGTTCTTTAGCATCTTTGAATTGAGAATCCTTAACAATATTTAGCTCAGACTTTATACCATCGAAAATAAAGTATTCCACCAGGGAGTTCAGGTCATTTTCAGTCCAATTACAGAACTCAATAAGCAGTTCATAGGTTTCTGAGGATAATTTGACATTAACCCCAATTTTATCATCCAGCTTCAGCGTATTGTATGGGATTCTCAACATAGTCTTAACCTTCAGACAGCTGTTTCCGGTGGAAATATGGGGGATGTTTTTTCCACTATAGACTCATTTAACCACTTGGGGGACATGGCGAGTTCATCACTGTATCTTTTTTTTGTTATACACACCTATCATTTCAACCATTATGTGTTACCGTTTAGCACACTTATAATAATATTGAAAAATCTCCAGATAATTGTGATAAGCTATCTGATGAGATAAACATTGCTTTTGCAACAGCAAGAGCAGGAGATCTTCCATTCTTTATTATCAAGTCAATACGATTTCAATTTTCAGGCCTTTTAAGGTCTAATGTAGTTTATAGAGAAGGCTTTTTAGGAGTTAAGGTTGGACGATTATAAACCAGAAATGCGTTTGGAGCTGATTGGCATCACTTCGTGATACCACATGTTAAGAGACATTCTTAGCTTAAACTTAAGTCTCCACTTGGACCTCAATCCTAAGAAATATACTTACAAAGCCATTTCAGGGGATCTTGATCTATAGTTTATAAAACAGTAAAAAAAGAAAAGAAATTAGGGAATAATCAATAAGGGTGAAAATCAAGAGTTGAGATTTTTGTCTATCCAGTTCTTCATCTCGCTTTTGGGAAACGCTCCCACTATCTGGTCCATGGGCGTTCCGTTCTTGAAGAATATGACGGTGGGTATTGCCGATATGCCATAGCTGGCGGCCAGTTCCTGGTTCTCGTCTGTGTTGAGCTTGGCGAAGGTCACTTTATCCGAGTACTCTTTGGCCAGCTCGTCTATGACCGGACCAACCAGCTTGCATGGTCCACACCATTCAGCCCAAAAATCCACTACTACGTTTTCATTCTCCTGTAATACCTTCTGAAAGTTGTTTCCGTTAACCTTAATGGGCTCAGACACTTTATTACCTCCTTCACTCATTTTTTGCAGTTTGTCTTTTAATTTTTTCTCCCTTATCTTTTCCAGCTCATCCATTTTTGGGACACCTTACATTTAGTTTTTGGTCCTACCAATTTTTATCTATTTTCCTTAACTTCAAATTTCTGGGTAGGCAGAAAATTGGAAAATATATTATTTTAGATGTATGTGGTTGAGGGATTTATCTCTCCAACGAGATTGGTGGTCATCATCTGTTTTGCCTGTTCCACATCGTAGTTGCCCAGCAACCACATCAGCTTTATGAGAGCCACTTTGGGCAGCATGTCCTCTCCTTCAATAACACCAGCATTCAGAAGGTCTCTTCCCGTATCGTAGACCCTATCGCAAACTCTTCCGTGTATACATTGAGAGGTCATTACCACAACCGAATCTCTGCAGATGCGGGTCAGGGTGTCCACCCAGTCAGTTGAAGTGTGGCCCAATCCCGTTCCTTCAATAACGAACCCTCTATAGCCTTTATGGTGATAGTAGTCAAGGATATCCGGCTTCAGACCGGGGTAGAACTTGATAAGCGCTACTTTCTCCTCCATCTCGTTGGCCAGGGACAGCTCTCTTTCATTCCTCTTGATCCTATCCGAAAGCCAGGTGATCTGACTAAAGGGGTCCACCTTGCCCAGAGGGGGCTTGTTTATGGACTGGAAGGCGTATCTGGCGGATGTATGGCACTTCTTCACCTTCACCCCCCTGTGGATGTAGCAGAAGGCGTCGCTGGTGGTGCCGTGCATGACCACCGCCATCTCCCCCAGATCAGATGTAGCAGTTTTTGCCGCACAAATGAGATTGACCGCTGCATCACTGGATGGCCTGTCGCTGCTCCTCTGAGAGCCCACGAATACCACCGGAACAGGGGTGGATAACATGAATGCCAGGGCCGATGCAGAGTATCCCATAGTATCGGTTCCGTGAGTGACTATAATCCCTTCATAACCTTCTTTGATTGCGTTGTAAACCTCTCCTGCCAGCTCCATCCATCTCTGGGGGTTCATGTTCTCCGATAATATGTTGTAGAGGAGTTTGGCATCAACATTGCAGATATCCAGTATTTCGGGCACGTCACCGGCTATCTCCTCTGCAGAGAACTGGCTGGTCACTGCACCAGTCCTGTAATCCACCTTGCTGGCGATGGTCCCTCCTGTAGAGATTATCTTTACCGTGGGAAGCTCTTCCTTCTTCTCCGGCTCGGGAGGGGAAAAAGCCTTCCTCTCCACATCAGCAACTTCCAGAACCTCGTAATCGGTGAGGCCAATATTGTAACCGTTATCCAGTTTGAGGACCAGAGAATCGGTAGAGGAGGGCATCACAATACCTTCGAACTCCGCTCCTCTGGACTTTATCCTCACCCACTTGCCTTCATTCAACCTACCACTCTCCTCACTTCTTCGTATAATCTTTCCAGCCTAATGGATACATCGTCGATCAACTGGTTCATCTCACTTTCGTCATAGGAATACTGCTCATCTCTGTCCTTGATCATCCTCTCCACCTCACTTCTGGATGGGCCACCGCTCCCCATATTCTCTACCACATATTGAGGGTCCAGTGCCTGGTTTAATTCTTCCTGAGAGATAAAGTCGCTTATTCTCTTGTCCGCGATTTCGAGTGAGGTATTATCCACTTCTTCCAGCGATGGGTGATAGTTTCCCTCTAAAGCCAGTCTGCCCACTATCTCGTGAGCACTTCTGAAGGGGATTTCAGCTTTTTTGACCATCAGATTTGCCAGTTCCGTGGCAGAGATGAACTTTTCTCCCGCTTTTTGAACCATGACCTCTCTCTTGAACTGAATGCCTTTGAGCATTTTGGCCATCAGGTTGGCGCTGGCTATAGCCGTTTCCACCGACTGGTAGAGCAGGGGGTTCATTTCCTGGAAATCGCGGTTGTAATTGAAGGGCATCGCCCTGTACATAGTGATCAACGAGGTTAGATTCCCGTTTATTCTTCCTGCTTTGGCCCTCAGCAGCTCTGCTATGTCGGGATTCTTTTTCTGGGGCATAATGGAGGATGAGGAGGCGAACTCATCGGGAAGCTCGATATAATCGAATTCCGAGCTCCACAATATGATTTCTTCCGCCATCCTGCTCATGGAGAGCATGGATGAGGTGGCAGTATAGACGGATTCTATGAGGAAGTCTCTGGAGGAGACCGCATCAGCACTGTTGTCCACCACACCATCGAACCCCAGTAGATCGGCTACATTGCTCCTGTCGGTCTCGAAGCTGGTGGAAACGAAAGCTGCCGAGCCCAGAGGGCACAGGTTTACTCTGTCCACTGCCTCTACTGCCCTCTCAAAATCTCTGGCCAGCATGTCATGATAAGCTATCAAGTGATGGGACAGTCTGGTGGGCTGAGCGGGCTGCAGATGAGTGTAACCGGGCATCACCACGTCTATGTACTCCTTGGCCAACTCCAATACGGAGATCCTGATCGCTAATAGTGAGTCCATCAGCATGAGGAGCCTGTCTCTGGCGAATAGCCTCAAACAGGTGGCGATCTCGTCGTTCCTGGATTTGGCCGTCTGGATCTTCCTTCCCTCCTCCGTTTTGTCTATCAATTTGGCCTCTACGGCCTCATGAACGTCCTCATAGTTGCCCAGTGTACTGTAATCCTCTTCTTTAACTTCTTGTATCGCCTTGAGAATGCTTTGGGCCTCCTGCTGCTTTAAATGGTCAGCTGCCAGCAGATTTAGGGTGTGGGCCATATCCACCATTATTACGTAGAAAAAGATGTTGCTGTCGTGCTCCAGGGATGAAGAATAGAATAAAGCCATTTCATCCATGCCCTTATCCAACCTACTCCTCACTACTCCCTTCTTCTCCTGATCCTCGCTCTTGTTCTTGTCCTGCTCTTTCTCTTTCTCCTTGTCCTTCTCCTCGCTCATCTCCTCTCCTCCAGAAGGATTGGTTATTGTATTTTATTTCCATAATACGATGAATGGGTATAACCACATCATCTTTAAGATAAATAAATTTGTGCCCGATATCCACTATATCTGAGGCATGGAAAACGGATAGCCCTTTGGGCCTGTCAATATAGGCTACAGAAACTTTTTGGAAGTCGTATTGGGGATGCCATTTGAACATGTTGAGAATCTCTCGGATCTCCTGTTTCATTTAGGTTTCTTCATCCTCAGCGACTTCAATATGCTGGCCTTTCAACACGAGGTCCAGAGACTTCTTGGCCACTGACCTGATGTATAGGGAATCAAGGCCCAGGCTTTTGCTGATGTAGGGAACGGATTTTTTCCCTGTTTTGATCTCACCTATGATTTTTTCTACAGCTTCCTCAAACTCGTCATCGGGCATGGAGATTATTTCCAGCATAGTATTAATATCCTTCAGCGGAGTGTAGAGGCTGGCGCTCAAATGAGTATAGCTGACGTGATACTCTTTTTGAGGTTTTTCGCCCGGCTCTGAAGGCATTCTCCATTTAGCTTCCAGCATGCCGGCGTGCTTCAGAACCTTCAGGGCTTCCTTACAGTCGCCATATTTGCTCTCCAGCTCCTCGAATGTCATCCTATCCAGAAGAAGAGCTTCGTACACATTTCTGTACATCTTAGTGGAGAACAACTGCAGGATAGGTATCAGATCTACAATGTCGTTAACCAGTTTCGCTCTTTTTGCCACCATATCACCTTGAGAATAATTTCAGTATAGGCTTTGGGGAGGTATGACGTCTGGATATTTTATACTTTCTATTTATTGCTTAAAAAAGGGGAAAAATTATTAAATTTATATGGACTCCAATTCTTAATGCCCGAGACATCCATTGACTCCAAGGAGAGACTTTCTGTGGATGAGTATTTTATGGAGATCACTTCTGTGGTGGCCAAACGCTCCACCTGCCTGAGGCAAAAGGTGGGTGCTCTTCTGGTAAAGGACAAGAGGATACTTGCCACAGGATATAACGGAGCTCCCGCCAACCTCCCCCACTGTCTGGACATCGGATGTCTGAGGGAACAGCTCAACATTCCATCTGGAGAGAGGCACGAGCTTTGTAGGGCTGTTCACGCGGAGCAGAACGCCCTTATTCAGGCAGCTCTTCACGGGGTGAGTATTTCCGGAGCCACCCTATACACTACTCACCAGCCGTGCATAATGTGTGCCAAAATGCTGATCAACTCTCAGGTAAAGAAAGTGGTCTACGGCAAGAAGTATAATGACGAGAGAGGGCTGGATTTCTTGAAGGAAGCAGGGCTGGAGGTCAAATACTGGCCTGTTGAAGAAGAAACAGGATCTTAGGGAGATTAGAACTGCTTTAATTGATTGAGGATGGGTTGAGACTGTCCTTGAATTAAAGTAACAGCCTTTTTTGGCTGAGAGTGCTAACTGAAGTTGTGTGTCTGATTTCACCATAGATTTTATATACATATTCAAAGGGTTTATGGTATGGAATGGAAAACAGATAGTGGATTAAGATATAGGATGTTCCTCACCTGGTTCTTACTGGCCGTGATCTACCTCGCCTTTCTAACTATTCTGGCTGCTCTGGGTTTCGGTTATAGCGTGCTCATCCCCATTGTGGCAGTGTTCATATTCGCTCAATACTATTTCTCCGACAAGATAGTTCTGATGGCAAGCAGGGCTAAAGTGGTCAGCGAGAGCGAAGCTCCCGAGCTTCATGCCATGATAAGACGGTTGACCACTCGCGCCGACCTCCCCATGCCCCGCGTAGCCATAATGGAGACTTCCGTGCCCAATGCATTCGCTACCGGGAGAAATCCCGAAAAAGCCGTAGTGGCGGTCACCTCCGGCTTGATGAACACCCTCAACAGAGATGAAGTGGAAGCCGTTCTGGCACACGAGCTGAGCCACGTCAAGAACAGGGATGTCAGGACACTGACCATAGCCAGCTTTTTGTCCACGGTGGCATTCTTCGTGATGAGGTGGGCCATGTTCGCCGGAATGTTCGGGAGGAGGAGCAACGGAAGCTTCATCCTTATACTGGTAGTGTCCGTGATCGTGTGGTTCGTCAGCTTTTTGCTCATCAGAGCGCTCAGCAGGTATAGAGAGTTCTCCGCGGATGCGGGAAGTGCAATGATAACCGGTAAGCCGGATTCGCTCATTTCCGCTCTCAATAAGATCTCCGGAAGAATGGAGAGAATAGGGAATGACGACAAAAAGGGTGTAGAGGGAATGAACGCCTTCTTCATCATACCCGCATTATCCAAGGGCTCCATACTCTCCCTCTTCTCTACCCACCCTCCCATCCAGAATAGGATAGAGAGATTACAGAGAATGGCCTATTAAAATACTGATAAACTGATAGAGACCCTTGAATTATCGATATCCTTGGGGGTTTATTTTTTAAACTATCGTTCCAGAACTTATTCGATTAGTTTACTTTATTAATCATTATTTCACGAGGGATTACATATGCCAAATGTGAAAAGGGAGTATTTGATAAGAGCCGAGCTCCCCCTTATGGTAGAGATAGGTGAGGGACCCCGTAAAGGAGTGAGGAATCTTATCAATGATCTGGGTGTATCCAATGTGGTAATGCTCACTGGCCAGAAGTCCTATGAGCTCGCCGGTAGTAAAATAGAGGAAAGGATTTCAGACGTTCTGGTGAACAAGTTCTTCGTCCGGGAATCGGGGACTCATGAGGTCAGAAGGATAGAGATAGAAGTAGGCTATTCTGATGTGGATTGTGTGGTCGGTGTCGGCGGAGGAAAGGTTCTGGACATAGCCAAGGTGCTGGCTTCAGAGATAAACGTTCCCTTCATATCTATTCCTACAGTGGCTTCTCACGACGGTATTGCTTCACCCCTGGCCACCTTCAAGGAGGACGGGCACCCCATCTCTATTTCCACCAAACCACCCGCCGCTATCATTGCGGACCTGGTGGTGCTGAAGCACAGCCCCATCAGACTGTTGAGGTCGGGTTTTGGGGATTTATTGTCCAATATAACTGCCGTGAAAGACTGGAAACTGGCCAAAGATAATCTGGGTGAGGAGTATAATGAAGTGGCTGCGAGCATGGGATTGATGCCCGCCAACCTGATGCTCTCCCCCAGGAGATTGGACTTTAAGGAGGTCCATGACCTGGAGATGCTGGTCAGAGGGTTGATTCTAAGTGGTGTGGCCATATCACTGGTAGGCAGTAGTAGACCCGCCAGTGGAGCAGAGCACAAATTCAGCCACGCCCTGAACTATTTAGGTTATGGGAAAGGTACTCATGGAGAGAATGTAGGTCTGGGAGCTATAATGATGAGCTACTTACACGAGAAGTACTACGGTAATGGGGACTGGTATTCGATTAGAAGTGCTCTGGAGAGCAGTCAGGCTCCCACCACACTCAAGGAGGTTGGGCTGACGAAGGAGCAGTGCATTGAGGCGCTTGAATACACTAAGGAGATCAGAAAGAAGAGGTATACCATTCTGGAGGATGTGAATCCTTCGAGGGATGAGCTAGAATTAGTGTTGAAGAAGACGGAGCTTATATGACTTCTTGAAAAAAGTTGAGTCCGGTCCAAGCCAGATTCAGTCAAAGGCAGCATCGAGTGGAAGAAATAAATCAAAAAATGCAAGAAATTCAAAAAAATATCAGTTACTTTGAAAGAGAATATGGGATGGTCGCCAAAGAATTTTTCGAGAAATTTCTAAATGGCGAACTGGGTGACGACATGGATTTCTTCGAGTGGAAAGCAGCAAAAGAAGTTTATGATGAATTGGAAAAGGAAAAGAAGCTTTTACTAATTGCAATTAAATGATCCAGAGAAGCGCTAACTATCATACATGGTTCTGATAATCTGAGTGGAGTGAAATTATAAAAGCCAAGTTTAACTGTCCTTCTTCTCATTCTTTAATAAGTATACCTACTATATAAAAACCATTCTCCAGTTCTTTTCCTCAACACGCCTTAAGTAGGTTACAGGTTTAATTTTAACTTAATTGTCAATAACCTACAGATAAATTATAAATATACGTATCAAATCCTGGTATTGAGGAATCTACATGGGGATGTTCGATACTATCTATTTCCAGAGACCTTATGCCTGTGATCAGTGCGGGAAAAAGTTCCATTCGGTTCAGACCAAGGCATTTGAGAGGATGCTGGAGAATTTCAGGATAGGGGATTGTGTGGGTCACGCCGAAGAGATAAGGATCATAACCGAGAAGTTGTTCTGTCTAGATTGCAGGGAGAACGTCAAAAGCGTTTATCTAATGGTTTATAGGGGCATACTCCTGGGCATAACTGATGATCTGGAGGAGGCGAAGGGGCTCCTGGAGGTTAATGTGGAGAAAATGGTGCTGTGGTATCATGACCTGTATCAGAGATACGTGGATACGAGGGAAGAAAAACGCTCTTATGAGGGATTTCTAGAGGATCTCCGGGAGTGGTACAGTGAAGGACTGCACCAGAAAAGTGAGCGCAACTCATTTACTAAGTTGCGTTTCTTATGGAACTTGAAGCATCTCCAGGGTGCTGTAAGCCCCATAGAATCGATAGAGAGGTTCATGACACATACCAGCATGAGAAGGGTATTGGATGAACTCCGGAAAGAGGGTTACGAGGTTCTGGATATTTACTACCCTGAGGAGATGACCGAGGGAGAAGAGGGGTGGTCCGTTGATGTTTACCAGGATGAGATCAACGAACGGTGCGACCTGAACTGGACATGGACGGTTATAAGCAGGAAACAGGTAGAGATTGAAGGTGATAAAGAGGAGGAGTTACCGGTGTGGACTATGGTGGTCGATGAGCCGTTCTCAGAAGAGGTGGTCTGCGAGTCGATTGAGAAGTGGTTGCAGGACAGATTTTACCAATTCAAGGTTAGCATGATCTCCATTGAGCAGGCCAAAGGTTCAGGGTTGGTAAAGAAGTTGAGAGAGAGGGTTGAGGAGAAGGAGTATGTTGCTATGGATGTGGACCAGCTGAACAGGAAGTTGAACGAAGGAGAAAGAGATAGTCTGGCGCAGTTAGTTGATGGAGTGGCAGATAGGAGAAAGGTATTTTATTATAAGGGGTTTTATGGTTCTGTAGTGCCAGATGTGGAAAGGGGAACGCTGGTGGGGAAGGTTGAAGGGGTTGATGAGAACATTGTTTATGAGGGAGAGACAGTGAAGGAGTGCGAGAGGAAGTTTAGGGAGTGTGTTTCACGATTTACATGAGAGAGGAGATCTTTTTAGGTCTTGATTTGTATAAAACTTATTTCTGCTATAATTCGCTTCTTGAAGACCTCAAAGTTCGTTTTTACCCTCTTGTCTTCGTATAAAAAAGTTCAACTCTGAAAGAGAATGCAGTAATTCCAATATCCTCTATAGCACTAGAGTTAAATAAAACTAAAAACTAAAAATAACTTAAAATATGGAACTTCAGAGTGTAATATGGAAAGAGGAAGATATTTACATTATTAAAGAGGTTGTAACCAGTGTAACAACTTAGGGGAAGAGCATTGAGGATGCTATATCAAATATTAAAGAAGCGATTGAACTATACTTGGAAGAGATGGCAGAGTAATTCGATATCAATCAATATCAAGGTAGTTTTAGCCTTAAGACTGCATGTTTAACTACGGGGTCGGCTACCTCGTAATGAATGTTCCGGCCTTCTATTATTTTATCTACAAAGGAAGAGTCCAGAAGGGCGTTTAATATCCTGCTTATTGTGCTGTCTTGAATTGTTCTTTTCTCTTGCTTCTCCATAAATTCTTTGATGGCAGACCATGTATTCTCGCCAGAAGCAATAGCTTTAATTGCCGCCAGATACCTTTTTTCTGCTGGAACATGTTTGGAGAGAAAGTTTTTGAATTCTTCGGCGGCAAGAGAGCTGGCTTCATTTAGTATGTTATCCACAGAATCCTTAGTTACTTCTTTAGAGCAGCTGGCCCCAAAGTAAACTAGCCATCCCACAATTCCGTCTAGATTATCCCATGCATACTCCAGAACTTGGCTCTCAACTTCCATATCTTTCTGTTCGAATCCTTTCCTTAAAAGGTCAATACTTTGCTCTTTATTAAACCTCTGAAGCTCTATTCTCTCAAAGTATCTGCCAAATAGTGGTGAATTAGGGTCTTCGAGACCGATAAAGTCGTATAATAAGCCAACTTCAGAACCGGTGAGAATAATGCTTAAATCAGTGTAGTCGTAAAGGTGAGCTATAAACTCTGCGAACTCACTTCCAATTGGGCCCCTTAAAGCCTGTACTTCATCAAAAGCCAGGATCACTTCAAAAGATTCAAGGATTTTAAACAATCCGGCTAAATCTGTGGTTTTTTCATTCCAGGATAGATTGATTCCTGTTCCCATCACCTGTATACCTTTGATCTCTCTTAGCTTATCTTTGATAGAATCGTACACAGACTTATTCAAAGAGAAGAACTCGTTAACAGCACTTTCGATACGTCTGTATAAGCCTTCTCTAGACTTGGAAGTGAGTCCCCTTAAATCTCGCTTTATCTCTAAGGGCAACAAGAATGAGAGAAGTTTTGCCCATTCTTCTGGCACCTGCAACTACTGTTAGAGGTAATTGTCTATCGAGAGCTTCTTGTAGTTTGTTCAATTCAGTTTCTCTGTTATACAGGTCTTTTCTTCTACTTTTGGGCCTAGGATCGAAATAGATAACTATCACCCCAGTAGATAACTATCACCCCAGTAATCCATTTTTTCAATCTTTCCAGCTTTAACTTGTTTCTGCGTCTCCAGATATGAGATCAAAGGTTGTTAAAAGAGTGAAACATCATTTTTAGTTTGTATTTGTTGATGGCATCTTTTGCATACTACTGATCGATCGATCATTCATCTTCCTTTTGAATGTAGCTATTTATTACAGCATCAGCATGTTCTTTGACGTCTTGTTCATTGATAACTCTAAAAAAGTAAAATACTTTTCCCAATTGAGCCAGTAACCAGTACTTCGGTCCATAAACCTTAAACCCGTTCAGGTACCAATATCCCTTCCTCATAGTTATTCTCCAGTCAATGCCATACAGAAGATTGAAGAATATTATTTTGTGGGCATTAAAGCAGGTTGTTAATCAGCATGCTCCTTAGCAGGTAATTCTGAATTCTAAAGGATGAATTGACGGTTTGGTTGGGTACATATACTTATGTGGTGACTTGAGTTAGGTTTAAGTTTAATGTGGTTAATATAAAAAGAAATAAAACAAGAAAAGAAAATTAAAAATATATTGGTCCCAGCCTATCTGTAGGCTGGAGTTGTTTATATTTCGTTGTTTATCCTCCTGTTATTGGTGTTAGTTTAGTGGACTCCGCAGTTGTTGCATGGGTCGAAGCTTCTAACTGTTCTCATAATGTTGATTGGGTTCGGATCACTAGTGTTTCCTGAATTGCTATATCCCTCGTATCCAGTTGCGTAGTTAGAATCCGACCATCTAGCTGGTGCTGGAACACCCGTGTTGGCATATCCATAGTGTTCAACCTTCACATTTCGCATGTAATCGTAGCCATAATTACTGTGTTGTTTGAAATCAAGAGATAGTACACCAGTGGTATAATCTACTTTGGAAGTAGCTTTGAGGGCTTCACCCACTATCTTTCCTTCTTCTGATGTGTCGTGCTTGGGGACATCAAAGGCAGTATACTCTTTCCAGTTGCTAGGACCCTCTCGTAGTTCGTATTTTACGATTACAGTCCTTTCACATACTGGTGCACTAAGATTTACGCTCCAGTTTCCGCCAGTGTTCTCGTTTAGATCAACATCAGTCACTTTAGTCATTCCCACCAAGCTCCATTCGACTGGACCAAGAGTATTGTTCTCGTCTCTACCGCCTGCATTCCATGTAGTACCACCTAAGCTTTGATACTGCGATAATTTGCCGTTTTCTATCTCGCAGAAATGACAGGTCGCACCCTGAGGGCCATCAAGGTAAGCGCAACCTGCTGTACTGCTTAGGTTCTCCCAAGCTCCTTTAGGCGGAGTATTCTCAACCATATCAGAACCACTTATCGCATCTTCTGGTGGGAGATTGAAACCGCTGCTATCCCAAGCTTTATCCAGTTCTGCCAGCAAACAATCATTATTAAAGATATCCTTTAGATAACCCTCGTAACTACTATCAGACTCATTTTCACCTGAGTAGTTGCTCCCAATCAGAATATCGATGAGAAGCATCAGGTCCTGTATCCTTGCCCACAGTCTATTTGCCGTAGAAGATTGCCATGCATTTGTGAACAGAGTTCCTCTATCCTTGGAAGCGTTCAAATCTGGATCAACTCCGTTTACCACCAATCTGGCTAGTGGTCCAGATTCGACAGTATAGAGATTATCTCCACCATCTTTCACTCTTGCTGCTTTATACCATGAATAGATATACCTGTCTGAGTCATGTATTGCCACTAAAGGTTGAGTTTCTGTTTCTCCCGGATATCCAGCACAGTTGGGTCTATCCGTAACCAGATCCGGCTTTGGATACTTTCCGCTAGTGATATCCTCGTAAATTGTCATCCAGTAGCCACTATTTGAACTCTGAGTTGGATCTAGCTTATATCGCGTAAATGTTCCAGTGGAATCGATCAGAACACCAGTCCTGAAATACTGATCTCCTGTAAAAACCGGAACATTAGACTGGAATCGAACTATATCGCACAATCCCGTAGAGACGAAATTATTTGGACCATATCCCCAACTATCTGCTCCAATTTGTGTCAATGCGTCTTCCATAGCTTCCAGAAAGGCTAAAAACCTGTTCCCAAACCAATCTGTTGTACCTGAAAGAGTTCTTTGTTGGTCTAATGCTGGACTGTCAGTAAGGTCAAGAAGTGGCCAACGGTAGGTGGTTTCTTGTGATGGATCTTTGCCATTGAGGGCTACGTATTTTGTTAATATCGATTTAATTGCTCCCATATCAGTACCACTCGTGCTCATTGGACCTGTGAAGGACCTTGAAAAACCTCCCGGGACAGCAGACGTTTGATGGGGAGATTTCCCACCTATAAACCCTAAAGCCTCATTAAGTATTCTCTGGGCGACTACAGCCTCATTGTATATATTATCGAAGAAATAGCGGTCATTTGCTTCACCAGAGGTGATTTCGGGATTACCTCCATTCCCACTACTGTAATTACTTTGCACATAGTCATTAATAAGTTTCTTGTAATCAGGACCAGCAAGCAATACTAAGGGTTTACTATGAAATAAGTTGGTAAATTTTATTTTAGTAGAAGTGTA
>CAZQTT010000066.1:0-13842 GCA_964596255.1 uncultured archaeon
AAATGGATAATCAGCTCCTTTAATACCATATCAGAAGGCAGAATAACCTCCAAAAATTAAAATATCACTTGATTTTGATATAGTGCCAAAAATAGTAAAAGTAACTTTTAACTCATTGCTAATCAATTTAATACTGCCGAAAGCTTCAGGTTATTATCCAATTGTATTTAGGAGGAGAGACCAAGTTAAGAAGACTGGATGCGCACAGGGTCCTCATTTTCTGGTCTCTCCCATCATAATGAATTTGGTTGTCTACTGTAGAAGTATTCGGTTAGTTCTTTCATCCATTGAGGTATCTTGACTTCGGAAGCAGCGTCAAACTGGGGATGATAAGGTTTTATGTCGATAATTGAGCTCTTGTCTATGGCGTCTAGCCCCTCAACTTTTAAGGTATTATTATTCCTTTCCAGGAGCTTTACTACGGTTGCGCATACAGGGTTGGGTCTGGCTGGGGATCGGGTGGCGAAAACTCCTACCAAAGGATAATTTTTTCTTCCTGCCGGGTGAACCTTGGTAACATCACGACTATCACCTGCTTTATGGGACCAGTAAAGCACCAGTATATGAGAGAAATCCTCAATACCATCCAAAAGTTCTGCATACTGGTCCTTAATCACGAGTTCACATAAATTGTCTTGAGACCCTACTCTCTTTTCATCCAATTCCAAGTCCTCACCTCTCAAAGAAAGGAAAGGCTCCTTAACACTGCTTCTCACTATTCCCACGGGGTTGACAAAATAACTCATCTTAACACCAACCACAAGCTATATCCCTAATCTCCCAGCTTATCTGCCAGCTCTTTGTACCTGTTCCTCACGGTAACTTCGGTTACTCCCGCAACCTTTGCGACCTCCCTCTGAGTTATTTTCTCCATTTCTAGGAAGGCTGCAAGATATATAGATGCAGCTGCCATACTGGCAGCACCTTTACCACTGTTAACTCCCTTCCCTTCAGCATTCTCATTTATTTCTATGGCCTTTTCTAGCACTTTCCCGTTCAACTCAAGGGCAGCACAGAACTTGGGGATATAATCTGAAGGGCGGTCAGGCATATGATTTAGCTTTAACTCATTAGAGATAGCCTTGTGAGCGCTCCTTACTTCTTTTTTGTCAACATTAAGATGGGATGAGATCTCACTCAGGGTTATAGGAGTCCCTTTCTGCTTGCATGCAGAATAAATGGAGGCAGCAACCAAACAATCAACACCCCTATTAGCCCTATTCTCATAGATTTTCCTGTACAAAGCTTTTGCCTTAATCTGCACATCCTCAGGTAAATTAAGCGCTAAATAAGTCTTGTTCAACCTATTTAAAGCCGAATCTAAGTCCTCATCTCCAGAAACCATTTTTGTTCACCATCCACCATGACTCAACTAAACGAGAAGGCCAACTTTTGAATGAATGTATCCCCGATTTCTCTTTCTATCAATTTATTTTTCTTACTAATTTTAAATTTCTTAATACTTTTAGTTACTGATTGCTATTTAAGTGTTACGATATTTGTATGTAAGGGTATGAAAAATGTTATTAAAGGTAACACTTAATAATAAGAATTATGGAGATTACGAGACTCGGTGTGAGCTTACCTAAAAACTTGCTTGACCAGTTCGACAGTATTATTACTACCAGAGGTTATGTCTCAAGAAGTGATGCCATACGAGATGCAATAAGGAACTATCTTCTTGAGTACGAGTGGTTGGAGAAAGAAGGTGGAGAGATAGTGGGAGTGATAAACGTGATGTACAATCACCACCACAAAGGCACCAGCGACGCTATAGTCTCTCTCCAGCACGACTACGGGGACGTGATAGTCTCTACCATGCACATCCACCTAAATGAAGACAACTGCCTGGAAATGATCATAGTCAAAGGAGAAATGGAAGGCATAAAAAAACTGGTAGACAAAATAACCACTACAAAAGGAATAGATAACGTCAAACTGATAACAGCGGTTAAAGAATAACAATACGTTTTGGCCTGTCAATCTTTAAATTCTAAAGCCTTTAACTAACAAGATAGTAGATAAGTGCGTTTTATTTATATAAAACGGCACAATCTAATTTTCCAGTGATAGATGAATTGTTGGACAAAATAGCTCTATCGAAAGCTTTTTAACCTATCAGGGCCTACAAATAACTGTGATTGTCTATGGCTGTAGTACATACAAATCTTAACAATTTTCAGCAGTATGACAAACTTCTTTCAGTTTTCGAGGGCTACACGAATGATTTCGAGTTTACTGCTGATGGAGTGTTTCGGAGGGTAATACCACCTTTATGTGAGTGTGGCACCCAGATGAGCCACAACGGTTATAACTCCTACAACAAGAAGGAGCTGGGTAGCGTCAAGGTAGGTAAGTATTTCTGTCCTTCTTGTGAGAAGTCCTGCGAGGAGGACAAAGGTTTCTGGAAGGATCTCATGGATAGTTTCTTTGGTGTTTTGGGCCAGTTCTTCCAGCGTTTGAGAGCGCTTCACGTCTCTTTTGAGGGGATTTCCTGGGTATCGGACCTCGTATTCCCCAGGAGCAAGGATACAGTGCACAGTGAATTCAACCAGGTAGTTGAGGAGGCTGAAGTCCCTCCAGCAGAAGATATGCAGGTTATACACTATGATGAGCAGTTCCCCAAGAGGGGGAGGAGCCAGAAGTTCAGGCTGACCCTGCTGGACGGAAAAGGGCTGGTCATCGCAGAGGAGCTCCACAACAAGAAGGATCCGGAGACAATCAAGGAATTCTTGGGGAGGTACCTCAACCCCCGCAAGAAGACCTTTGTGGTGACAGACCTATACTCCAGCTACCCAGAGGTGTTTGAGGAGTTCTTTGGTGAACTGGTGCACCAGCTCTGCTTACTGCACCTGAACAAGCGGATATGTAAGGACTTCCCTAAAAAGCCAACTATCGAGCAACTCCTGACAATGTACCGTTTACTTAACACCTTCTATAACCGTGAGCAGGAGCTAGAGTTCCTCAAAGCTATGGTTGAGAAGGAGAGGGAAGTGAAGGACAATGGAAACTACAAAGACTGGCTGAAGAAGGCCAGGTCAGCTTTCAACTCCTTTGTCCACGAACTGAAACTCAAGCGGAGAAGGGAGAAAAGGAACCTGGAGCTAAGATCCTATAAGAGCTCACTGGAAGTGTTCAACCAACTGATGAATGAAATACACTCCTTTGGCAAGAAGGTGCGGAAGAGGCTCAGGAAGATAGAGAAGAACTGGGATCACTTCACCGCCTTCCACTTTGTGGAGGGAGCACCGGCCACCAACAACCTCATGGAGAACTACTACTCCACCTCCCTAAAAACGCACAGGAAGAAACAGTTCAGGACGGAAGAAGGTATAGAGAACCACATGAAACTCTCACAGTTAAAGAGAGCAGGCATGCTGAACGGTGGGATAACCCTGTTGGAAGTGTTCTCCAAGTTTAAGCTCATAGATACAGGTTGAAGACAGTTATACAACTTAACATAGGAGATGTCCAGCTTCGGCTATCTCCTTTTCTAGCCTTTTTTGGACGAGAATAGGGTTTTTTAGAGGAATTGGATAGAAATTAGAGTTTTTAATGGCCAAATATTAGGCTAAAATGGATAATCAGATCTTGTAATACCATATCAGAAGGCAGAATAACCTCCACAAATTAAAAAATCACTTGATTTTGATATAGTGCCATATAAAACCAATCTCGCATTAAATACCCCTCAAAATCACCTATGTCGGAACCCATTCACCCAAATCCCAACAACCATTCTGCAGGGCCTTGGGAAATGCGGGGCGGTGGGAGGGTGCTGGTGGTGAAATCACACCACAAACTCCTGTAGGATACTTAATTACAGACCGGATACTCACCTATCCGTGCTCTAAGCACAGTATCACACATCCTTTCACCCGTTAAGTCAAGTTGTCGCGCTCAAAGGCGCATGAAATACACCTAACTGCCAGCTCTTACATCGGTCTGTATTTAAGGGTTCCAACATGTGGTCAAGTTATTTTTCTGCTGTACATTTGTTCTAGAAACCATGTTTTTGAGTGTAACTACTAGTTATTAACATTTTGTAGTTTCGGTTAAAAACCCCCTACTCTAAAATCACTTCCCGCTTATATACTCAACTCCAAATCTTCTTTCGGTTAAAAAAGAGGTGTTTGTTAAACGCTTTGACCGATCAGCTTTGACCGGGTCTAATCCTTCACAATCCAAAGAAGCATACAAAACTCTGCTACTCAGAAGTAAAGCCAGAAATAAAGGTTATCCTCTGCACCAATGCTCTTCTCAAGTGAATTGGTATCACTTCTTCTTGAATTCCAATTGAGAAATCAATGTGGTTTGTTACTTACCGAAATTCTTAACAAAACGGTATGGCCTACACTCATCATGGGTGGGTTTGGGGTGCCTCTTAAGATTGCAATGTTGGCGATGATGGAGGATAGGCTTGATAGGGCTGTAGAGTATGCTGATAAGGTTCTTGAAATTGAAGAGGATGTTGAGGCTATGCTTATCAAGGCGGAGGCTTTGATGAGGCTGAATAGAGTAGAAGAATCAGATGAGGTTGTGGACAGGATTCTGGAGAAGCAGCCAGACAATATTGAGGCGGTTAAGAACAAGGGCATGAACTGCCTCATGTCCCTCAACCTCATGGAAGCTCTGCACTGGGCTGATGAGGGGATGAAGCTCAACCCTGAAGATTTTGATGTGCTGATAAGCAAGGCCAACATAATGTACCTGCTGGGTGATGACCGCTTCTGCGAGTATGTGGAGAGAGCGAGGAAGGTTGATCGGGAGAGGACAGAAAACTTTCTGTGGCACTTCTGGATATGGAATGATGAGGGGCATATCGCCAAGATGGCTGACGATTTCATGGATGAGGCAATCTACGGGAGTATTGATGAAGCATTCAACATAGTTGATGAGGCCATAAATTTGGCAGTGGATAAACCGGACATTGATTTTCTGAAGTACATGAAAGCAACCCTCCTCATTGGAATTGGGAGAGAAGAGGAGGCTAAGGAACTTGTTGATGAAGAAGATTTTGAGGAGATACTTGATAGTGCCAGAAAAGCTAGAGGATTTGATACAGAGTTCATGGATTTGGATTTTGTGGCTCCAACCATAAAACCGTTTGATGATCACGGCAGCTATCCAGAGGAAAGGGAGAAAAAAGCGGTTGGCATATATGAATTGAAGAAGGTCCACAAAGATTTGAGGATAAACTTTAACAGAATGCCTGTTGAGTGGGTTAATGGGATTGCGGAGAACCTTGGTGTCAGGGAGAGGTATAAGAAGGATAGGGTGGAGAGGATTGTGAGTGCCCTGAACTCAAGGTGTGAGGAGATTGTTAAGGGATTACCCCGTAAATCGAGGCAGGCTCTAGAGTTCGTGATGAGTGAGGGAGGAGTTGTAAGGTATTCGGAGCTCAGGAAGAACTTTAACTGCTCAATCAACTTTTTCTGGAATAAACACAGGCCGGGATCTCCAGTCGGGATGTTGAGGAGTCACGGCTTACTCGTTGTGGGAGTTAAAAAGCTTGAAAAGCATTGCAAGGTAGCCGAGGTCCCCGGGGAGCTGAGGGATAAGGTGGAAAGGGCCTTGCAGCAATGAATAAATACTTGCCTAAGGTCTGAGGGTTTTTGATGATGCGTAAGAGAGAGGTGGCGAAAAGGGTTTTTGCCCACGAAGTCAATCAATCCACACATAAGATTGAGCTGGAAGGGGAGAGAGCTCCCATATACATTCTTTTGCCAACGGGAGAAAGATGCAACCGACTGTTTGTGGTGGGAGTTTTGCTGGACAAAGAAGAGGTTAAGCCGGAATCAAACTTCTGGAGAGTGAGGGTCAGCGATCCTACAGGAGTTTTTGACTGTACAGCTGGCAGGTATCAGCCCGATGCCCTGGAAGCCCTCATGGAGATCGAGCCTCCTGAGATGATTTCAGTGGCAGGGAAAATCAACGTTTATGAGGGTGAATCCAAGAACTTTGTATCCCTCAGACCAGAATCAGTCACTGTTGCAGATAAAGAAGTTAGGAACTACTGGGTTTATGAGACAGCCAAAAGAACCCTGGAGAGGATAAGCAGGATGCAGAACCACGAAGACCAAGACGTCACTCTCTCCTGGGAAGTCTACAACCCGAACCTCGAACAGTATAAGGATGCAGTCAAAAAAGCTCTGCTGGCAATAAAAGAGGAATTCGAGGCATTCGAACCGGAAAAACAAGGGGAAAAGGAGGAAGAAAGTCCAGAAGACCTTGAAGAGGAGGAGTGGGACCTATCTGACATAATTGGTGAATGAAGCATCTTTCTTCTATTCTAATACTCAAATAAGGTATTTTCAGTTCACTTTTTATCATCTATTATTTCGTCAGTTACCTTGGATACTACCTACCTTCTGGAAGGTGGTGGGTCAATGGGTCTGGCCACCCTCATTCTCCTTTACTTGGCAACATCCAAACCAGTAATCTTTTTTATCCCTTGGATTACTATAAGCCATGGACGTTAGCGAGAAGCTGAAGAAGTTTGCTGAGGAAGGAAAGGATTGGGAGAGGAAAAAGACTACCTTGGATGGTGTTTTCCTGTTGAAGTTGCCCAAAACAAAGAACCGCTCACCATCTGTGGCAGTGGAGCTGAATCCGGTTGATGATAGGGGTAACCCCACCAAAAAGCGGGGAATGATGATAAGAAACTCCCAGGAACTAAGCTTTTACACAGAGATCCTGAATAACCAGAAAGTTGAAACACTCATCAAGGCCATAGAAGACTCGTTTGAAGAAAAAGAGGAGAAAGAGGAGAAAGAAGAAGTGTTCGAAATCTGAATCTGAATATATAAACTGCTGAAAAGTGTCAGTGAATAACCTCATTCACCCTCATGCACAGGACATTATCCCTCCGATAGAACTTGCCCCTGACCTTGAGCTTAACACCCTTCTTGATGCCACCGGATGGAAAATCCTCCGGTGAAAGCTTCGCCCTAAACTTATTGTTTACCAAGAGGGTTGCTCCTCCCCTATACACCCTCTCCACAACCACATCATAAACATTGTCGGGAACCGGGACAGCAATCGAATCCCGGCCAGTGAAATACACTTTACCGCCTTCAGCAAGGTTCCCGACCGCATGCTTTACCTTATCTTTGGAGAACAACTCCATATCATAGAGCTCCTGCAGGGGGACTTCCTTTTCCCCTCTCTCCAACGCCTTCTTCAGGTACTCAACAACCCATTTCTCTGCCCTGGAAACATCCCTCATGAAGTCGGAATCTATTACATCGACCTCGAGTTCTTGCTGCACATCACTAACAACTCCTTCACTTACCCCCACACCATACTCCCTCTCCACCTGATAGAGGTCGAACACATCCTCATCCTCAACTTTTTCTTCAATATCTTTTGGTTCTACTGGTTCTTCTCTACCCTCTCCGCCTTGGCTTGAGTCTCTTTTGATGGGTTGTAGCTCTTTGTTGAGGTTCTGCATTATCTTTTTCATCTTTTTGGCTCTTTTGAGGCTGGAGTAGAAGTAGGCCATGTCAACCGTGTCTTCAGTCACCAGCAGTATTGCTCTGCCCTTCTCTTTTCTGCCGGTTCTACCCTTCCTCTGGATGAATCTGATTTCGCTGGGGACTGGCTCGTAAAAGATTACGAGGTCAACGTCAGGTATGTCCAGCCCTTCTTCAGCTATGCTGGTTGCTGCCAGAACCCTGAACTCACCATCCCTATACCTTTGCAGTACCTGGGACTGCTCTTTCTGGCTGAGGCCAGCGTCCTCACCTTTGTTCGCCTGACCCACGAACCTCTCCACCTGCACACCGTTCGCCTGGAGGTAGTCAACAATCTCCTTCACCGTATCCCTGAATTGAGAGAAAACCAGTATCTTGGCCTTACTATTCCTCTCCAACTCTTCCTTAACCGTCTCAACGAGCAAAGGAACCTTGGGATGCGTCACATGCTTTTTGGAGAGCTCAAGGGCCTTCGAATATGCTTTGGTGGTAGTTATCTTCTTGTAACTCTTCTTATCCTCATCCTTCAGCTTCAGCAAGAAGTTGTGGAGCTGTTTCATGCCCTGAGTCTCCAGCAACTCGATGGCGTGGAACAGGGACAGGCAAGCGCTCTGCTCAACCACTGTTTGGTAGGTCCAGTATTCAGCCTCACCACCCTCTATAACGTTCCTCAACTCCTTACCAAGCGAGAGCAGGTCTGCTTTGGTAACATATTTTGCCTTCTTCCTGATCCACCCGTGCTTAACCAGTTTAGAGATATAATTATCCAATGGCTTATGCAAAACCTCTGAAACCTCCTTATACTCTTCAGGGAGCTCCACCTTTCTCTGGTCCAGGTCAGTTCCTGCCACGTAGGGCTTGACGTCCTCATCATGTTCCGACTTGTATATCACCTTCTCAATGAACAGGGACTCGCATACCCTCTTAATCCTGTCCTTATCCCCACCCGGACTCGCAGTCAAACCCAGTATTATGGGATAGGGGCTCTGCTCCACATACTGCTGGGCCACATAAGTGTATGCGTAAGCCTTCACCGCCCTGTGAGCCTCATCAAAAACAATCAAGGAGAATTCAGCAGGGTTCAACATCCCCTTCTCAATATCGTTCTTAACTATCTGTGGGGTGGAGAACAAAACCCTAGCATCCCTCCACTCCTCCTCCCTATGCTGTGGCGGAGTCTTACCAGTTAAAGCAACAACCTGATCCTCAGGATACCTCAAAAACTCCAAAAAGCTGTGATAATGCTGTAACACTAGGGGGCGAGTGGGAGCCATCAACAACACCTTACCACCTTTCCAAAGGAAGTGAGCAGCAACCAAGAGAGCTATAATCGTCTTCCCCAAGGCAGTGGGGATGGCCACCAACAAGTTCTTATCAATAGCTTCAGTCAAAATGTGCTGCTGATACATCCTGGCCTCTACCGATTGAGGAGCTATAAGGGGGTGATTAATGTAGCTCACATTCACTACTCAATACGAGCATATAAGTATGTTACCAAACCAAATCATTTAACCAGTCCAAGAAACAGGTTTGGCGACAAATAGAATAGGAATACATTTTTAATAAATTTGTTTTATGGTTGAGTTAATGCAGGAAGACGAGAAGATTGCTGAATTACTCGCTGGAGCCGGATTAAAAAGGAATATAGCTAAGATTGTGGTTTTCCTCTACAAGGCTGGTGAGGCAGAGTCAAGACACATTGAGGGAGATACTGGCTTGAGGCAGCCCGAAGTCAGTCTGGCAATGATGGAACTAAGAGAATGGGGTTGGGTTAAGGAGAGAGAAGTGAAGAAGAAAGGTAAGGGAAGACCAATTAAGAGTTACAAACTGGCAGCAGACTTTAAAGAATTAGTTACTGAAGCTATCAACAAGAAAAAAGAAGAACTAAAGAAGACTGAGGAAAAACTAAATGGACTGAAGAACCTTATTGGCTGACTTAATGTTTTAGAAAGGAAGAGAATAAACTAATCATCCTCACCGCTTCTCCTCCTGTGTTCCTCCAAGATGACCTTGAACAGCTTCTCTCTGGCCTCGCTCGAGATGGGATGGAAAACATCCCTGTAGGTGTCGTTCTTCTTATCATACCTGCTCGGCATACAACCCACAAACTATCGTCGCCCTCAAGAACCTTCAGCCTGTGGACTGCATATTCACCATCCATTGTCACATCCACAAAAGCCTTCAGCTTACCGGAATCCTTCATCATGAAGATGTTCACATTCGTTATCTCCACCATGCAGGCCGTAAACAGGTGACATCTAAAAGTTAATCCATTTACATTTACATGGAACTGAATCCCTCAGGAAGAGGTAGTTAAAGATAAGAATGTCATTCTAATTCTTCGATAGCTTCTTCCCACCAGTCAAATTCTTCTGGAAAGTCATCGTAATTATCTTCAAACCAATCCACCAGCTCCATATCGTAGTAACCACCTTTATTGAACTGCCCTTCGAATTCATCGAAAGTCATACCCATCTTGATTGCCAGAATATGGTATCGGGCACCAACATTGTCTCCGGGATTTGTTTTCAACAATTTCCTGAATAACTCCAGAGCACCCTCAGAATCATTATTCTCCCATAACAGGATAGCCTTATTGAGGATAGTTCTTATTATATGCCTGTTCTCCAGATAAGCCCACTCCATTATATCTGGCCAGTTGCCATTTTTGTCAGTGATTAGGGCTATTGCTCTCTCGTAGGCATCATCCACCAGCTTTTCAGCTCGCTGTGGGTTCCCTTCCTCCCTCAAAACCTCGTAGAGCAATATGTATGGGTCAAGGAAGTCAGGATCTTTCTCAATCAACTGATTTATCTTATCCCTTAGCAATTTCAAGGATTCTACATCACCACTACTCTCCTCCCGTAAATCGTAGCAAGCTTCCAGTGCATCATAGTAACCCTCCATAACATCACGATTTTTATCTACAAACTCTCTCTTTTTAGCCATAATACCCCTCTGTTTTTAGCCAATACAATGAATATGCTACAGGAACGTTGTTGTTTTTAACTCAACCTTCGTACCCGCAGACTCCTACTCTGGGGGAGTTGACAACGGGCAAGAGCATATCTTCCCCACACTCGTGTTCCTCCACACAATTGTCGCAGAGCCGTCCCTTACCATCCAGGGAACATTCAATACAAATCCATGTAGCCTCTTTACCACAATCGCATAACATAGATGGAGAATCATTCCTTGCCATGACACGAATAACATTATCTTCATCTGACCTATCAACCTCAGAGATTACTTTGAGCCTTAGCTCCGTAGGGGAACCAAAATCGTAGGTATGATAGAACTCCATTCCGGGACTGAGTAAATCGGTGAGAACTATGTCCATGTCACTTCCGTAGCTCTCTCCCACAATGGTAAATTCGCTTGCGTGGCCACAGCAATCCAGCCTCAAATCCCTGAGGAACTCGTCAAGCTCACTCAGCTTTGCATCGACAGAAATTACGATGTGGATCCAGTATTCTGGCTGATAAAGCCCATCTACTATGATATGAAAAGCTTTCTTTCCTTTACCTCCTCTTCCTATACACGAATCCAGATGTTGCCTCATATCAGATTTGCTGAACTTCTGGTTGCAGAAGTAACATTCTCCATCGAACATCATACCACAATGTGAAACGTCAGATAAGATATTTGTTATTTTCTATGCAAATTTCCAGTGGAAACACTGGATGGAAATGAAGAGACAGAGTAGATTAAGAATGAAAATCTTTTATCATACATACAGAAACCCTGTGCAAATAAAATGATTGCGGAAAGTGACGATCTGGATGATTTAATTGAGAGGGAGAGGGATATAAACTGGCAACGGGTAAAACCTAAAATCCCTTTGATGCCTACAGAAGAGTTGGTAGAGCTGATGATGGATTTGGGGCTTTACGTAAACAAAACCCTCGCCTTAGAGATAGCACAACGAGAGGACGCTGTTTTCTGGCTGAAGAAGGTTGTACAGCATGGAGGAAACTGGTATCAGGGAACCCGTGGAGACGCCTGGCCGCCTCTCCACACCATCCATATACTCCCACTTATAAAAACTGAGGAGGCTCTTGAACTTCTCCTGGATGTGGCGAGATATAAAAATTGGGAACTGCGGGAGTGGCTCACTGAAGACGTGCCTAGCATCCTCGTTGCCTTCGGAGAAAGCATTACAAAAAGATTGAAAGAGTTCGCTCAAGACGAGACCCTGGAAGCTTTTGCCAGGGGAACAGCCGCCTCAGCTCTGGTTGTATTTGCCAGAAAAAATCCTGAACTTGAAAATGAAGTAAAAAACCTCCTGATAGAATTGCTCAATACCACCCATGACCCTACTTTTGCCGCACTCGTTTCTATGGATCTTTTATCCATAGGGGATTCATCTGTAATTCCGGTAATAAAGAAAGCTCTTAAGGAAGACAGAATAAAAAGTCTTTTCATAAGGGACATACACGATAAGCTAGAGACCAGTATGTTTTACGACGAGCCGGACAGGCATACTAAAGACCCCTTAAACCACTTCTCAAGGAAAAATATAGAAGGCTTACACTCCATAAACTATCCTGAACAGGAAGAACCCCCGAGACAGGAAAAAGTCGGGAGAAATGATCCCTGCCCATGCGGCTCAGGTAAGAAGTACAAGAAGTGCTGCCTTGGCAAGAATGAAGAGTAAATAAGTGAACCAAAACACCCAACTTCTTGGTCTCAAATAAGCAGAAATAACATTAATTCCCAACACCTGTACAATGAAACCACACTTCTACAAAATCACTTCTCCATATACCCTTGATACTTATCCGGATTCAACTTAAAATAAACCGTTGCCTTAGAAACCCCCAACTTCTCACTGATTTCCTCATAGCTGTAGCCCTGCTTCTTCATCTCCCTAGCAATCTCCACATTCAATTTAACTGGTTTCCTACCAATGTGTTTTCCCTCCTCTCTAGCCCTATCAATCCCATCAATCACCCTCTGTCTGGTGAGCTCCCTCTCAAACTCTGAGATAGCAGCCATAATATGGAAAATTAGTTTGCCTGAAGGTGTTGTAGTGTCGATAGGATCCTTAATCGATACAATGTCAATATTCTTGGAGCCAAGGAAATCAAACAAATCAATTAACTGCTTAACCGACCTAGCCAAACGGTCAAGCTTATAGAAAACAAGGACATCAAACTTTCTTAGCCTCGCATCCTCCATCAACTGATTGAGCTGTTTTCTATCAGTTTTGGAGCCAGATTCACGGTCAAAATACTCCTGGAAGTCCCACTCCATCCTCTCACAGTATTCCCTGCAAGGCTTTAACTGGGTTTCAGGATCCTGCTGATAAACCATCTTACCATTCCTCTCCTTCCACTTCCTGGTAGAAACCCTGGCATAAATCGCAGCTCTCTTCTCACCCATAATTACCAAAACCAATTCTAATCTCCTTTATCTTTCTGACCAGCCTGAAGAACTCGGTCAACCTCTCCTCAGCACTAGCATCCGACTTAACCCCATAAACAAGCCCAACCTTACGGATTAATTCGCAATAACCTATTCTGCAACCCTCAACCTCCCTATAAACCTGAAAAAGCTTTGAAGAACCAAATTTATAACAGAAATCACTGCAAAACCTAATTCTCCCGTTCTTGAGCTTGTTTCCGCAGACCTCACATCTCATGGGTTCAGCCATAGTCCACCCCCGACAGCTTCTGTTCCAAGTTATCCAGGCGGAGCATGGTGGTGGCAACAGCATTAAGAGCCTGAGTAACCTCCCTGATGTACCTGCCGTTGGCCTCAGTAATCAACCTCTCCAGACGATCAATCCGCTCCTCCAAGTTCCTGACATAAGAACCTAATACTTCCTTCAGGTTCTCAGTCGACAAACCACCTGCCACATTTGCTTCTAAGGACTCCACCTTACTGTTAAGCTTGCTTAGCTTTCTCTGGTAGTTGCCGGTGAACAGGTCCAGGAAATGCTCCGCCTTCTCACGGTCCTGGGTCACTACCTCAGCATGTGATTGCGGGTAGCCTTCTTCATCGGGTGAAGCATCACACCTCAAGACATCGCCCTCTCCAGCGTGAATGTCTACATTGCCTCCGAACATAGAGCGGACAACCTCCGAAACCCCCGAATTCACCACCCAATGAGGCTTCCCAGCCAACCGATAACAAGAATAATAAACAACATAATGTTCTCCAGTCGTGTTATAATAGTCTCTGAGTAGTTCAGCAACTATCTGCTGGGCCTTCACCAGCCCATCGGCAAACATCTTTTTAGCATCATACCCATAGACCTTCACACCCCTCACAACAATAGTAGAAGGATTAGAGGAAACCTCATAACCTCTGAAGTAGGTGGAGAAGTAGTACCAGTTATTCATTTTAGTCCAACGCCCCTTCC
>CAZQTT010000067.1:0-13784 GCA_964596255.1 uncultured archaeon
AAGCCATTCCTCCTTTAATTTCTGAAAATAACACTTAAGGGGGCTTTAGATCCCTACATCATGTTATCCTGTATAATAAAAATTCTCCAAGTTTATAAACTTTTTTGTGAGCTACTGATTACCTTAGAACTAAGTTATACTTTTTTTACAGCTCTATAGTACTGATGTGCTCAGATGAGGAACTCTCTGGCCATTTTTAAGGAGTCGGAAATATGGTTTCCGTTTTCCACCGGATCATCATGACCGGGGTATATCATCTCCACGTTCATCTCGGAAAGGGTTTGGAGGGATTTCACCAGTTGAAAAGCACTGCCACCGGGCAGGTCCACTCTCCCAAAGCTGCCGTGGGGGAAAACGGTATCCCCGCTGAACAGCCATTTCTGTTCCGGCTCATACAGGCAGATGCTTCCTGCAGTGTGGCCCGGAGTGTGTATAACTTTAAGGTTAATGTCTCCCACTTCAAATGTCTCATTGCCTTCTACCAGCACATCTGGCTCTATCCGGGCGAAGAACTGGGACATATTGGCCTTCAAGAGCTCGTATTCCTCCTGATGCATGACCACTTTGCAGCCGATCTTCTGTACATCCGCAGCCGCAGAAGCGTGGTCGAAGTGGGCATGAGTTAGGAACAGGTAATCCAGATCCTTAAGCTCTTGAGATAGCTTATCCAAAATAAATTGGGTATCTCCCCCCACATCGATTAGAGCCTTATCCAGAAGGTAGGCGTTGGCTCCCAAGGGGGGAGTAACGATTCTGGTAGGTTTCATTTATCGCCTCAGAGTAACTCAACGGATTCTACTTCTACGTTCTCCACTCCATCGATGTTCTGGATGCTCTCGATGAACTTGTCACTTACTCCTTCCTTATCGGGCATCACAGCAGCAATGGTCAAGGCCTGCAGACCGAAGGCGATGGGCTGTATCCCGGAGTCTCGAACATCCACTTCATCTGTATTGACAATCTGTTCCTTAATCTTCTCCAGATCGGTATTAACATCAGCTGGCATGATTTTCAATTTCATTATTACTTCTCCCATTATATCACTCACCTCTAACCTTGCTTATTCAATTTTTTTGTTTATGGGCCAATAAATCCGCAATTACCGCATTTGTATGAGTTGGAAAGCTTTCTGCACCTCTTACATCTATAAACTGCCTCACCGCAAGCCGGACAGGGAAGTTTAACAAAGTTTGTTCCGAAGAGGTTCTCTCCACATGATACACAACTATATACTTCCATGATATACCTCCTTTCCATTTTCTATCCTTTATATTAGTACTTATGAGCTTTTATTCGTGTTCCTTCTGCTCTGTCTCTCAATATATAATCTTTTACCCACCCCTTCAAACCATTGCAAACAAACATATCCAGACCAAATTCCTGGATCAAAGCAGGAGAATATCCGTCAACACAGGTCTTCAAGCAGGCGATATTCTCTGCATCCACCTCCTCCACAAGTCTTCCGTTGGCCATCACACCATCCACATCTGTGAGCTTTATAATCTCTTTAAATCCCATCTTATAAGCCACCCATAAAGCTATGCTGTCGGAAGTGACTTCCCAGGAATGAGGAAGCTCATTGTAAGCTCTAACCAGTCTATAAGGGAGTAGAACATTTACATTGACGCCGGAGACATCAATACCGAATTGATAGGGTTCTATGGTATCGATACCGAAAGAAGATATGTAGTGTCCATAAAGATCCATTGCTTTAACCGCCATCCAGTGGGCTGTGGTATTGTCTAGTTCCATATCTCGGACCATATCGGCAAATATCCACCCACCCGGAATAATTAGAATAGCTACATCTGCATGGTCAGCACACTCTTTCAGATCTGGGATTATATCCTGCAAATGGGAGGAACAGCTACCCCCTATCTTCACCATTATTTTATATTTCATTTATCACCAGCCTGGAGACCGCATAGGCGGGGAGGAGGTCAGTGCAAGGGTAGTAGTTCTTTAGTGGTAAATACTCTAATCCAGCCTTGAGTGCTGCTTTGTGGAGAATGAATTCTCCCACACCGCACCCTAAAACCCTGCTCAACATATTCTCCGCTGCCACTTTCTCCATCATTTGACCTGTCTTATTGATGACTTCTTCTTTAACCGCCAGAGCCAGAGCCTCCATGTATTCCTCATTTCCCTCTACATCTAGAGAGACTGTCCTCGCTAACCTGGCCATACATTCTTCTCTGCTCTTTCCCCTGCTGTCGGGGGTGTCGCATGTGTAATCATGGGGAGCCAAATCTCCTGTTACAACGAACGCATCACCATTGATGGCGAAATACTCGGGGATTAGAGGTACATCGAACTGCGGCAGGGTGTGAAAGACGGGAGTTCTCAACACCCCGCAGTAAAATAGCTCTCCTCTCTTAAGCCTGTCATGATCCGTTCTCTTTGCCATGATCTCTTGTGAGACCGGAATGAGATCTGTGGTGGTGGAGCCTATATCCGTTAGAATAAAATCTTGCCAACCCTCTGATAACAGAAACTTAGCAGTGGCTACCCAGTTGGAGGCGAAGAACATATCAAGATTACTAATGTCCTCAAAAAGCTGGAGCTCCCCGTTGGTATCCAGGAACAGGACTTCGCAGGGGAAGGCGTGTTGAACTGCACCAAATATAGTTTTTACCCCCTCTTCTCTGCTGCTAAAGCAATCGGCTAATTCAGCAGTGACCACCACACCCACCTTTTGAGGATTAAATTGAGCGTTAATCTCCTCCAATTTTTCTCTCAATTCGGGATACTTTCTCCACAGGGGAAAATAAATGATCTGGCTGTAATCCTCACAGCTCAACTTCAGGTTTGCACCACCGATATCCAGACCGAGCACTCTCATATCCAACAATAAGAAAACAGTTAAATGAATTCGTTCAGCTCTGCATCCTGTCCAAAGGAGAAGCACTGGAAGTCTCTGCCCACAGGATATTTTTTCACTGCTTCTGTGTGCGGGGGGAAGAAGTGTCCCAGGTGGGTCAATACCGTCTTATTGGCGTTGACCTTCTTTGCCAGCTCCATAGCTTCTTTGGCATTCATGTGTTTCCTGAACCTGTATGTTTCGGGGGCCAGTGCCTCCACGATGAACAGGTCGGGGTTCATAATCTCTTCCATGGTTTTGGGGGGTATGTCCGTATTCGTATCGCCGCTGATGACTACCTTGAATTCATCGTATTCTATTTTTATTCCGTGGCTTCTTCTCAGGGGCGGATGATTAACGTCCAGGAGGGTGAATTCCATGTCAAAGAGGTCTATGGGTTGGTAGGTCTCTACTTCAGTTCTCCTGTATTTCATGAACTCCATGTATCTCTCAATATCCTGGTGAACCTCGGGGGAAGAATAGACGTTCACGTCTCTCTGCACCCTATAAAAATCTCCAAAACCTGAAAAGTGGTCGTAATGGCAGTGGGTCCAGAAAACCGCGTCAACCCTGTCCACATCGGTTAGAAGCAACTGTGTCCTGAGGTCTGGTGAGGTATCCACGATTATGTTCTTGCTGCCGTTCTGGACCAGAACGGAGAACCTCCGCCTTTCCCATCCGTTCTTTCTGGCGTCTTCGCAGGTCTTGCAGTGGCACCCTATTACTGGCGTCCCCGGGGAATCGCCAGTGCCCAGCAGTATTACCTTCATTTGGCAAAAGAATACTTGAGGTTTGATCTGGCTTTTACGTCATCTATGGCATTCATGAGGTCTTCGTGGTCAACTTTATGCTCGTTCTTGAGAAGAGCTCTCAATACTGCCTCCCTGACCACCAGGTTTATCTCAGCTCCAGTGAATCCTTCGGTCAGGTCTGCAAGCTCCTCTATCTCATAATTGCCGGGAACTTTGGACAATACCAGCTCGAAGATCCTCTTCCTCATTACATCCGAGGGCTCGGGAAAATCCACTATCTTGTCGAACCTTCTCCATACAGCGGAGTCGAGCAGGTTGGGGTGGTTGGTAGCGGCGATGAGTATGACACCGTCCTCCACCAGATTTATTTCGTCGATGGACTTCAGCAGGGTGTTCACTGCTCTCTTCACTGCAGCATGCTCATCGCTGGTTCGGGTTTTGGCCACGTAATCGAACTCGTCTATGAACAGGATACAGGGATTGAGCCTTTTGGATATCTCAAATATTTTCTCGATGTTCTTGGAAGTCTCACCCAGGAACTGAGAAGTGATCATGGATAACTTGACCTCTACCAGAGGAAGCCCTATCTCCCTGCCCAGGGACCTTGCGGTGGTGGTCTTGCCTGTTCCAGGAGGACCAATGAAAAGCAATTTCCCGATGTCGATCATACCGATTTTCCTTAAAAAGTCCCTCTCGTTGAGGGCGATATTGATCTTCTTTATTTCATCAACCTGACTTGAATCCAGAGCGATCTCACTGAAGTTGGCTTTAATATCCTCTGGGGAGAAGACCCTAACCAGGCCGAGCATCTGAGCCGTATCTTCGTTCTTCTCCATCTCTGCCAATGCGTTCCTCAGCCATTCGCGGTCGCTGTGTTTGGGGGCGTTCGTTTGCTTTGATTTCTCGTAGGAAACTCCCAGGGAGTCGTAATTCTCAAAATAATAAGCGAGGACAGGATTCTTTTCTATCTCTTCTTCACCCGCATTCTCTACGAACCATTTGGCCGCAACATCGAAAGAGGTCAGGGTATATTGTTTGTTGAAAGTGTTGTAATCAATAAAAGGGACTTTTTTAGCCTCTTTAAGGTCTCCACAGTATTCCTGAGCCATGTCCAGCTTGATTATCAAGGGTCTTTTTATTCCTTTACTGCCATAGAAGACCTTCCTAATATCTTTGGGGATGTCGTCTTCCGAAAGGTTCTCGTTCTTATTATAGAGTTCTGCGGTCAGAAGCAATTCGACCAGATTTATCATCTACACACCTCGAGTTGTTTTTTGTAGTAGTCTTTTCTCAATCATGATTCGGTCCAAATATTTGGGATGAGTTGCTTTTTAAACTTTTTGCTGATAATTCAATTTCATAGAAAGAGTTTCCACAGTATTTAAAATTTTGGAAATTGCCTCTTCTACCTCTGGAGTACATTTTTCTGAGATGGTCTGGATGTCCCCTGCCTCCACGGCAAGCACAGTTACCTGAGATTTATTGTCCCCCATTGATTCTATATACCTGATTAAATTCAAGTCAAAGTTGTGAGTGCTAAGCTTTGGCGCTATATCGCTCAAAGATACTTTATACACTGTCCCTGGTTCTCCACCTGATTCTACAGCGTCAACAAAGATAACATGGTCATAAGAGGTCAACCCCTCGAAAATGTCCAGATCACTGAAACACTCTCTGGCATCCACTCCCTCTAAACCTCTTTTGTGAAGGGCTTCCACCACATGCAGTCCAATAGCATCATCAGAGAGAATGGGGTTTCCCAGGCCCAATACCAGTATCATATTGGATTCATAATCAATATTCATATTCTGTGCAATTTGACGTTAATGGGCAGTTTATGGCTGGCGCAGGCCAGGCAGGGATCGTAAGCCCTTACAGCCATTTCCACTTTATTCTGCAACTTCTCGTCTGGCTCGCCGTTATTTATCAGGTTTTGGGCAGCGTTTTTGATGGACAGGTTTATGGCGGCGTTGTTCTGGACTGTAGCTACTATGAGGTTGACCTTTTGGGTTATCCCCTTCTTGTCCGTTGTATAGTGGTGGTATAGAGTTCCTCTGGGTGCTTCTACTACCCCAACTCCTTCACCCAAGGCCTTTCCAGTATTGCTCCTGACATCTCTACTGGTAATCTCGTTGTCCACGGCAAGCTCGTAGGTTCTCTCGGCAGCATACATTATTTCCACCAGCCTTGCCAGATGGTATGCCAGCAGGTTGTGGACCGGTTTCTTCCCAAAGAAGTCGTAGAAGTTCTCATAAGCCTGTTGTGCTATTGGTGTGGCCATGCCATCGGCCACATTGAGCCTGGCAAGAGAATTAACTCTGTAGACTCCGCTATCAGGACCGTCTACAATCCCTTTCCATCCTACATTCTTGAGGTAGGGGAATTTTATGTAGCTCCACTCCTCGCTGTGCTCTGCAATGTGTTCAGAGTAATCCTGGGCATCGAATAAAGCCTGCTCTTTACCTTCAGGAGTGGTAATCCTCATCTTTCCGTCGTAAAAGTTGACATGCCCGTTATCATCAACCATTCCGGCGTAATGGGTTCTCTGAGTGAAGAAATCCTTGCCTATAAGCTCTTTAATATCCTCGTTCTTTGCCACATACTGGTGGAATAATTCAAACCCGTGTTTACCGAAATCCACCAGCTTTTTGGCCATCTCCTCGATCTTCTGTCTGTCATCTTCTTCCAGCGGCTTTGACATCCCACCCGGGATGGATACAACGGGATAAGTGGGGTGACCTGCGATTATTTCCTGTATCTTTTGAGCGTAATTCCTGGCCTGGATTATTTCTTTACCCACATCGCTTCCCAGCTCCTCAATAAGTCCAAATATGTTCCGCTTTGCGGCATTCGCCTCAGGCAATATAAGGTCGGCGGCGGCAAGAGTGTAGAAGTGCAGGATGTGGCTGTGAGCCATATGAGCGTTATAGAACAGCTCTCTCAACTTTCTGGCTGCAGAAGGTATCTCTACCCCATAGACCGCATCGGTAGCCTTTGATGACGCCATGTGATGCGCTCCAGGACAAACTCCACATATCTTGGGGGTTATTCTGGGCAGCTCTTCTACATGCCTCCCTTCGCAGAACTTCTCAAATCCTCTAAACTCTACTACCTGAAAATAAGCA
Organism: uncultured archaeon; assembly: GCA_964596255.1. Taxonomy (GTDB): domain Archaea; phylum Halobacteriota; class Archaeoglobi; order Archaeoglobales; family Archaeoglobaceae; genus JdFR-22. Next base: position 6,738 of record CAZQTT010000067.1, read on the forward strand.
TCCTGAACGTTATCATTATCGTCGATCAGAATATCTACTTTCCCATGGCCTTCCAGCCTGGTGTTGGGGATGGTGACTCTTTTCATAATTTATCACTACTCCTTATCTTCATCTCCTCTCTCTTTCCCTTCTTCTTTCAGCTTGTCTATCAGTGAGTGTGGCAAGGAGAACATGTAGAACACCCCGGTAGTATCCTTAACCGCATCCAGGACACGATGAATCATGGCAGGAGGAGTATAATCTTCCCACTCTCCGGCTATGGAAGCCAGAGCAGATATGGCATCCCCGGGGTCCACCATGGAGGGAAGTGTTCCGTAACAGCCCCTGCAGGGCATGTTAACGTTAACACATCTCGCTCCACAACCTCCGCGGGTAGCAAAACCCAGACAAACCACACCCTGCTCCAGCAGGCACCTTTCGTCCGGTTTGATTTCATGTGGCCTGTAGAGGTTCTCTAGTCTCTTATCATCCCTGCTGTCGTATCTGGGACATTCATAGCACAGGGATTTGTCAGAAGCGAATACTTTTTTCTCTGAATCAGGCATGGATGTGAGGAACTCATCTATTGTTTGCTGGGATGGAGGGCAGCCGGGGACGTAGTAGTCCACTTCCACCACCTCATCCAGAGGTCTAACGGAGTCATAGAACTCCGGGAGAGTGAGACTTACACCATCAACTTCGGATTGTGGTTGAGGGATGGTGAATTCCTCGGAATCCCCCAGCTCTCCGTAAGCACGATTGAGGACGTCATCTCTATCGAATTGGTTTGCCAGCCCCGGAATCCCTCCCAGGCAGGCGCATGCACCGTATGCAACGAGAATCTTGCACTTGTTTCTGACTATCTTGGCTTCTTCTTCCTGTTCAGAAGTCCTTATGCCTCCGTTTATTATCCCCATATCTACACTACCATCTTCAATCTCTTTTAGGTCATTATGCTTGAAATCTACGGCTACGGGCCAGTAAAGTACTTCATTATTCTGGGCGAAATTCAGGGCGTTCTGGTTATCCAGAAGTGATACGTCGCAACCGCCACATGACGCCGCCCAATTAACAATAACTCTCATATTATCCCCTCTTGTGGATGGGACCCAGTTCTTTAAGGTTCTGGTTCATGTCATCAATATACTTCTTCAGCTTATGGTGTCCCACAACTCCTACGTAATCCCATTTCAGTCTGTCCTGACTCAGGCCAAGCTGTTTCATTAAGTCACTCATCATCTTTACTCTTTTATCCATCATATAGTTCCCTATGGCATGGTGACAGCTGTTGGGTGGACAACCGGACACAATAATACCGTCAACACCTCTGGCGAACAGCTCCATGATAATTCCGGAGTTTATGGAGGAGGAGCACCTTATCCTCATGGTCCGCACGTTCTGAGGGAGGTCCAGCCTATCATATCCTGCCATGTCACCGGCAGCGTAGGAGCACCAGTAGCACAGAAGCGCCAGTATCCTGGGCTCATCCCCGACATGATCAAAGCCCACATCCACCTGATCAAGTATCTGTTTATCCTGGAAGTTGGTGAGCTGCAGAGCATGAGTGGGGCAAGCGGACATGCACAACCCACAACCCTGACAGAAAGCAGGGTCAACCTGTGCCAGTGCTTCACCATTTACAGTTATAGCTGCGTGAGGGCAAACCTTCTCACATAATCCACAAGCAGAGCACTTCTGTTCATCCACAGTAGAAATGAATTTCTGGGCCTTTTTATGGGTATTCTGAATAGCTCTCAATGCTGCGGTACTCCCCTGCTCCACGCTCTGCTGGACGACCTTAGGTCCGGCAGAAGCACCGGCAACATAAACCCTATCAACATAAGATTCGGTAGGTTTGAAGATTCTGGGCTGGAATTCCATGGGGAAACCGTATTTGTCTGTTCTCAATCCCAGTTTGTTTATGATGTCCACTCCACCAGGAAGCTGAGCCTCTGCCAGAACGACCATATCGGCCTCCAGCTCCTCTTCATCACCCTCCGGTGATTCAACTATAATATTTAGCTGGCCGTTTTTTTCAACCTCTGAGATCCTGCCGTTAACGAAATCAACGAGTTCTCTCGCCTCCTGGTAGAATTGCTCCAGAGCTCTCTCATAAGTTCTGATATCGTTATTGTAGATGACCGTGATCTCGGTTTCAGGGCTCATACCCATTAACCTTTTAATCTGTTTAACAGCAACTCCACAGCAGGTTTTGGAACAGTAGGGCATCCCTTCCTCTCCTTCTTCAGCTCGAGAGCCGGTACACAGGGCAAAGACGACGTGTTCTGGATTCTCCTGGAAACCGTTATCTATATAGCGCTCCATTTCCATGGAGGAGATTACATTATCCCCGTAATTGAGGTCTTCCAGCTGGTTCAGGTCATATGACTCAAAACCGGTTGCCAGGATAACCGACCCGAAAGTGTCCTCGACTTCCTGAGGCCGGGCATCCAGATCAATGGCATCAGTGGGGCAGATCTCAACGCATTCACCGCATTTCGTACAGGCCTCTTCCACTATGTTGTATGTGTCCGGCATTGCCAGGGGAAAGTCCTTGTCAATAGCTTTTCTGGGGGTCATGTTGCAGTCGTATTTGTTCTCTACCTCCTCAGGGCAGACCTCAGCACATTCACCGCAGGAGATACACTTATCGGGATCGACTAATGGTGCATCTTTGTTTATTTTAACTTTGAAATTCCCTTTTTCCTTTACAATATCATCGATTTGTGAGCTGGTCAGTACATTGACGTTCTGGGTGAACAGGGTATCTCTGGCCTGAACCGGGACCACACATTTGCTGGTGCACATGGAAGGCCAGCCTTCACACTGGAACAGAAAAGGAATCTGGCATGTGTGACCTCCGAGGTAGGCGTTGCTTTCCACCAGGGTAACAGGCATACCCAACTTGGCGATATCGATTGCAGCCTGCATTCCTGCTGGTCCTCCACCGATAACCAGTGATTTCTCCGTTATCTGGGGGGCTGAAGTTGGTGAGTTGGTCAATAATTTGGTGTGGGCCATCTTTACCATATCAATGGCCTTCTCTGTATTACCGTTGACCCATGCACACTGCTCTCGTATGTTCGCTACTTCATACATCGCCCGGTTCAAACCTGCTTCCTCCATGGTGTCCTCTATCCGGTCCTCATTGAGAGTCAGAGATGATCGTTCAGAGCACCCGGCAAGTAGGAGTCTGTCACATCCTTCAAGTGCGTCCTTTAGCTGTGATGTGTCTTTACAGAGGTTATCGACCACTTTAAAATTGTTTATGCAGTCAAGGTCACTTGTCTTTTGAGATAAAGTGTTTATATCTATTTTTTCAGAAATCTGACCTCCACAGGTGCAGATTAAATAACCAACTTTGGGTTGCATTGCTTTCACCTCTCTGGTTCCGTATATTAAACTTACTGTTTTCAGGTTTATTTTTTATTTACTAAAACATTGAAATAATTTTAAAAAATAGTCAATCACTGTTTAAAACTTAATTGGAATTAAAATTAGGTATATTTAATCCTACCTAATATGTAATTAACTAATTAATTTATATTTATATGTCAATGTATGTCAATGTAACTTAAAGGAGGGGGTAACGAAAAAGTTTAATTACTACTCTAAAAACATGATTATTGGGTTGGCAGGTGATAGGATGCACAAAGAAGAACTAGTACTTTTACACCTAACATTGTACCATATGAAAAGGTTTTTTGAGGAGGCAGGTTTCGCCAACGGGCACTTTAGTTTCTACGAGGAGATGGGTATCCAACCGGTACACATCCATAAAAGCAAAGCAGACCACAAAAAGGCTATTATCTCATTGTGCAAGGGGATTTCCGATATTTTTAAGGAAACTCCACCTGAAGATGTACTGAAAAATCCCAAAATTCAAGAGTTCCTAGAGGTCATTGACCAGCAAGGATAAGTTCCATAAGGTAAGCGTCTCCACCATCATTGTAGTAGTAGGGGATAGTCGAGATGGTCTCAAACCCCTTTTTTTTATACAAAAATTGGGCGGTGTAGTTGGTCGTTCTTACTTCCAGCAGAACTCTCAACTTACCTCTTTCTCTGATTCTACCTATAGCCCTGTCTATAAGAACTGTCCCAATACCCTGTCCCCTGAATTCATGTTTAACTGCGATGGACATTATTCTGGCATCAACACCGGCATCCATTATTGATACAAAACCAATAACTTTACCACCCATCTCTGCTACCAGAAAGTCATCACCGTGGGAAATGTACATAAAGACGTCATAGGCCGGATTTTTGGGAGTGAAAGCCTCTCTCTCAATAGTTACTATGTCCTGAAAATCTGTTGGTTTATAACTTCTGATCATTATGGACAGCACATATATACTCCAATCTTTCAATATTAAAATTATGCCCCTAACACTCCTTGGCGAGTTCATCTCTAAAAATTATGCCCCTCAGATGATTGTAGAGGTAGGCATAGGAAAGAAGTGGGAAGTTGCTATTCAATTATCTGCAGCAGGTTTTGAGGTCATTGCAACTGATGTAATGGATATCAACCCCCGGGGTTTTGATTTCGTCAAAGATGATATTACCGACCCCGATATGAGTGTTTACGAAAATGTGGGTTTGGTATACTCTATTCGGCCTCCTCCAGAGCTTTTTTCCAGTATAATTGATGTGGCGAGGTCAGCAGGCGCTGACTGTTTGATCAGACCTCTGAGTAACGAATTTCCTCAGGGAGGGGAGTTGGTCAATTATAGAGGAGAGCGGTTTTATTTATGGAGAGCTGGCAGGGAACACACAGAAAGAAAAAAGGGAAAAGAAGAAAAATAGGTAAAAATGGGTGGGTTCCGACCCCCCTCCGACCCCCAAAGGTTCAACCTCTCACTGAGTTTTTCCAGGGTCAACCATTTATTTGGCCCAATAAAACCTATCTCCAGTATTCTATTTAATTATAACGGTTTTTAAAGCTTCAAATACTTTAAAATATTTTAACCGCTTTGAAATATTACAATAGGCTTAAAATATTTCTTATAGTTTAAAATATCTACCGAAGTCGAGGTTTTTAATGGGATGTGCTGGGAACACTTAAACTATTAAACTCATCTACCATTCTGGCAATATCTGGTGCCTTCAGACTATACGTTGCCTTTTTACTTCTCAAAATTGACCCTATTCTTCTTTTATGCCTTGCAGCCGGGCTTATAGTTTACTCGGTCTATACACTTGACAGAACGGTGAAGAGTGAGGAAGATGAAATAAATCGCTCTGATGAGATCAGTGCAAACAGAACTCTCGTCGCTGCTGTGGCTCTTTTTGCTCTTTTGATCGGTTTGTTCATCCTCACATTTTTAAGGCTCTCACCTTTTGCCGCATTTTTCCCTTTTTTCATGGGCTTCATGTACAGCAAGGGTGTAACGATCAAGGGTCTGTCCATCAAGCTCAAAGACGGTTTGGAAGTAAAAAATTTTGTAGTGGCCTTTACGTGGGCGGTTTTCCTGTGTTCCCTTATCTGCTGACATGAATGGATGTATGTATTTGCCTGTAGTGTTCTCCTTCTTCTTTCTCAAGAGCTTTGTAAATACCGTCATATGTGACTGCAGGGATGTAAAAGGAGATTCTTACGCCGGATTGAACACCTTTCCTGTATGCTGGGGATTGATAAAAACCAGAAGAGTGCTTCAGGCTATACACTATATTTTTCACTTATTTGTTCTGGTCCTGGTCCTCTTAAAGTTAATGGAGTTCGAAGCGGTAATACTTATTCACAGCTGGCTTATTGGTGTAGCGTATATCCATCCGTATGCCACCACCAGAAAAACATTCCTCAGAAGTATTGTAATTCATGGGGAGTAGGTTCATATGGTGGTCTTCAGGGAGCTTGCTCAATTAGTTCTGAGTCCTTCTCGAAGTGTTTGAACAGGTCTTCCCCCCACTTTAAGGCAGATTTCTCATAGCTTATTATGTTCCGATAAAAATCATAGGTACCATCTTTGAGGAGGAACAGGCGCATGGAGAGGAAAACGTCCGTTACAGTGAAGGCTACCCCAATATCCTTTTTGCATACCAGGAATCTAACATTATCATACCCGAGCCCCTCTTTCAATTCCGGCATGTGGTCCTTCTTTATCCTCTCCAAGACCTCTTCTGTCATAATTATGGAGACGTATGCACCTCTTTGTGCAAGAGTATTAATGGCTCTGGGATATTCGGGATGCAATACAGGTGAAACCCCCCTTACCCAGCTAGAGCTCAGGAGATTCTTTATATATTCCCTGTGAGGCTTCTCCATGTCTGTGGGATTGCTCTCATACACACTATATTCTCCTAACTCGTGGATTCGCATTAAGAGCTCTTCTGGAATGGCCGTGATCTCATGGTCTTCCCAGAAATACTTGTTCTCCTCAATTACCTTGACAAGACCGTAAAAATTGTAGAAGGATTTGGATATTAACCGCCCGATATCCGTCAAAGCATAAGTTTTCCCTTTCTGGATGATAAGACTCCTCTCCTCCATTTTCCTCAGCTGTGGGATTATCCCCGAGGACGTGACCCCCAACGAAGTCCTTATATCATAGAGGGTCTTTGGACCCTCCCTCAGCAAAAGAAGAACATTTTTCCTCTTTTCTGAGAGGACAAGAAAATTTACCAACTCAACTGAACTCTTTTTGCTATTCGTGATCTTACTACCCCCGACATCTTCCTAACTCATCATGACTTCCATCTCTCAAAATAACTTCCAACCTACATTTTATAGTAAATAGTTATAATTTTTTATTTTTTAATGTTTCTCTTTTTTAGTAATGGTTGTTAGGGTTTAGCAGGGTTGGCTCTCAAAATGGTTAGGGGGGAATTATAATCACTTGCACACTTCTGATCCCTCCACTCCCAGGAGCAATCATAACTACTAGTGCGTCGGGTTGGTTTCCCTCTACCTTTTGCAAAATGAAGGACTTAAAAGTCTTATGAGCAATCCTCAAAACTAGAAGTAGTAATAGTATTCGCCTTCTCTTTTTTGTTCTCTGTCGAGTCTGGAAGCCAGTTTGTTCACTCTGGGTCTTTTGGTCTCTTCGTCCCGGCGGAAAGTGATGTTCAGGT
>CAZQTT010000068.1:0-13297 GCA_964596255.1 uncultured archaeon
AAAGGACTTTTCTAAGCCAAAAACATAAAATACTTTACGAACTACTGATAATTGTATTTTTTAGAATGGTGTTAGAGGAGTGTAAACCATAAGCACAGGAGGGATCAACCTACTTTAACCCTATGCCTTAATACACCCCTCTAACAATATAATATTGTTTTTAAACTTAATAAGCCTTTCTATTATTTTTCATAAAAAAGTTTAGATAAGAATAATTAATTGAATCGCTTGGAGAGGAACTCTTCTTATTTATTAATAATTAAGAAGTTTAGGGTAAATCTCGCTCCTTGTCAACAACTATACTTCTTTATAAGCTAAATTATATAACTCAAGGTCAGAAAATCAAGGCTTAAAAACCAACTTTCTCTAGTAGCAATACTGGCTATCTGAACATCAGGCTGAAATAACCTACAGCAGGAACCTTCAATTTGGCGACACCAACTATCCAGTCCTCTTTGACCGGGCTGGTAAGAGAGGGTTGATCAACCACTGGGTTGTGGTCTCCTTTGGTCAAGTAGCCTGAATTGCTGGCTGTCTGGCCGTTGGGCAGCTTGGTGCCTTTCTCTACCCACGCCATGGCTCTGTGAATAACAGGAGTCCTACCATCATTTCCGTTGGGTTTGAACACTACCACGTCTCCGTAATCACCAAAGCTGGAGTAACCGCTCTTCACTCCTTCGTTCCACGTAACTATATCGGTTCTATCGGGGCTGACAAGGAATACCACATCTCCCCGGTGCATATGGGGAACCATGCTCCCTGATTCTACTGCTACCATAAAGGGATAAGTTCCTGTTAGAGCAAAACCGATACCCAGGATAATGGCGACTATAGCAAGGGTAGAGGCCACATCTTTGACTATCCCTATTACCCTATCTTTACTCATTACATTCACCCCAAACGAAAAGGTAAATAAATACATCGCCAGGAAATATGATAGATGATTAGGGATATTAGCTCCAGGTTAATTGTTACCAAGTTTGCCATGCACGGGTATAATGTTCATCCCACAGTCATAGAGATATTGAAGGAGGAGCCGGAGAAGCATCTGGACATCGTTGTGGACAAAGCCTGTAGATCAGCTGGTAACAGTTTTATCATCACTCCAGAAGATGTTTCCCCCATTCTCCAGTCCATCAAATCCAAAAATGGTGAAAAAAGGGAAGCAAACGGTGAGATCGCTAAACCTGATAATGGTGTTAAATCTCACTTCAAGCAGGGCTGGCAGGGACAAAAGGATCAGCAGGAGCAAAAAAAGGACATTAATGTCCTGAGGGATATTACTGGGCGTAGCTCGTGCGTAGGTAATATTGAAGATTTTGTGATGTACTTCAATTCCAGATACGATAAAATCTCCAAAATACTCCGCCAGAGAATGCCTCCTGTGGATATAGCCGGTGTTAAAAAACTAAAATCAGAGAAAGTCAAGGTGATCGGGCTGGTAACAGGTCTTAGAGAAAGCATGAACGGCAACATTATAATCGACCTGGAGGATAAGACAGGGAGGATAAGCGTTGTGGCATCGGGAAACCTCAAAGAGGAGGCACAAGAGGTCCTGGGTGACGAGGTCATCGGAGTAGAAGGATTTTTGAGAGGCCAGAACATAATTGCTGAGAGGCTGCTTCACCCTGAAGTTCCCCTGAACGGCAACAACAAGACCAACAGAGACTTTAATATGCTGTTCATGTCTGACACCCACTTCGGAAGCAATACCTTCATCTGGGACGATTGGAATACTTTTGTCAAATGGCTCAACTGTGAAATAGGTAATGATAAGAGCGTCAGACTTGCCGAGAGCATAAAGTATATTGTTATAGCTGGAGATATTGTGGATGGAGTGGGTATCTACCCCGACCAGGATAAAGAGCTGGATATTATAGATATATACCAGCAGTACGAGGAAGCTGCCAGACAGATAGATAAAATGCCTTCCAACGTCAAAATTATACTCGCTCCGGGGAACCACGATGCGGTGAGGCAGGCAGAGCCTCAACCCGCCCTTCCCTCAGAATTCGCGGACCTGTTCCCCAACAATGTAATGCACGTAGGTAATCCTTGTCTGCTGGATGTGGAGGGGGTCAAGCTGATGATCTACCACGGCAGAAGTATTGATGACATGGTCCCCAAACTCCATAAAGTGGATTACTCCACACCCCACCAGTGCATGACCGAAATGCTGAAAAGAAGGCACTTGGCACCCATATACGGTAACCGGGCCCTGATAGCTCCCGAGAAGGAGGATCACTTGGTCATCGATGAAGTGCCGGACATACTCCACTGTGGTCACGTGCACACCTACGGTTCGACCTTCTACAAGGGCACTTTTCTGATTAACTCCTCTTGCTGGCAGGCACAGACAGAATTCCAGAAGAAGATGAACCTCAACCCCATCCCGGGGAATGCAACAGTTTACAGGCCGGGCGGAGAACCGGTGAGACTAAACTTCTACTCCGGAAGCTGAGTCAGTAACAGCTAATCAAACCACCATTCACATCAATATCCATAATCGTTAGTAAAAGCTGGAAGAAACATCAGCTTCGTTGGAGAACCCTCTGCTCTCCCAGAAACCGCGGTAATCGGTGTCGCTGGACAACTCGATTTTGGTTACCCATTTGATCCATTTATAACCCCACTTGGATTCCGCCGCAAGCTCAAAGGGAAACCCTCTTTCAGGCGGTATAGTTACGTTGTTCATCTTATGGGCAAGTATTATATCATTCTCCTTTAGGTAATCCAGGGGGAGAGAAGTGGTGTAGCCGTCGTGGGCGTGGAATATAACTACTGTAGCATTTTCAGTGGGTTGAGCATCCTCAATTATATCCTCTACCAGAACACCTTCCCACAAGATTTTGACACTCCATCCCTCTACACAGTGGAGCGTAATCAGTTTCTTGTAGTTCTGATAATCGCTTATGACCTCTTCGTAGGTGTATGTAGAGGGATTTTCTACCAGCCCGGTAACAGATAACCTGTACTCTGTCCGGTTGATATATTGAGGACCTTTTATGGAGTTCTCCCTGAAATCATCTAAAGCAGACAGATCCTCACCCTCATACTCTCTTATCTCCGCTGGATCAAGCTCTCTGGCTCCATCTGATGGTTCATCATACCAGTTCCCCAGAAATACTGCACCGACAAACAACAAAACGGCTGCAGCGATTAAGACAACAATCTTTCGGTTGATGGCCATAACTTCAATTCCTATGCTGCTGAACATATTTATAGATTTGGTGTGTCTGATTTTGCAGCTTCAAAGCGTTTACAGGATTTTTATGCCAACCATCGACCTTAAATTGGCTTGAACGGCAGTTGAAGCTCACAGGGTAAAAGAATGGAATATTGCGTGCACAACAATCGCAACCCAAAGAATCATTAAGGTTCAGCTAAAGAATAACCCTACCTCAATTAAAGAGGTAAGTTACCATGAGATCAGTAAATAGAAGAGAGTTTCTCAAATGGATAGGTATATTGTCTTCGTTCGCATTCTCCGGGTGTATAGGTAGAGAGAAGGTAGAAGAAGGACTGAAAAACCAGTCAGAGGAGGGGACGCCAATGCAAAATTCTTCATCAAATAAAAGAGCCAAAGTTTATGTAATTAAAACTGATGACAGGGAGGAAGGAATAAAAGAACTGGTGAGCTATTTTGAACCACCTTCGGGTAGAGTTGCCGTCAAAGCCAATTACAACAGCGCCGATCCATTCCCCGCGGCCACTCACATATCAACTCTCTCTGCAATAGTGGATAACCTAAAGGAAAGTACCACAGATATTGTTTTGGCGGAGAGAAGTGGCATGGGGAACACTGCCAGCGTGCTTCAGGATATGGGGGTTATGCAATTATCTCAGGAGAAGGGGTTTGAGGTGGTTGTTCTGGATGCACTCCACTCTGAGGACTGGGTCCAGAAGGATGCACCGGGAAGTCACTGGGAGAACGGCTTTTTATTCCCCCGTGTTTTTGCGGATGCCGATTCTATAGTTCAGACATGCTGCCTTAAAACCCATCAGTTCGGTGGTCATTTCACCATGTCCCTCAAGAATAGTGTGGGCATGGTTGCTGAAAGAAATGGCCACGATTATATGTCGGAGCTCCACCGCTCCCCTCACCAGCGAAAGATGATAGCGGAGATAAACACTGCCTACCAACCGGATTACGTTATTATGGACGGCATCAAGGGATTCTCTAAGGGAGGTCCTGCAAGCGGCACCCTGATGGAGCCGGGGGTCATGCTGGCCAGCAGGGATAGAATTGCTCTCGATGCGGTGGGTGTTGCCACTTTAAGGACATATGGGACCACTAACGAAGTCTCCCGGGGTACGGTATTCCAGCAGGACCAGATAGCCCGGGCAGTGGAACTGGGATTGGGTGTGAGCTCACCACAAGATATTGAGATAGTTCCAGTAAATGAAGAGGCACAGGACTTCTGCCAGCAGATTGAAGAAAAGATTTTGGCCGATTAAGCTTAAGGAAAATAACCTACAGCCCGAAAAATCTGACCGCGTTGCTCCAGGCGACTTTCTCGGCCACACCGTTCCCGAATTTGTCTTCCAGAAGGTGAGCGGCGTTGGCCACTGAAATCCTTGTGGAAAAGCCGAATCCCGTATCACTGTTAAGGACCATATTATCACTACCGAATACCTCCACGATCCACGCCACATCCTGCTCGCTCAGCTTTCCCTCTTCAACAGTTAAACCAGCAGTAAATCCCTTGTTGAGTATCATTTCTACTGTGCTTGTGCCGGCGTGATCGATTACGGCTCTTTCTGGTGGGAACTCGAGCCCCTTTAGAATACCCATTATCTTTTCAGTGACTTGCTGTTTGTTGTTCTTGGGTGTGTGGATTATGCAGCACTTATCCACCCTCTTGGCCAGCTTGAGCTGCTTGAGGAACACCTCTATCTCTTTATCACCGGCATTCTCCAGACCGATCTCTCCAAAAGCAACAGCCTTATCATCACATTCCATAAAGTCCAGCACTTTATCTACAGCAGGTGGGATGCATCTGGGATGGATGCCGATTGCAGTGTAAAGATCCATTGCTGCTTTGACCCCTCTGTGGGTTTCGAACTTGCTCAATTTGCGGAAAAGGTCGATCAAAGTCTCCTGGTATCGGGGTTCGATGGGGTAAAATGCGCAGGTGACGGCAGCCTTTATCCCCTGCTTGGACATGGTGATCAGATCCTCTACACTTCTCCCTTCTGAGTGGATGTGAGCATCGAAATACTTCTGAGGGTCCATATCTCTACCTTTACATCTTTCTTTAAAAGGGTAGTGATTAACGCCAGAAGCCAAAACAGTTAAAAGCGTAAAGTCATAAGCCCTTCAATGAGTGATTACCAGTCCTTGGGGTTGAAAGTGGGAATCGAAATCCATCAGCAGCTCGACACTGAACATAAATTATTTTGCTGCTGTCCTACTACTCACAGAGATGTTGAAGAATCAGATTTTGAGTTCTTCCGCTATCTAAGGTCCAAGAGAAGTGAGATAGGGGAAGTGGATAAAGCTGCTCAGGAGGAAGTTGCCCGCAGCAAGAAATTCATTTACAAGTCTTACGATACTACCTGTCTGGTCGAAGCGGACGAGGAGCCCCCGAGGGAGCTCAACAGAGAGGCTATTCAGGTGTCGGTTCTGGTGGCCAAAATGCTGAACATGGCGCCAGCGGATGAAGTCTATGTGATGCGGAAAATAGTTATCGACGGAAGCAACACCACCGGCTTCCAGAGAACCGCTCTCCTCGCCTTTAATGGCTACATGGAAGTAGATGGAGACAGAATAGGTGTGGACAGTCTCTGCCTGGAAGAAGAAGCGTGCAGGAAAATTGAGGAGAAAATAGGGGAGGCCACATACTCTCTTGACAGGCTGGGAATACCTTTAGTTGAAATAGGCACGGCTGCGGACATAAAGAACCCCGAGCAGGCCAAGAAAGTAGCCTCAAGGCTGGGAATGATGCTCAGGTCGACGGGGAAGGTCAAAAGAGGTCTGGGGACCATAAGACAGGACGTCAACATCTCCATCAGGGATGGGGCCAGGGTGGAGATAAAAGGAGTTCAAACCCTGGATATCCTGGATACCAGCGTAAAATACGAGGTAGAGAGGCAGCAAAAGCTCTTGGAAATAAGAGAAGAGCTGAACAACAGGGGAGCATCAGTCGAACAGGAGATATTTGATCTTGACGAGGTGTTCAAGAACACTAAATCCAAGATAATGAAAAAAGCCAAATCGATAAAATGTATTAAGCTCCAAAAATTCACAGGCTTGATCGGTAAAGAGATCCAGCCGGGGAGGAGGTTGGGAACAGAGTTCGCGGATATTGCCAGAATGTATGGTTTGGGAGGCATATTCCACACAGATGAGCTTCCCGCCCACGGGATTACTGAAGAAGAAGTAGAAGGCATAAAGCAGGCCGCAGGTGCTGACGACGAGGATGCATTAATAATCGCTGCTGGTGACGCCTCAAGGGTGAGCAGTGCGCTGGAGAGGATGATCCAGAGGGCCGAATATTGCCTTAAAGGGGTGCCTGAAGAGACCAGGAAGTCCAATGAAGACGGAACTACGTCCTATCTACGCCCGCTCCCCGGGGCAGCAAGAATGTATCCTGAGACGGACGTCACTCCCGTCACCATAACCGACGACATGCTGGAAGTAGAAATACCTGAGCTCATTGAGGATAAGGCTAAGAGGTATATGGACAAATACTCTCTTTCTAAAGACCTGGCCTACGGAATGGCATCCTCTGATAACTTCGAGCTTTTCGAGCACTATGCTGAAAGATTATCTCCCACCGTTGCTGCTCGCGTGCTCTACCTGGCACCTGCAGAGCTGAGAAAAGATGGAGTGGATATATCCCCTCTCACCACCAGCCACTACCACATGGTCTTCGAGCTCATAGAAGAAGGAAAGATAGCTAAAGAGGGAATAGAAGAAACCCTCAGGACTTTATGCCAGAATCCTTCGGCCAGCAAAGAGGACATAGTTGAATCAGTGGGTAAGACAGAGGATTTGGACTCTTTCATCGAGAATCTGGTGGAAGAGAAGAAGGATTTTATTCAGGAAAAAGGTGAACACGCTTTCAAACCGCTGATGGGCATTGTTATGAAGGAGTTCAGGGGTAAGGTCGATGGCAAAGAGATCGCGGAGAAATTGAAGAAGGCCATTGAAAATCTTCATTAGCTGCGATAAGCTTTAAAGTTAGAGTCCATATAGGATTTAGAGGTTTAGAGGGTTGGGGTCATGAGCGATATTGGAGAAATTCTGGAAAAAGAGAAGGTGGGTATTGATTACTTCACCGGACGAAAAATAGCTGTTGACGCTTATAACGCCATTTACCAGTTCATTTCTATAATCAGGCAGCCTGATGGAACTCCTCTCAAGGATACGGAGGGTAGAGTGACCTCTCACCTTTCGGGAATATTTTACAGGATCTCCAACATGGTGGAAGCGGGAGTAAAACCCATTTTCGTGTTCGATGGCGAGCCACCGCCCTTCAAGAGGAGAGAACTGGATGTCAGGAAGGAAAGAAGGGATGAAATGAAAAAGAAATGGAAAGAATCCCTTGAGCGAGGCGAAAAGGATGTTAAGAAATATGCTCAAGCTGCCGAATCCATAAACGATTATATTGTGGAAACTTCCAAGGAATTGCTGGGGTATATGGGCATACCGCACGTGCAGGCTCCCTCGGAGGGGGAGGCTCAGGCAGCCTACATGTGCATCAAGGGTGACGTGAACTACACCGGCAGTCAGGATTACGATTCCCTGCTATTCGGAAGCCCCAAGCTGGCCAGAAACCTTGCTATTACCGGTAAGAGGAAATTACCGGGAAAAAATGTTTATGTGGAAGTGAAGCCTGAAGTAATAGACCTGGAGACGAACCTAAAGGCCCTGGATATCAGCAGAGAGCAGCTGGTGGACATCAATTTGCTCATGGGAACGGATTTTAATGAAGGAGTAAAGGGTGTAGGAGCCAAAAAAGCCCTGAAAAACATTACAGAGAACGGCGACATTTTCACTGCCCTATCGGCAATGGAATTATCCTGGGACAATCTCCAGGAGATAAGGAACTTCTTTCTGAACCCACCAGTAGAAGATGATTATTCCATAAAGTTCAGCAAGCCCGAAGAAATTAGATTAATAGAGTTTTTATGTGAGGAGCACGATTTCAGCAGGGAGAGAGTTAAGAAGGCAGCTGAAAAGCTTAAAGAGCTGGAAGTTAGCCAGATGTCTCTGGAGGACTGGTTTTGAAGCATGAAGTGGATATAGAAATAAAGGTGGGGATAGTAACTATCTCCACATCCAAGTGGAAGAGTTACGGTAACATCAGGGGTGTAGAAGCACTTGAAGCGCTAAAAGGGGAAGGTGTGGATGATAGCTCGGGCAAAGTAATTGTGGACAAGCTCTCCCCCAGGTATAATGTGATGGACTACAGGCTTATCCCCGACGATACGGTAAGGATATACCGGGAGGTCACTGGCTCCCTGCAGCACGTAAATGCGGTGGTCACCACCGGGGGGACGGGAATAACCCCCTCGGATCTGACCATCGAAGCCATTGAACCCATCCTCACCAAGAAGCTGGATGGTTTTGGAGAGATCTTCAGAGCGAAAAGTTATGACCAAGTGGGAAGCCATGCTATCCTGTCCAGAGCTCTTGCAGGCCTGTTGGGTGATAAAGCCGTATTCTGCCTTCCAGGATCGCCAAAGGCTGTGGAGCTGGGAGCAGAAATGGTTAAAGATGTCTTGCAGCACGTGGTAAGTCATGCCAAGGGCTTGAAATAAAATATAAAAGCAGGTTAATTTGCATTTAAAGGATTGTTATTGATAGGGTTTGAGGTGATAATTTTGTCAAAGATAGTGGTAATTGGTGGGGGTGCTGCCGGATTCAAGGCGGCCTCAAGGGCCAGAAGAAGAGATGAAAGTGCTGAGATAACTGTTATCGAAAAGAGCAAGTATTTATCGGTTTGCCGGTGCGGCATGCCCTACTTCATAGAGGGATTGATACACAACATCACGGACTTACAGTCCACACCCTACGGCATGGTGAGAGACGCTGATTTCTTTAAGAAAGTGAAGCACATCGACGTCATAAAAGGGGAGGCTAAAAATATAGACCGCTCCAAGAAAGTGGTGGAAGTGGAGCAGAAAGGTACCATTGAGCAGGTATATTATGATTACCTTGTTCTGGCAACCGGAACCGAACCCACCACATTGAACATCACCGGCATTGACGCTCAGGGAGTGTTCAAGCTCACCAACCCCAGCGATGCTCTGGCCATCACGGATTACTGGGAAGAAGAGGACCCGGAAGAAGTTGTGGTGGTGGGAAGTGGGCCTGTAGGGCTGGAATGCGCTGAGGCTTTATCCAGACTGGGTATGGAAGTGACCGTAGTGGAGTTGATGGAGACCATCATCCCCCAAATGCTGGACCCCGAGATGTCCCTGGTGGTACGCAAACACCTAAAAGACAACGGAGTTAGAGTTAGGACTGACAGCCAGGTGAAGGAGATAATCGCTCAGGACGGTAAAGTAGCAGGGGTCAAGATTGGGGATAAAGTGGTGGATGCTCAGATGGTACTGGTTGCTGCCGGCATTAGGCCCAACGTCAGGCTGGCAAAAGGTGCTGGTCTTGAATTAGATGTAGGTATTAAGGTCAATAGCTATTTGCAGACCAGCGACCCCTCAATTTATGCTGGCGGGGACTGTGTGGAAAACGTGAACATTCCCACTGGAGAGTCCGTATACACTCCGCTGGGCTCTGTAGCCAATAAGCACGGGAGGGTCATTGGAGATAATATCACCGGAGGCAGAAGCGAGTTCAAGGGGGTCATGGGAACCATGATCTTCAAGACCATGGGGTTGAATGTGGCGGCAACCGGATTGAGCGAAAAAGAGGCCCGAGAGATGGGATACAATGTGATAACCTCCATAGTTCCGGGGCCAGATAGGTACCATCACTACCCGGACAGAAAGAACTTGAGGCTTAAGTTGATCGCCGACAGGAACGGCACTCTCCTGGGGGCTCAGGCAGTGGGTGATGGAGTGGTGGACAAGCGCATAGATGTCATCTCTACTGCTATTCAGCTCAAAGCCACCGTAGATGATATGACCAATCTGGATCATGCTTATTCTCCCCCGTTCTCTACAGGGATAGATCCCGTCATCCATGCGGCCAACATGATAAAGAACAAGGTGGAAGGACTCGTAGAAAGTATCTCCATCATCGAGTTGAAGGATAAGTTCGACAGGAACGAGGATTTCATTTTACTGGATGTCAGGACAGAGGAAGAGCACCAAAAAGGGCACATCCAGGATGAAAGGGTGGTGCACATACCCCTCGACCAGTTGAGAGAATCAATACATTCCTTAGATAAACACAAACAGAAAGAAATAATAGTGGTGTGCCAGATCGGCTCCAGAGCCTACGAAGCGGCAAGAATTCTGCTGGCCAAAGAGTATAATGCCAGAATTGCCGATGGTTGTATGGCACTGTGGACCTTTGGGTGATGGACATGAAGATCGGGTTTGTAGGAGCGGGCAGGATAGGCTCAACCTCGGCTTTCGCCTGTATTCTCCGAATGGACGTGGATGAAATAGCTCTAGTGGATGTATTCGAGGATGTGGCAGTGGGAGAAGCAATGGATTTAAGGCATGCTGCCGCCGCAATGGACGTCTATCCCCAGATAGTGGGGGGCACGGATTACTCACTGCTCGAAGGTAGTGATATAGTGGTAGTATCTGCAGGTATGGCCAGAAAGCCGGGTATGACCAGGCTGGACCTCGCCGTAAAGAACGCGGGTATCATAAGGGATATTGCCGGCAAATTGAAGGGCTTGGACAGCAATATACTGGTGGTCAGTAATCCCATGGACCTCATGACCTACATAATGTGGAAGGAAAGCGGAAAACCAAGGAAAAATGTCTTTGGGATGGGTAACCTGCTCGACACCTCAAGGCTGAAGGACCAGCTGAATGCCAGTTCCATGGACGGTAAAGGGGAAACCTACATAATTGGGGAGCATGGGGACAGCATGTTCCCTGCAGAGTCTCTTGCAACCGCCGAGATAGATTTTGACGATCTAATGGAGAGGACGAGGTCGGTGGCCGCCGAAGTAATCAAGAGAAAGGGAGCTACTTTTTATGGTCCAGCCGTCTGCATATACAGGATGGTAAAGGCGGTTGTGGAGGACACTAAAGAAGAGATACCAACTTCTGTCATCCTTCAGGGCGAATACGGTGTCAATGATGTGGCGGTGGGCGTTCCCGCTGTTCTGGGGGAGGACGGCGTAGAGAAAGTGATTGAATACGATTTGAGTGACAGCGAGAAAGAAGCGTTGAGAAACTCTGCCCAGATCATCAAACAAAAGCTAACAGAAGCCGGTTACTGATTGACGATACTAAAACCGCTTTTATGGTGCAGGCCGGAGTGTAGAGACTTCAGCTAAAGCACCCGGAACTCCAGTTGGGTCTTAACCTTCCGGTAGCTTTCCTGGGCGCCATTTTACCTCGGTCTCTATAGCACCCCCTCCAGCCTGCAATAGTACTATGGTTTTAATACTACTTAACCCTTGTGGTCGGTTGGTTTTCTTAAAAAGAGCTAATAATTTTAGTAATGGTACTATAAAGCTGATTTAGGCCTTCAAAACAATGTAGAATATCTTTGAAGGTTGTTCTACAATATATTGACACTCATCATCATGGGCAAAACCACAAACTCTGCCCTCACTTTAGTATGGATTTTTGAATTACTTTTCGGTAATGAAATTAATATTAAGAAAGTATAAATAATATAGTTTCATAATTCGTGCTATGGATGACAGAGGAGTATCACCACTTGTCGGTTTTATATTGATTATTTTGCTGGTAGTAACCTTTCTGGGTGCTGTCCAGTCCACAATTCCCCATAGATGCAAGAAAGTGGAAGCAGATCACATGAATAGTCTTGAAAACCAAGTTGCAGACATTAAAAATATTCCCTCTACTATAAACACCCATAAAATTGACATGAAAGCAGATTATCCTCAATATCTTTTCTTGATAACTCCTAACACCATGTCTACCAGGATTAATATTGAAAAAATCAACTTAACACTTGAATATAAACAAATTCTGCCCAATGGCTCCAGAATAAATCAAAAGAAAAACATTACTTCCAGCAGGCTAAAAGTATCTCCCAATTATCTGTATTACCCCCAGGAATCACTGGTTATAGAAAACACGGCCCTTTTTAAGAAAGTTGCCGGAAATAATTATCTTACTCTGTCGGACCAGTCTATTTTCAGAAAAGACGTAAACCTAAAACTAGTGGAATATCCTCACGGTTCGATGTCCCATACAGGCAGTAAAACCTTTTATCTTACTGTAGAACAGATTTCCAGTGGGGGAAATATGCTGGTAGAAGACCTTCAGATCACCTTCGAGAGCGTAAATCCCTCCTACTGGAAAAGCTTATCTGGTTATGATGTTTCCATTGGTGGAGATAAGGTCACTATAAAAAAGAGTGGTGTAGTATCTCTAAATTATGTTTATGCTCTGATTTACGGCAGCTCTACAAGTACCAAAGTCAATTACAACAACTATGCCTCTCAAAACTGGAATTTATCAACTCAGACAAGAATGGTCCAGAAGATCGATCACCCTCTAACTTTCAGCAGTAATGAAACCGAATTACTGGATGTCCTGGTGACTGTGGACGGATACAACAACCCTGTTGAGGGTTATAGAGTAGAAGGGGCAACTACACTGGGCAATATTATCCCAAAAGCCAAATACACAGATGCAGAGGGTGAAACCCTTTTCTTGTACTCTGCGCCCGAAGTAAAACATAAGACTCAAAAAGGAACAATCACGTTTAGCTGTCCCAACTGCACTACACAAAAAATTATAACTTATGAGATTGAAGTTCAATCAGGGAAACCCGGTATGCAATAATAGCTAAGTACTGCTGGGGGAAATTGAGAGAAGGTTAAATCATTTAAAAAACAAATAGAAAGTATACTGTATGGAAGAGGGTGATAGCATGGAAAGTATGAAAGTAAATATCTGGTTCGAAGCGGTTGAAGCAGAGCCTGAATTATATGTTCAACAAGTAGAAGTCAACCAAGTCCCTGAAATGCTAAATAAATTGTGGGAGCAGATGGGTGCCTATTATAGCTCAGTAGATAAATTTCTGGATAGAGTGTATATCTCACCATATAGTATAGACACCTTGGAAAAACTTGATGAGTACGAAGACATAGTAGCCAACCGTCAAAGTTAACAATTGTTTAGCAGAAATCTTCAGGCTTTTAGTCTGTGTTGAGTGTAATAA
>CAZQTT010000069.1:0-12610 GCA_964596255.1 uncultured archaeon
GTAAGTTTAAATAGTATAGCTTAACTCACTGTCCACCAACAGGGGTTCACTTCATGTTAAAGAGATTATTAAAGAAAATAAAACCGGAAAAACTAGCTTGAAGCGTGTCCACACTTGTCAATACTATATGATAATCATAGACTCAAAATCAGTTAGTATTATTAATATGGAGAACCTAAATTAATACTGGAGACCGGTTGGAGAGGTGTCCAATTTACTTAAAAAAGACTGGGTTGGTCAAACAGATAGATACAAATTAGCCGAAGAAAACCCCCATCCTATAAATCACAACCCAACCAACCCAGCAATAATAAACCACTTTTTTATCTTTTATTAGGCTTATCGATGCTAATTCTTGAACTGAAAATTTCAGCTTAAAGTTATTATTATCAGCCTTTCATAAATCGCAAGACTCAGGAATACTCTAGGGCAGGCCCTTCATGGAATGGTGATGCGGGGGATGCCAAATTTGAACTAAGTTTCCATCACTCTTTTTACACCAGCATTCGCCCTGAGTATCAAATATCCCGTCATACTTACAGTCGTGAAAATCGTAATTGAGCTTTCTGCAGTCATTTTCGCACTGGATTTCATGTAAATCTTGAAATGAAGCAAGATAAGCGATTGAACCGACAAACAAGAACGACAATGCTACTATTACTGCAATAAAAGCAGCTTTACTCTTACTTATTCTTACCATACTCTAACTTTATTCAAACCCATCATATGATTTACCATGTGAGAGAATTATTTCTTCAATTGTTTGGCCACAAAGACTCTTAGCGGACAATTGCAAAAGTATGAGCCACCAAAGTCAAATCCGGATGGGCAGATTGTAGGAGAAAATTCACAATTATCTCCGCATTCAATAAAATCTTCAATACCTAATTCGTTAAACTCGCATAAGTTCTCAAAATCGGTTTTATAGCATACAAAGTCTTTAGGGCAATCCATATTCTCCATGATTTCTTCTATTTCGTCTTTAAAATCTGAAATCCTAATAAATGACCCCATATAGAGTGGATAAAAATATTATTAAAAATTTACTATTTTATTATTAGCAACGCAAGAAATCATCTCGTAAATCGTTTAAAAGAGTTTTTTCTGTTCTAGTTTTACTAATCTTCCTTTTTGGGTTAGATGACCTTAATTTGTGAAATAGACTATATTTAATGGGTAAGTTTGAAACAATCATTATATTTTAATATGTATTAATATAATTTGAGTATGATTTATTCAATATTTTAATCTTTATCATTAATTTTCAGGAAAAGTCTTATATAATTTTATGATTACAATAATCATTAAAAAATTGTGGGGTCTCCAAGCTCATGCTCGACCTTTTAAGGTTAATTAACAAAAACGTGCGACATGACGTCTTAAATGATTTAACCACCATCAGATCCATTCTGGAGATTTATCAGGACACTAAAAACGATGAGTTACTGAAAGACGTTTTCAAAAAGATTGACGGAAGTGCTGACTTTCTTAAAGAGATGAAAGAAGTTGAATCCATGGTTTCAGAAGGAAATCTAAAACCTTTGAACCTCAGTGATGAATTACATCCTGTCTGTATTAAATATGAAGGATATGTAACCCTCAATATCCAAGGTGATTGCACAGTTATGGCAGATGATTCTGTGAGCTCTATCTTTGACAATCTGGTGAGGAATGCGGTAACCCATGGCGGTGCAGACAGAATAGATATCAAAATTACAAATAGAGGTAATATCTGTCAACTGGAGTTTACTGATAACGGCAGAGGTATTCCGGATGACTTAAGAGAAAGTGTCTTTGAAGAAGGTGTTAGCACCAACGGAACAGGCCTGGGACTGTATATCGTTAAGAAAACAGTCGAGAGATATGGGGGCACCATTCGCTTGAAAGACAACCACCAGGGAACTACGTTTGTTGTGCTGTTCAACACTCCTACTCCTACACACGAAAAAGAGAATAGAAATTCAGGGGTTGAGATTCTGGGTGAAATAGGCTGGGGAACTCATGTCTGCCATTTTTATCAGACCAAGGATGATTTACTGGAAGTTTTAGTACCTTACTTCAAAGCAGGACTTAAGAATAAGGAGTATTGCATTTGGGTCACATCCGAGCTCTCTAAGGAAGAAGCTCAGGAGATTGTTGGAGAACAACTTTCCAATCAAGGTATGGAGATCTTCCCTTACGATAAGTGGTACACTTCAAATGATAACCAGCAATTAATTGGTAGTTGGGCTGAAAAACTTAATCAGTCTTTAGCTGAAGGTTACGATGGATTGAGGGTTGCAGGGGATGCTGCGTGGCTTGATAACCTTAAAAATTTCATTAGTTATGAAGAAGAGGTTCACAAGAAAGTAGATGGGAAGAAGATAATTGCTCTCTGCTCTTATCCCTTTGATAAGCTCAAGACTTCTGAGATAGCTGATCTGACCAGCAGGCACCACTATACACTGGTGGTAAGAAAAGGTGAATGGGAATTCATTGAGAACTTTGAGCACAAGAAAGCTCAAAAAGTTCTGAAAAAAGTGGAAGATAAATACAGGGCTCTGGTGGAGAATGCCAACGAAGGCATTGTAGTGGTGCAGGATGGGAAGATAATGTATGCTAATTCCAGGACAATGGATGTTTCAGGCTATTCAAAAGAGGAAATGATGTTCAGGCCTTTTTCTGAGTTCATTCATCCTGATGACAGAGAATTGGTATTCAACCGCTACAAGGAGAGGGTTGTTGGTAAAAAACCCTCTGATAATTACCAATTTAGATTTAAGGATAAACAAGGGAATATCAGGTGGGCTGAAGTTAATACTGCTTCAATTGAGTGGGATGGCAAGCCAGCTACCTTAAACTTTTTAACTGATATTACCCTTCAAAAAGAAGCCGAAATGGAGAAGGACAGGCTGCTTAAGGCTATAGAGACAACTAGAGAGGCGGTAGCTATCTCATCTCCAGATGAGAAGATTATTTACACCAATGACGCATATGACAGGCTTCACGGTTATCAAAAAGGTGAATTATTGGGTGAGGACCCTTACACCATTGTTTCTGGCCACCATCTGGAGGAAACTAAAACGGAGATAATCAATCGGGTGAAAAAGGATGGGGTGTGGGAAGGAGAGCTACGAAATGTTAGAAAGGATGGTAAGGAATTCATAAGCTACGCCTCAATAACTGCTGTTAAAGATAGCACCGGTAATATAATAAATTACATAATTACTAAGCACGATATAACTGAAAAGAAGAAGAGAGAAGAGCGAGTCCGCAGAACAAGAGATATGTTGCAGAACTTTATTGATACTTCACCTCTGGCGATTATTGGGCTTGATGAGAACTGGAAAGTAAATGTGTGGAATCCTGCTTCCGAACAGATTTTTGGTTGGAGCAAGGAAGAAGTTATAGGATATAATAACCCTATTGTGCCTCAAGAGAAGCAGAAAGAATTTGAGAGTTGGCACAGGCAGGTGCTGGAAGACCATATTATTAGGCAGAAGGAAGTTTACAGGCAGCGGAAAGATGGCTCATTGATATCGGTTCAGATGTCTACGGCGGCTTTCACCAATTCTGATGGTTCTGTAAATGCAATGGCTATTATTGCCGACATAAGCGAGAAGAAGAGGGCTGAAGAGAAACTGGAAAAGAAATCCCAAGAACAGAAGCTTCTGCTGGATAATATGGAGACCCAAGTATGGTATCTCAAAGATGTTGAAACTTGTGGAACTGTTAATGAGGCTCACGCTGATTTCCTCGGTTTAACTGTAAGTGATGTGGAAAATAAGAGCTTATACGAGATTCTTGATAAAGCTACAGCTGATACATGTGTAGAAGGTAATAGAGAAGTCTTCGCGAATAAGAGGAAAGTCCTCACTGAGGAATGGGTGAAAAATGCTCAAGGCGAGGAACGCCTGCTGTCTGTCACCAAGACTCCCAAGCTGGATGAAAAAGGAAAAGTTGAGTACGTCATCTGCACAGCTGAAGATATAACTGAGAGAAAGGAGTACGAAGAAGCATTGAAAGAGAGTGAGGAAAAATATCGGACTTATGTGGATAACTCTCCAGTAGCTATTTTTGTTGCCAATAAAAATGGAGAGTATATCGATGTGAACAATGCTGCATGCGAAATGCTGGGATACACAAAAGATGAAATCCTCAATATGTCTATCTCTCAACTGAATGAGAGTGATGGAAACCCTCTAAAAGGTTTTGAACAGCTGAAATCAACCAGGAAATGTCGTCGAGGTGAGGTACAACTCAAATACAAAGATGGTACACTAATCGATGTTGATCTTAATGCTGTAGCACTGGAAAACGGTAATTTCATGGCTTTCTGTTCTGATATCACTGAAAAAAAGAAAGCCAAAAAAGCGTTGAAAGAAAGTGAGAGGAAGTACAGGACTCTGGTGGAGCAAAATCATGATGTGGTTTTCATATGTCAAGGTGATAACTTTGTTTTCGTAAACAACAGGGCATGTGAGGTTGCTGGTTATAGTGAAGATGAATTGTACCAAATGAGTATATGGAAATTAATCCATCCTGAGGACAGGGAAGAAGTGAAACAACTCGGAAAAAGAAGACAAGAGGGTTATGATGTACCTAAAACTTATTCTGCTCGCATAATAACCAAAGAAGAGGATGTCAAGCACCTGGAATTTTCTATGTCTACAGTATCATACGGGGATACTAAAGCAATCATGGGTTCTGCGAGAGATGTTACGGAACAAAAAATAGTTGAGGAAGAGCGTAAAAAGTATATTCACGAATTAAGAACAATCAATGAAACTGTTACTGAAGCAAGTCGCATGCAGGAAATTGATGAAATATGTCACCTCCTTGCTGATTCGGTCCATTCTCTTAATAAGGATTCTTATGTGGCAATTTCCCTTTATGATAGGAAACTGGATGCCATTACTCTCAGGGCCTTAGCTGGTTTCGAAGGTGAAAGTGAGGAAGTAAACAACGTAATGAGAAAGTTAAAGGAGTTTACAGGTCACTCCAGTGAAATGGGAGAAGAAGCTAAATTGTACACAACAGGTAAGCTGGAAAAGGTACCTGGAGGATTATATGGGTTATTGATTGGTAAGCTACCACGGGAGAGGTGTCAAGAAATTGAAAAATTGCTGAGAATCGATTCTTTATATACTGTCGGTTTTTCCCTGGGAAATGAACCTTATGGGGGCATAATTATTTTGACCAGAGGGGAGGTTCAGCACCAAACAGTTGTGGAAACTCTCGCCAGTCATTTCTCCGTAATTTTACATCGAAGACAGGCTGAAGAGTTGTTGAAGGACAGCGAGAAGAAATATCGGTTGCTGGTGGAAAACCTCAACGAAGGAATTTGGGTTATCGACAGAGAAGGCTATACCACTTTTATTAACCCTAAAATGGCACAGATCTTAGGTTATTCTGAAAAGGAAATGCTGGGAGAGCATTTATTCTCATTCATGGATGAGGAGGGTGTTGAAGATGCTAAAAATTATATGGAAAGGAGAAAAGAGGGTATAAAAGAGCAACTGGAGTTCGAATTTATCCGGAAGAACGGTGAAAGAATTCATACGGTGTTAGAAACTTCACCCATCTATGCTGAGGATGGAAATTACAATGGAGCCATAGCTGGCGTTGTAGATATAACAGAGCGAAAACAGATGGAAAAGAGGTTGAAGGAGAGTGAAGAGAGGTATCGCAACCTCTTCAATTACTCCAATTATTCAATAGTTATACATGACCTAAAAGGTAAAATTATTGACGCCAACCAAAGAAGTTTGAAGTTCACAGGATATTCAAAATCTGAACTGCTCTCACTAAATGTGGCTGATTTGGCTCCTCCTGAAAGCATTGATGCAGTTAACTGGGCTTTAAGTAAAGTTTCAAGGGATGGATATGTTAACTTTGAAACAAATTATTTAACCAAAGATGGTGGAGTTAACACCGCGGAAGTTTCAGCCAGCGTTTTCGAGTCTGGAGGGAAGACCTTAGTTCAGACCCTGGTTAGAGACATTAATGATAAGAAAGAATACGAGCAAGCATTAAAAGAAAGTGAAGCAAGATATAGAGCTACCTTTGAGCATACAGGAACAGCCATGATCGTCATCGAAGAGGATACTACCATAAGTATGGCAAACAAAAAATTGGAACAAATCTGGGGCTACAGCAAAGAAGAAATTGAAGGGAAAAAGAGCTGGACAGAGTTCGTTCACCCTGAAGATATGGAAAGAATGTTGGGATACCACTACGCCAGAAGAAGGGGAGAAGATGCTCCAAACAAATATGAATTCAAGATGGTAGATAGGGAAGGAAATAATAAACATATATTCATCACCATTGATATGATACCAGGGGCCAAGAAGTCCGTAGCATCACTTCTGGACATAACTCATTTCAGAAGGCTGAATAGATTACTCAAAGCCATAACCGACATTAATGAAGTGGTTGCCAGAATAAAGAAGCCTGAGATAGTGCTGGATGCTGTTTGCAAGAACTTAAAGCTTCTCTATGAAGATATATTTGCTTCCGTTATAAGAAATGGGGAGCCAGTTCCTGTTAAATCAGAGGGAGTAGGCGCTGAAGCAATAAAAAATGTTATTGGGAAATGTCCATCAGTCCACAAAGCATTACAAGGACACTCGATGAAAATGTCCACTGACAGTGGTTTGTGCCAGAAATGTACCGAAAAATCTCATAACTATGCTCTCTCCATCCCCCTGATACATGACAAACAGCAAGGCATAATTACTATTCATTCCGACACAGATTTCAGCGATGAAGAAGTTACACTGCTGAATAAGCTGGCAAGCAATATAGCCTTCGCCTTAAGTGCTTATGAAGTGGAGCAGGATAAAGTGACAGCCATGGAACAACTTGCCAAAAACCTATCCCAATTCGATATGGCTGCCGACAGAATGAGAAACCCTTTGGCCGTGGTTATATCTACACTCGAGCTTAAAGATAGGTACGAAAAGGAAGAAATACTGGAAATTGTGGAGGAGCAGACAGAAAGAATCAAAAAAGAACTGGACGAGCTGAGAAGAGAAGAATCTTCCACCCACGAGTTGCTGGAGCAAAGCAATTTAAAAAGATAAAAAAAGAAAGACAAGTTTGTTTAAGAGAGTATGTTACCAAGCTGTTTTTAGAGGTCTTTGATCTATAGTTTATTACCACATTAAAAATCAAAAAGGTTTAAATCAGTTATTACTTAGTTGGGGGCATGTATGTTAACTCTTATCTTGACGAAATTGGGCGGCTGATCAACCTTTGTATGGATTATGTAAAAACTAAGAACGGTTATGAAGAAATAGAAAGTCTTTCAGATCGTTTGAGAGACCCGGAAGTAATACAGGATATGTTTGTCCGGGATATTGAAAATATAACTTCAAAATATAACAATAGTGAAGTTTCTGAGCAAGATGTGAGGGATAATTTCGATAGGTTGAGGATTTATGTCCTAACGCAACTTGATAAACATTATGGCCTGGTGAACCGGCTTCTGGAAGATACGGAAAAAAAGGTTGATGCGTCGTTTACTAAAGATGATAGAAAGTTTCCCAAGAGGTTGAAAGAAGATATCATGAAAATTATTGATGAGAAAGATAAAGATTTTAAAAAAGAGAGTTAGTTAAAATCATTTTTTGACAACTTGGATTTAACCAACAAGGCCCAAGAATTGAGAAAAGTTAATAAATTGAGGGGAAAACCTCTCTTAAGTGATCCTAAATGAACTACGATATTAAAGACGAAAGCCTAGCGGCAGAAGGAAAATTGAGAATAGAGTGGGCGGACAGGCAGATGCCAGTCCTCACTTTGATAAGAGAACAGTTTGAGAAAGAAAAACCATTGAAGGGATTAACAATCGCTTGTTGCTTGCACGTAACCTCAGAGACCGCGAACCTTATGCGGACCTTAAAGGCGGGAGGTGCTGATGTTCATCTATGTGCTTCTAACCCCTTGAGTACTCAAGATCCTACAGCTTCTTCCCTGGTGAAGGACTATGGTATTTCGGTTTATGCTATCAGGGGTGAAGATAGAGATACTTTCTATAAGCATATAAATCAGGTTCTGGACCAGGAACCAGACATAACTATGGATGATGGGGGCGACCTGGTTTCTACTTTGCATTCGGACAGAACCGAGCTAATTGATAATGTTATAGCCGGAACTGAAGAGACCACGACCGGTGTGATCAGATTCAGGAGTATGGAAAGAGAAGGTGTGTTGCGCTATCCTGTGGTGGCAGTGAACGACGCCAACACCAAACACCTTTTCGATAACAGGTATGGTACTGGCCAGAGCTCTATAGATGGTGTGTTGAGAGCCACCAATATCCTGCTGGCAGGAAAGACTTTCGTTGTTGGTGGCTACGGATATTGTGGAAAAGGAATTGCCATGAGAGCAGAAGGCATGGGGGCCAACGTGATAGTGATAGAAGTTGATCCTCTGAGAGCTCTTGAGGCTGTCATGGACGGTTATAGGGTTGTGCCTACTATGGAAGCCGCTAAAGTAGGTGATGTATTCGTGACCGCTACCGGATGTAGAGATGTGTTGCGTGGAGAGCATTTTGAGGTCATGAAAGATGGTGCCATCCTCGCAAATTCTGGGCATTTCAACGTGGAGATAGACATCCCTGCCCTGGAAGATATGGCTACTGACAAGAGAGAGGTCAGGCCATCGGTCGAAGAGTACACCATGAAAGATGGAAGAAAAATACACATTCTGGGAGAAGGAAGACTGGTCAACCTGGCCGCAGCAGAAGGCCATCCAGCATCTGTCATGGACATGAGCTTCGCCAACCAGGCATTGACTGCAGAGTATCTTAAAGATAACAGCGACAGCCTGGAGCGCAAGGTCTATTCGGTTCCAGAAGAAATAGACCACAGAGTGGCTTCACTCAAGCTGAAAGCTATGGGCATAGAAATGGATGAGCTCACAGAGAAACAGAAAGAGTATCTACATAGCTGGACAATAGGAACCTGATGGGGGAGAATTTTATACTCTTATTTAATTATTGAGAGCTGAACATTTATGTCATCTATTGTGGAAGACCTGCAGGAGCCGGGAGCTTACTCAGAAGAAGTCTCGGAAGTGGAGCTGGTTCAAACCCACATCTCTTTTGTTTTTCTCACCGACAAACTGGTTTATAAGGTTAAAAAGCCTGTGAACTTCGGTTTTCTGGACTTCTCTACACTGGAGAAGCGAAAATACTACTGTGAACAGGAGATAAAGCTCAACAGCCGACTTTCACCAGAATATTACCTTGATGTGATCCCCGTGGTGGAGAGAGACGGCAAACTAAGGTTCTGGGGCGAAGGAGAGCTGGTAGATTACGCGGTGAGGATGAAAAAACTTCCCATGGACAGGCAGATGAAGTACTTGCTCCAGAAAGGTGAGCTGACTGACGAAATGCTTGACAGGGTGGCCCAAAAGATAGCTACATTTCACAACGAAGCCGAAACATCTCCGGAGATAGAGAAGTTTGGTGAGCTCTCCGCCATCAAATACAACACCGACGAGAACTTTGAGCAGACGGAGAAATATATCGGGAAGACCATAAGTGAAGAGCAGTTCAAAGCTCTCAAGAGCTATACTGATAAATTCTATCAGCAAAATGAGGAGTTGATCCACAGCAGAATAAAGGATAAGAGGATCAGGGATTGCCACGGGGACCTCCACATGGAGCACGTCCTCATTACCGATGATGATGTAGTGATTTTCGACTGCATCGAGTTCAACGACAGATTCCGCTACTCGGACACCGCAGCGGACATAGCCTTCCTTGCCATGGACCTGGACTACTACGGGAGAAGCGATCTCTCAACTAAGCTGATAGAGTACTATTCAAAGCACTCGGGTGATGATAAGGTGATGGACATGATCACTTTTTACAAGATATATAGAGCATATATACGGGGCAAGGTGATAAGCTTCAAGCTGGACGACCCCAACATATCTCAGGAAGAAAAGGATGAAGCAGCCAAAGATGCCCAGAGATATTTTGACCTGGCCCACTCATATATAAGATAGTCCATAAGGTGAAAGATGCCTATACTGATCGTTGTGTGCGGTATTATTGCTACCGGTAAGAGCACAGTAGCCAAAAAAGTGTCCGAAGCCACAGGAATAGAATTGATCCGCTCTGATAGGGTAAGGAAGGAGCTTGCCGGCATGTCACCTGAAGAACACGCTTACGAGCCATACGGACAGGGAATATATTCTCCAGAGTTCTCCAGGAAGACTTATGAAGAAATGATGGTCAGAGCAAAGGACAAGCTCAGCAAAGGCAGTTCAGTTATCCTGGATGCCACCTTCAGCAAGAAATGGCAAAGAGAAGCGGCAAAGAAAACTGCAGAGAATGAGGGAGCACATTTTCTGTGCATTGAGACTTATGCCCCCGACAAAGTGATCAAAGAGAGAGCCGAGGAGAGAACAGAAGGTGGGGAGAGCATATCGGACGGCAGGCTGGAGCTACTGCCTCAGATCAGGGAGAATTTCCAGAAGATAGAGGAGCTGGGGGAAGGAGAGCATGTAGTGATCGACACCAGTAGCGAAGAGGAAGAAGAAAAGAAAATGAACAAGATACTGGAAGACATCCAGAACTATCTATAATTCTTTAATAAATGTCTATAATTCTTTCAGTTAAACAATAGTTTCATTATCCCGCTATTTTGTTCTAATGTTTTCCAGAACTTCTTTTGCCCTGTCCATCCTGATGGTACCTTCGCTTATGAGGACTTCCACCACCTTATCTACTTCATCGTCCTTTGCTCCTGCCATCATGGCAATGTTTCTGGCGTGGAGGTTCATGTGCCCCTTCTGAATCCCTTCTGTAGACAATGCTCTTAAAGCTGCAAAGTTCTGGGCCAGGCCTACTGCAGCAATGACTCTGGACAGCTCACTGGCTGACTGGACTCTTAGGATCTTCATGCAGGCTCTGGCCATGGGGTTGGTCGAGGTGGCACCGCCCACGGTACCAACGGCTACTGGGAGCTCAATTGTCCCCACCAGGTTACCGTCTTTATCTTTCTCATAACTGGTCAGAGGTTTGTAACCGTCCATGGCTGCATAACTGTGGGCTCCGGCTTCAACTGCCCTGAAATCATTGCCGGTAGCGATCACCACCGCAGAAACGCCATTCATTATACCCTTATTGTGGGTGGCACACCTGTAGGGATCGGCTCTGGCGAAGGCGTAGGCATCAATAATAGCGTCCACAACCTCTTCCCCTCCTATAGTATTTGCATCGAACACTGCCTTGGCTCTGGCTATCCTCAGGGTGGCGAGATTGGATATTATTCGCAGGTGGGTTCTAACCCCTGTGATCTCTTCTATGTAGGGTGCAACCGCCTCGCTCATGGTGTTGACCGCATTCGCCCCCATAGCATCTCTAACATCCACAATAAGATGGACAATGACCATCGGACCCCTGATAGAGTTTACCACCCTAACTTCAACATCTCTACACCCTCCACCGAATTTAAGGAGAACGGGGTCCTGTTCGTTGGCGATGTTGATTATCTCCTCTTTGTAGCGCAGTATCTCCATTCTGGTAGAATGAGGGTCAGTCATATTCAATAACTGGACCTGGCCGATCATATGGGGAGGAGTCGCAGAAGTAGTAAACCCTCCTTCAGCCCTGGCCATCCTGGCGGCATTGCTGGCAGCAGCGACAACGCTGGGCTCTTCAATGGCCATAGGTATAAGGTAATCCTGGTCATCTATAAGAAAATTGATTGCCACGCCCAGAGGAAGCTCAAAAGTTCCTACTACATTCTCGATCATCTGGTCAGCTACACCACCATCCAGACTGCCGGTCTGGGCTATTATATTGACTTCTTCATCACTTAAATCGGCGAACTCTTTAACCTCTGAGAGCCTATCTTCTAAGGAGAGTTTATAGAAACCACTAATTCTGGATGACTTCATGGACATTGGTTTAAAAAATTGTTAAAATATTTTTGGATAGAACATAATATAGTGTAAAAGAGTTAATTCACCAGCAAATCCATGTTATTTCATTCAAGTCACTGACTAAAGACCAAAATAGAATAATAATTTAGCCCACGCAATTCACAAATTTTGCTATGCTGCTCTCATTTGCCTTATTGCTCAGTTTACGGTCAGTAGTGACCATTACCCCATCCAGATCGATTGCAAGTTTTATGAACAAAGCATCATAAACCGTTATCTCGTTCTCCAATGCTAACTCGAAAGCTAAGATTAAGATATCCTCCATTTGCTCTACTTTGCAAACTTTAGTTATGAAATCTGTAGCTCTACCGACTGCCTCTCTCACCAGCTCATTGTCTTCACTATAGAGGAGTACCCTTTTCCATGCCGCGTTTGCCACTTCTGAATAAGCTTGGCTAACCGTATAAGTTTGAGAGGATCTTTCTACAATTTCTTCCACCTTTTGGGAATGCTCTTCCTTGAAGAATAATGCTGCTATGGCGGGCCGCTTGCAATAAAAGTTATATTATCCAGATTCATTATAATTTCTCAATACATACAAATTTAATCTGCACGCAATAAGACAATGAACGAATTTAATTACAGAAATAATCGTATTCCGTTTGAAATTTACTTTTTATGACGATAAACCATGATAAAATTTTTAAACTATATTCCGGCAGTAGGG